>CAMHPQ010000004.1 GCA_946187035.1 uncultured Clostridia bacterium | reverse complement strand
TTGAGACAAAACGGTTTCGCCCAACATTTCGCAAAGAATCAGTCTGCACCGCAAGCCAACGGACTGCCACGCCAGATGACGTCGGTCACTGGCTCGCAATGACATTCTATTTTAGTTTTTGCAAAAACGAACGCCCCGATCAACCGGAATATACCGCAATGCGAAAGAATCACAGCAAATGCATAAAATATTATGTAAACTTACCCCTCTTTCCATCGGGGCGGTTTTGTGGTACAATGTCTCCGCACCGGGAGGTGATAATTTGAGAATCTTAGTCGTTGAGGACGAAAAGGACCTCAATCGCATTTTGGTCAAGACTCTGGCCGCCGACGGATACAGCGTGGACGCCTGCTATGACGGGGCCGAGGCGCTGGACTATCTGGCCGGGGCGGAATATGACGTGGTGATCCTGGACGTGATGATGCCGAAGATGGACGGCTTTGAGGTGCTGGAGCGGATGCGCGCCAGGGGTCTGGACACGCCGGTGATCTTCCTCACTGCCAAGGACGCCGTCCGTGATCGCGTCCGCGGATTGGACAGCGGCGCAGACGATTATCTGGTAAAACCCTTCAGCTTTGACGAGCTGCTGGCAAGAATCCGCGTCGTCACCCGAAAGCGCAGCGGCAGCAGCTCCAACGTGTTCTCCCTCGCGGATCTCACGGTGGACACCGCCGCCCACACCGCCCACCGCGGCGGGAAGCTTTTGAATCTCTCCGCCAAGGAATTCGCCCTTTTGGAGTACATGATCCGCAACAAGGGCGTCACCCTCTCCAGAGAGAGCATCGAGAACAACCTCTGGAACTACGACTACTCCGGCGGCTCCAACGTGGTGGACGTGTACATCAGCTACCTGCGCAGGAAGCTGGACAGCGGCTTTGAAAAGAAGCTGATCCACACGGTCTGGGGCGTGGGCTGGGTGCTGCGGGAGGAAGACTGATGCATACCTCCATCAAATTCCGCATCACCACCTGGTTTGCCGCTATGATGGTGCTGATCGTGGCGCTGGTGCTGACCTTCATCATGATCATCAACGGCAATGTGGTCACGAAAAATCCGGAGCAGCGGCTCATGCAGGTGGTGAACGCCAACGTCAACAAGGTGGAGTTTTCCAAACAGGAATTCCAGTTTGACGATATCAAATACTACTCCAGAGGCGTCTATACCATCCTCTATGACGAGGAGGAGAACATCCTCCGGGGCTCTGCGCCCTCGGCCTTCACCGCCGACGAGCCGCTCTCGGCCAACCGGGTGCAGCTGGTGAGCTGCGGCGACACGGATTACTACGTCTATGACGTCCACGTGGACATGTTTGTGGGCGGCGTGTGGCTCCGGGGCATCATCGACGCGGCCCCCACCGGCAGCTTCATGACCGCCATCGTGGCGGTGGCCTGGTCGGTGCTGCCGGTGCTGCTGATTCTGTCGATTCTGGGCGGTTATTTTATTGCAAGACAAGCCTTAAAACCCATCAAGAAGGTCACGGAGGCGGCCAACGCCATCAACGACGGGCAGGATCTGAAGGCCCGCATCGGCGACGGCAAGCCGCGGAAAAAGACCCACGACGAGGTGGAAAACCTCACCGCCGCCTTCGACAGCATGTTCGACCGTCTGGAGCGAAGCTTCGAGGCCGAGCAGCAGTTCACCTCCGACGCCAGCCACGAGCTGAGAACCCCTACCACGGTGATTCTGGCCGAGTGCAATTACGCCAGGAAAAACGAGATGACCGTGGACGACTACAAGGCCTCCATGGACGTGATCGAGCGGCAGGCGGAGAAGATGTCCACCCTGGTTCGGAGCCTTTTGGAGATCACCCGGCTGGATCAGGGCACCCAGAAGGTGAGCTTCGAGTACGCCGATCTCAGCGATCTGGTCAGCATCGTCTGCGAGGAGCAGGCTTTGGTTGCCCAGCACAATATCCGTCTGGAGCGGGACATCCAGTCCGGCATCTTCATCGACATGGACGTGTTCCTGATCTCCAGAATGCTGCAGAATCTCATCGACAACGCCTACAAATTCGGCGTGGAGAACGGCTGGATTCACGTCCGGCTGATCCGCGCCTCCGGAAGAGCGGTGCTGACCGTGGAGGACAACGGCGTCGGCATCTCTGAAGAGAAACTCAACATGATCTGGCAGCGATTTTATCAGGGCGACGACAGTGACCGTTCTCAGAACGGCATGGGTCTGGGTCTGGCCATGGTGCGGCAGATCGTCCAGGTCCACGGGGGCACCGTGGATGTGGAGAGCACTTTGGGCAAGGGCACCCGGTTCATGGTCTCGCTGCCGGAACACCAAGGAAAGGAAGAACGAAAATGAAGAAAACCACCATGCGCGCCTACGCGAAGCTGATCGCCACCACCGGGGCGCGGGTACAGAAGGGCCAGGAGGTCATCATCCTCGCCGAGCTGGATCAGCCGGAATTCGTCACCATGCTGGTGGACGAGTGCTACAAGGCCGGCGCCAAAAAGGTGACGGTGGACTGGCAGCATCAGCCTTTGCAGAAGCTCCACGTCCGCCACCAGAGCGTCAAGACCCTGGGCGCCGTGGAGAAGTGGGAAGAGGAAAAACTCCGGCACCACGTGGAGGCGCTGCCGGTGCGGATCTATCTGGAGAGCGCCGACCCCGACGGGCTCAAGGGCATGAATCAGGCCAAGGCCGCCAAAGGCAGACAGGGCCGTTACCCCATCATCAAACCCTATCGGGACAAGATGGAGGGCCGCTACCAGTGGTGCATCGCCGCGGTGCCCGGCAGAGCCTGGGCCAAGAAGGTCTTCCCGGATCTGAGCCCCGCCCAGGCGGAGGAGGCCCTCTGGAACGCCATCCTCGCCACCTGCCGCATGGACGACGGCTCCGACGGCGTGGAGAACTGGGAGAAGCACAACCACGAGCTGAAGGCCCGCTGCAATTACCTCAATTCTCTCGGCATCGAGACCCTGGAGTATCACGCCTCCAACGGCACGGACTTCACCGTGGGCATGATCCCCGAGGCCCGGTTCTGCGGCGGCAGCGAGACCAGCATCGGCAGAGGCGTCACCTACAACCCCAACATGCCCACCGAGGAGTGCTTCATCAGCCCCAAGCGCGGCGTGGCCGAGGGCGTGGTCTATTCCACCAAGCCCCTGAGCTATCAGGGCCAGCTGATCGAAAACTTCCACATCCGTTTCCACGAGGGCAAGGCGGTGGAGGCCAAGGCCGAGCGCGGCGACGAGCTGCTGCAGAAGATCATCCACATGGACGAGGGCAGCTGCTATCTGGGCGAGTGCGCCCTGGTGCCCTGGGACAGCCCCATCAACCGCACGAACCTGCTGTTTTACAACACCCTCTTCGACGAAAACGCCTGCTGCCATCTGGCGCTGGGCATGGGCTTCATCGACACCATCGAGGGCTACGAAAACCGCACCCTGGAGGAGATGCGCGCCACGGGCGTCAACGACTCCATGATCCACGAGGACTTCATGATCGGCGCCCCGGATCTGAGCATCACCGCCCATTGCCGCGACGGCAGGACGGTTCCGATCTTCCAAAACGGCGGCTGGGCCTTCGAGGTCTGAGGCAAATCCAAAAAAATTCACGCGCTGCGTTTGAATCGCAGCGCGTATTTTTATTCTTTTGGTCTGTAAAACCGGATCTGGCAGATGTCGTCCCCGTGGGCGATGGTTTTGGGCAGGTTCAGCCTGCAGCCGAAGCTCTCCGCAATGCCCCGGTCGCCGCACATGGCGTGGTCGCAGAGGAGCGCGATCTCTTCATCGGAGCAGCCCTGCTTCTGCCAGGCCTTCACCAGCGGACAGTAGTGAAAATCGATGTCCAGATGGTCGTCGTCGCAGCGCCGGATGTCCATTTCAAAGACCCACTGGGCGAACTTGGAAAACAGCGTCTTTTTCAGGCCCTTCAGGGAGTCGCCGCCCCCGGACTTCTCTCGCAGATTGCCTCCCTGATAGAGTCCGCAGCGGCGGATGGCATCCGGCGCGTATTCCTCCGGCGGGAGGCCGCGCTTCTTTGCCTCGTCAGTCAACAGGTACATCCACAGGGCGCGGTGCTCCAACTGCTCCCGAATGGCCGCAATGAGGGGATTTTTGATACGGGGTTCGTTTCGGATGGACATGGAATCGCCTCCTGATCGTTGATGACAACAGCTTATCACGTTTTTACGCGGGAGACAACCGGCTGGCGATCTCCTGCTCCGCCTCCTGCAGAATCTGTTCCACAGGCGCGCCGATGATGTCCAGCCCCGCGGCGTGGATCAGCTCCACCTCCGGGATGCCGTAGAAGCTCTTCGCCAAGGCCTGCACATAGCCGAAGCCGAATTCCGCCGGGAAGAAATCTCCCCCCACGGTGGTGACATACCAGAGCTTCCTGGCTCTGCAGAGACCCACGGGGATTCCCTCGCTGGTGTAGCGGAAGGTAAGGCCCACCACGTTGATCTGCTCCAGATAGGCCTTTAGGCTCGCCGGGAAGGACAGATCCCAGAAGGGCGCGGCGATGACGATCTCCTCCGTCTCGGCAAACTGCCTGGCCAAAGCGAACATCGGATGGTCGAATTGCTTCTCCGTCAAAAGCCGGTCCCGCTCCAGCAGGAACCCTTCGTCCACCTTGGGAAACGCGAGCTCCTCCAAACGCAGCTCCGTCACCGGCCCGGGGAGGTGCGAGAGCAGGCAGTCCGCCAGACGCTTCGTTCTGGAATCCCGCCGCACACAGGCATTGAGCAACAGCAGCATACTTCCCTCTCCTTTTCTCTCACGGGCCAGCGCCCGATTTTGCTTCCTATAGAATACCACAAAAAGATCTCTGCGGCAATTTTTTTCGTCTCCCCTGCCGAGCGCGGAAACATATTTTCTGTTTTCGCGTCAAATAGACCGTAACACCCTTGATCCGAGGACAGACGGGGTGTATAATCCAAAGCTGTTCGGCTCCGATCCGGACAAAAATGCTGTGAAAAAGGAGAGACAAACATGAAAAGAATCCTGAGTCTGATGCTGGTGCTGGTCATGATCCTGGCCCTGGGCGCCTGCGCCAAGAACAACGCGGAGCCCGCCGGTTCCGAGCCCGCCGAGGCCGCCGCAGCCGGTGAGACCCTTGCCGGCAAGAACATGAGCGAAGAGGACGCCAA
This sequence comes from uncultured Clostridia bacterium, assembly GCA_946187035.1. Lineage (GTDB taxonomy): Bacteria > Bacillota > Clostridia > Oscillospirales > Oscillospiraceae > CAG-103. The sequence continues at coordinate 55,649 of CAMHPQ010000004.1, read as the reverse complement.
GTACCAGATCGAGGTCGCCATGCAGTATCTGCTGGAGGAGACCTACGGCGAGAAGGTCAACGACGCCCGCATCAGCGTGGAGAAGGTTTACTCCGCCGATGACGAGGCCGAGAACGAAGCCCTGGCCACTTACGAGCTGGGCGCCGACGACTACGCCTTCGAGGTGAAGTATGAGCTGCACCCCGCTGACGGCGTGGACCCCAACGAGTTCCTCGCCGGCACCGGCGAATTTGACGAGGAGACCGGCTGGATCATCAACAAGACCAATGTGGGCATCCTGCGTCCCAATGAGGCCGGCGAGCCCGCCTACGTCATCGACAGCTTCGGCACCGGCTTCTAAGCCATCCGCAAACAAAATGCTCCCGGGTTCACGCCCGGGAGTTTTTCTATTGCCACAGCCCCTCCTTTGTGGTATGATCGGCTTAAAGCGGCAGTTTTGCCGATAATTGTTGAAAAATAGATGGGTTTTCAAGGAGGGAGAAGTATGTTTCAATTCTGGGGAGACGGTTCCCAGGCCGCCAGAGATCTGGTGGACGCCATCCGGGTAAGAAGCACGGAAAATTTCAACTGGACGTTCATTTTCATTCTCGCGGTCGTGTTCTACATCTACTGGACGGAGATCCACAACAAGAACACCGAGATCCTCTGCGCCGGGCTTGCGCTCTACGGGGTGCATTGGCTGTATGAGATCTGCAACGCCATCATCGGCCACGTCAGCGGCTATCCGCTGTGGTCGGTGTCCAACGACTCCACCACCTTCATTCTGCTGATCGGCGTCTGCTGGGAGCTGTCGATGATGTTCTCCATCGCCGGCATGATCTCCTTCAAGATGCTGCCGAAGGACCGCACCAAACGGTATTTCTCCAAAAACGGCAAGGGCGGCATCAGCTGCAAGCTGGTGGGCGCCATCGAGATGGCATTGCTGTTTGCGCTGTTCGAGTCCTTCCTCGCCGGCACCAGCAACCACTCCTTCATCTGGGTCTACAAGTGGTGGGGCGTGCTGCCGGTGTTCGTCACCACCTACATCCCGTTTTTCCTGGCCAGCAACTATGTCCCCGACATGGAGCCGAAGAAGCGCAGAAATTTTCTCCTCTGCCTCTGGGGTCTGGACGCCCTGCTGCTGATCGTTTTGATCCCCATGGGAATCATTTGAGCCGACAAATCCAGAATACAAGCTTCCCCTCGGAGCAACCCTTCGAGGGGAGTTTTGTTGTCTTCGATTCTCTGTAAAATGGGAGTTCAACTGCCAGACCCAAAGAGTGTCATTGCGAACCAGTGACCGATGTCACTGGTGTGGCAATCCGCATCCCCCGGGCGGCGGAGTAGGATCTTGCAGACTGTTGAGATAAAACGGATTCGCCCGTCATCTCGCAAATAATCAGTCTGTACTGCAAGAGAACGGATTGCCACACCAGTGTGCGCACTGGTTCGCAATGACAAGTTTTTTTACTCTGCTCGATAAACTAGAATTTGAATCCATCGAAGTTCCTTTAAGCTACACTCACACAACTGCAGCCCCCGGTTGACCTATCGGGCGGAGTTGTGATAGAGTAGAGCCGATATTTCTTCAATGGGAGGGATCGCCGTGGCGGAGACGACCCTGCGGACGCGCTGCGGTTTGGATCCGGCGCTGCTGCCGACGGTTATGAGGCTGGCATGGCCCACCATGCTGGAGCAGCTGATGCAGACCGCCGTGCAGTACATCGACACGGCCATGGTGGGCGCTCTGGGCACGGCAGCCACGGCAGCGGTGGGCGCCACCACCACAATCAACTGGCTGATCATCTGTCTGCTCTCCGCCTGCGGCATTGGATTTCTCAGCGTCATCTCCAGAGCCAGCGGCGCGGGAGACGCCAGGCTGGTGCGGCAGGCCTCGGCCCAGGCGGTGATGATGGTGCTGCTGGTGGGCGGCGCGCTGACCATCCTGACCACGGTCTGCAGCCCCTTTGTGCCCGTCTGGATGCAGGTGGATCGGCCCATCCAAAAGCTGGCGGGGCAATACTTTCTGATTCTCTATCTGCCCACCCTGTTCCGGGCGGCCTCCATCATCTTCGGCACCGTTTTGCGCTCCGTGGGTGACGTAAAGACCCCCATGCGGGCCGGGATCGCCGCCAACATCCTGAACGTGATTCTGAATTTCCTGCTGATCTTCCCCAGCCGCACGGTGACGCTCTTTGGCCGCTCCTTCCGGTGCTTCGGTCTCGGCTGGGGCGTGGCCGGTGCGGCGGCTGCCAGCGCGGTGAGCTATGTGCTTGCAGGCGTCATGATCACATGGGTGCTCTGGCGGCACCCGGCCCTATCCCCCAAAGGCATTCGGCTTCGTCCGGACAGGAAGGTGCTCGCCCCCTGGTGGAAGGTGACGCTGCCGCTGGCGCTGCAGCAATTGGCCACCTGCATGGGCTACATCGTCTTCGCCGCCATGATCAACGGTCTGGGCGAGATCTCCGCCGCGGCTCACACCATCGCCAACACCGTGGAGAGCGCCTTTTACATTCCCGGCTACGGCATGCAGAACGCCGCCGCCACCCTCACTGGGACAGCCGTTGGCGCGAAGGATCGGCCCAGACTCAAGGCCCTGGGCCACACGATCCGCTTCGTGGAGATCGCCTTGATGCTCCTCTCCGGCGGGCTGCTTTTCGCCTTCGCGCCGTGGATGGTGCGGCTGTTCACAAAGAGTCCCGAGGCCATCTCCCTGGGCAGTACCGTGCTGCGGATGGTGGCCTGCTCCGAGCCCTTTTACGGCGTCTCCATCGTCACCGAAGGCATGCTTCAGGGCGCCGGAAGGACCCGGATCCCCCTGCGCTACAACCTCATCGGCATGTGGGGCGTGCGCATCGTGGGAACCTTCGTCTGCACCCGATTTCTGGGTCTCGGTCTGGTGGCCGCCTGGGGCTGCATGATCGCCAACAATCTGCTGGTCTTCCTCCTGTATCTGCGCCTGCTGCTCAGAGGGGACCTGAACCGGCTGGCGGACTGAAATTGACAAAATGAAAGCTCCACCTCTTATGGGTTTCCAAAGAGGCGGAGTTTTTTGTGGAATGATGGCTTATCCGGGCAATAAGCCAGAACGCCGCAGACCAGCAGCAGGGCCAGCAGCGCGGGAAACAGCGTTTTGATTCTTTTCATGGAAAATCCCTCCGGTTTTCTGCATCATACCACGATTTCAGAGGCAGGGCAATAATGAAAAATCTCTCCGCAGACAGTGCCTGCGGAGAGAAACATCAGTTGGTTAGAATCCCTTGTAGCTGAAATGCTTTACGGTGGTCTCGCCCCAATCGCCGAAATCCACATAGTTCAGGATCTGGTTTTCGTGGTCGAGGGAGTCAAAGTGGCCGTTCCACAGCTCGGCAAAGGTCTCGTCATTCGCCTGATAGTCCGGGTGCGGATGCTCCTGCGAATAGTTGGAGACATAGCGGAAGCGGTCCTTCGAATAGCCGCCCTGTGCATCACGCTCCGCATCGGTCATCAGGAAATAGGCCAGGTCGCCGTAGGTTTCCAGCACCCAGGTGGGATCGATGTGATAGTCGTGACCATTCAGCCGAATATAGCTCCACTGGTGATGGGCAGCTTCATCACCGACGCCGCCCACCGTGGTGGCTTCCACACCGGCCTGCATCAGCAGATAGGAGTAGGCCACAGAGATCTCCTGGCAGATTCCCTTCTTCCCGGTGAGCATCCGGTAGCTGGAGAGGTAAGGCGCCTCGCCGCGCTCATTGTCCTCAAAGGCGTCCCAGTCATAGACATAGTGGGAGTCAAAGTAGTTGTACAGCAGCAGCGCCTTTTCAAAATCGCTGTTTTCCGGCTTCATGGTCTTGTTGAGGATGCCCTCCACCAGCTTGGAAAAGTCCGCGATCTGTGCCTGGATCTCAGCATAGGGAATGTCATACATGAACTGGGCGACGCCGTTTTTCACGGGATCGTCCGGATTAACGGCCCAGATATGACCATGCAGGGGCGGCAGGCACTTGTCCGGGAACTGGCCCACCACCCAGTCGAAGGTTTCGTCATCCGGGCAGGCAAACTCGGTCTTCCCCGCCATCACCGCGTCCACCAGATTGAACCATGCCTCCACCATGGTCTCACCGAAGACTTCCGTCAGATACTTCGAGGCCACCTTGGGCTGGAAGGTGAAGGACTCCAGCGGCTTTGCGGGAACCATGGGCTTGGAAAGCGCGCGGTAGAGGAAGGTGACGATCTGCCCGCGGGTGCAGGGAGACGCCGAGCCGAAGGCGTTGGCTCGCATACCGTTGGTGACGCCGTTTTCGTAGGCCCAGAGGATGGGCGCGAAGGAATAGTGCTCCTTATCCAGCACGTCCGCGAAGGGCGAGACCTGGGTCACAGCCGCAGGCTTGCCGGAGGCCCGCCAGAGGAAGGTCGCCACCTGCTCCCGGGTGCAGGGATTGTAGGGACTGAAGTGGGCGGCGTCGGTGCCGGAGGTGACGCCCTTTTGGACGGCCCAGAGCACCGCGTCATAGTAATAATCCGAGGCCTTCACGTCCGCAAAGGGATTGTCGCCGGTCATCTTTTCCGCGCCGAAGGCCCGCCACAGGAAGGTGACGACCTCGCAGCGTTTGCAGGTGCGGTCCGGGCTGAAGGCCGTGTCGCCGGTGCCCTTGGTGATCTGGGGATCGTGGCTCACCGCCCATTCCACAGCGTCGTGGTAATAGGCACCGGACGCCACATCCTGAAAGCTCGCCGCGGCAGCCCCGAAGGGCAGCAGGCTGAGTATCATGCACAGCGCCAGCAGCAGCGACAGAGTTCTTTTTTTCATACGCATTTCTCCTTCTGATTGTGATTTCGTTTGGATACCGTTGACTCCGCATGAACGCGGGTGTGCATTACGTCACGTCGAAAACCGTGATCGTATTGACCATATAGAACAGCCGCTTGCCGAAGCCGTCGGAGCCCTCGGGCAGATAGTGCAGTCTGGCCACGCGGCAGCCATCCGCCGCAGGGATGATATACACCGCCTGCAGAATGTCCGCCGTGTGGTTTCCGTCCGCGGCGGCGGAGGCGTCGATGTGCAGGCAGGTCCCCGCGCCGTCCAGCTCCACCGTGTCACGGTAGAGCGCATAGTCCGCGGACAGCTCCTCGCTGATCTTCTCGCTGACGGTGTCGGCGTCCTCCGGGCTGTAGGACACCTCCAGATAGTTCTCGGGGTTCTGGGGGTCGTCGTAGACCGAGACGAAGCGCTCCCGATCCGCTTCGCTCTGCCGCGCAAAGTTCTCGCACTCAAAGTCCATGGAGAAGCCGGCGGTCTCGTTCCGGACATGCTGATACTGCACGGTCTCCTCCATGCCCTCCACCAGGATGGTGGTCTCGAACTGCTCGCCGTCCGCTCTCTCAGGGACGGACGCCTCCTCGGCGGGCGCTGCCGATTCCGTTGGGGCGACAGATCCCGCGGGTTCGGTCTCTTCGCTGTTTTTCGCACAGCCGCAGAGGGCGGTGAGCAGCAGCATCAGACTCAGCATGAGCGCCAGCGCGCGTTTGGATGATATCATAGGATCTCCTTCTTTCTGAATCAGGTTGTTCTGTTCTGATTGTATCATAAAGCCATGGGGAATGCCATAGGAAAATGGCATTGGATCTTCCAAGGCAAATTCCCTCCAGGGAAGCCTTCGATTTTCTACTCGTTGGCCTCCGGGTAACGCTTCAGTTCGTCAAGGACACCCTGCAGGCTCGTGATCGGGAAGCTCAGCTGGAAAACCCACAGCTCCGAATACTTCTCCTGAAGGATTTTCAGCAGTTCTTCTGTGTTCCCATGCTCCGCGATCTGCGCGTTCAGAATCTGCAATTCCTGTAAAAAACCTCTGAGAAATGTAAGCACGTTTTCCATCGTGTAGTAGGAATCCGCGATTTCCACGGTTTCCTCACCGCTGGAAAGCTTCTCAAGGATCCGTTCCAAATCCCTGCACGCTCTGTCCAGACTTGCTCGCTTGATTGACAGTCTGGTTTCCAGTTCTTCCCGAACCTTTTCCAAATCGCTGCAGGTCAGAATGGGAATCAGACCGTTGATCTCTTCCACGCTCCTGTCCCACCATTTGAACTGGAGAAGCAGGTCGATCAGCGCGTCGTCAAAACGCTTCCGCAGCACCTTCGCCGGGTTGCCGATCACGATGGTATAGGGCGCAACGTCGTAGCCCACCACGCTGTTGGCGCCGATGATCGCCCCGTCCCCGATGTGCACGCCGGGCAGGATCACCGCGTTTTGACCGATCCACACATCATTGCCGATCACCGTATCGCCCTTATACGGCATGTCTGACGAAGGGGGCCGCTCCATCTCCCAGCCCTCCAGCGTGTAGAACGGGAAGGTCGTGACGGCGTTCATCTGGTGGTTGGCGTCGTTCATCACAAACTCCACCCCTGCCGCAATCTGGCAGAACTTCCCGATGATGAGTTTGTCCCTGCTCCACGGATAGAAGTGCGTAACATGGCTTTCAAACTCAGAATCGGCGATATAGGTAAAGTCGCCGACGATGATATTGGGGTTCGTGATGGTCGGCTTCACATAGATCTCTTTGTCATATCCTGCAATCGGGTGGATGCTGTTTGGATCCGGAGCTTTTCCGTTTTTCATCGCATGTACCTCAGGGCGTGTTTTTATCGGTTGAGATAGGCCATCAGCAGATCGTAGGTGTTCTTCAATCCCTCGATGTGGGTGCGCTCATAGCCGTGGCTGTTCAGGGTGCCGGGGCCGATGGCCGCGTGGCGGATATCGTGACCGGCCAGGATGCTGCCGTCGCAGTCTGTGCCGTAGTGCGGGGTGAAGATGTCCATCACATAATCCACGCCGGCTTCCATGGCCGCCTGGCGCAGCTCGTTGGTGAGGCCCCAGTGATAGGGGAAGCGCGAATCCTTGGCGAAGATGGAGACCTTGCGCTCGTCGGAGTTCTGCTCCGGGCCAGTGGGTGCGATGTCCACGGCGATCATGTCCTTCACGTCCGCCGGCAGAACGGTGGTGCCGTGGCCGATCTCCTCGTAGACGGCGAAGTAGAAGTAGACCTTTCGATTCAGGCAGCTTTGCTTTTGCAGGGCCTGGATTGCCTGCAGGAGCACGGCGGCGCTGGCCTTGTCGTCCACGAAGCGGCTCTTGATATAGCCGTTAGAAAAATGGAAGCGCGGCTCGAGGGCGATGATGTCCCCGGTGTCGATGCCCAGGGCGCGGGTCTCCTCCGCCGAGGAAACCGCCTCATCCAGCACCACGCAGACATTCTTGCGAAAATCCCCCGCCGTGTCCCGCAGTTCCTCCTCCGTCACGTGGATGGAGTTGGGCGTCCGGCAGACGGAGCCGGTGAAGACCTTGCCGCCGCGGGTGTGCACGCGGACATTCTCACCCACGCAGTAAAAGGGATAGAGCCCGCCCACGGGGCAGACGTTCAGGGTGCCGTCGGCGTTCACATGGCGAACCATGAGGCCGATGTCATCCAGATGGGCCGTAATGGCAACGGGGTCGCCGCCTTCTCCGAGGCGGGCAATGACGCCGCCCTTATGGACGAGATCATAGGCCACGCCCCACTCGTCCAGCAGATCCGTGACCACCTTCTGCACGGCCTCATACTGGCCGGTGGTGCTGTCGGCAGCCAGGAGCCGCTCAAAGAGGCTGAGACAGCCTTTTGCATCAAATTCCATGGTTTTTTCTCCTTTGTTCTTGCGAATTATCTTTATTGTAACACTTGGAGCCGAAAATGAAAAGAAGGGATTCTCCCGAGGCGCATCCAGGAGTAAATGAAAAGCCCCCGAAGGCAAAAGCCTCCGAGGGGAAATGAACGCCGATTGATATAGAAAAACTGTTGTTTATTTCATCGCCACAGTCCATTCATCTCCGGAAACCAAATACTGAAACTCTGTCAGTTCCGGTGTATTCATCACTCTCAGGAGATCATCAAAATCATCGACGGTCTTTACTGTCGGAAGGTCACTGTACTTGATCCATTCCATTTGGCCTTCCTCAGATGAGACGAGATCACCCGACCACTGCGTCGCCTTAAACAGCAGGACGACATACCTGCCATTCTCTATCGGAAACTGTTTCACGCCGACCAATCTCGGGCCGATGATTGTTAAGCCAGTTTCCTCTTTCATTTCACGGATCACCGCATCCACAAAGGATTCCCCAGGTTCTACGTGACCGCCTGGCAATGTGTATCCCTGCCAGTCTTTCTTTGCTCTGTTTTGAAGCAGTATTCTGTCGCCGTCTTCAATCAGGCACAATACTGTCAGTTCAGCATTCTCAATTCTGCTCATTGGCTCCCCCATATCAATCCCGATTTGTCTATCCCTGCTCTGCTGCCTTGATCGCACCGAGGCAGTGGATCCGAACGACTCGGTTCGAGTCTGTTTCCGCAATGCTTTGCAGCCGCTCCAGATAGGGTCTGACGAGCTCCGGCCTGCGTTTGCCGAGCACGCGAAACATCTCCGGGGCCTCCATACGCACCTTGTCGTCCGTGTCCTGCAGAAGATCCGCAAAGATCGACATATAAGGCCCATAAAGATCCGGCGTGTTCGCGGCGATATTCTCCGACGCCCAAACGAAGCTCAGCCGAACGGGCGGGTCCGCATCCGCGGCCAAACGAAACAGGCTCGACCAATAAGGCTCGATCGCATGAAAGCTCCCCCGCCCAATCCGCCCGAGGGCATGCACCGCACAAGAGCGCAAAAGCGGCGTCGGACTGTCGAGGAATGACGCAATCGCAGGAACCGCGTCCTGCACCTCCGGAGGATGGGCAAGCCCCATTTCGGCCAGCAGCCAGAGCGCCTTTGCCTGTATCCGGACAGATTCGTGGGTGAGCAGGGACGAAACAAACGGAATGCGCTCCTTCCAGCTGCCCTTGTCATTTGTCAGGAGCCCCAGCTCTTTGTAAAGGTCATCGTCGCGCATGCTGTCACCTTCCTCTGTGAGAGAATCTTCCTCGATAAGCTGGCATTTGTCAGTCCAACTGTTTCTCAGGCATATGCGCGTAGAATATGCGCTTGGGTGAGAGAGACAGAATCTGATCCCAGTCGCGCTTCAACGATGGATTCTCCTGATACGCTTCCAGGTATTCGAGGGGTTCAAGATCCCCGACAAAGCAGTTCCCGTCATCCAGAACAAGAGAAATACTGTCTTCAGAGTGGCTTGGGGTGTGAACAATTCTGCCATGAATGCCCATGCGAGACAAAAAATCTCTGCTTTCCGCGCAGGAAATAACAGTCGCCGACCATTCATCGATTGGAGAATAAAAAATCCCGTCCCTTGCAAAAATACGGTCTGAATCATGGAGAAAGCCTTTTTGCACATCGACCACAAGGAGCTTGACGCCCTGCTTCATCAGATCGCTGATCAGGCCCATGTGATCCGGGTGATAGTGTGACGCCAGAACATACCCCATGTCTTTTACCGCAATGCCGTTCTGCTTGATAGCCTTATAGAAGGCCGACAGTGTCCCCGCATAGTCCGTATCGAACAGCAGTCCGGCGTTATCGCCATGAATGAAGAACGTATTGGTATTGCCGTATTTCAGCCTTATCATTTGTCCTGACCTCTGCAAATTGCGGTTTTTCCGGATCAACTGACAACCGTGCCCGTCAGGCGGTCTTTTCCGCCGGGAGCTTCAGCGTCAGGTTGTTGAGATTCAGCGAGTAGATGTAGCTGGTCTCCTCCGCGAGGGCCATGGCCAGACGGATCCCCAGCGCGTCTTTGCCCTCCTTCGGGATATAGTGCACCGGATCGAAGACGCCGCAGTCATCGCGGAAGCGCAGCACCCAGGCGTCCTTTTTGTCGATGACGCGCACGGAGAGGTGGTGCGGAAGGTTGTCCTTCGGGAAGCCGTGGAGGATGGCGTTGCCGGCCATCTCCTCGACGCAGAGGGCGATGCGCATGCTGTTTCTCTTGCTCTCCCCGCGCTGGAGGCAGAAGGCCTCCGCCTCCCGCACGGCGCGCTCCATCTCCTCCAGCGTGTGGATGTCCGACTCCAGCACATCCTCCTTCGGCACGATGAGATCGTTCTTCAGCAGCAGATACGCGCCGTCCTTCCAGGGCTGCGTTCCGGTGGTAAGACGAATATAGAGGCAGATCGCCGCCAATGTGAGCAGCTGGCCCGCCATAAAATAGAACCAGACGCCGGTGGTTCCCAGAAAGCGGCTGAGAAGAAACGCCGCCAGAGCCGGGAACACGGCTCCGCCCACGAGAGAGATCGTCTCTGTGAGCCGCTCCCGTCCGGTGACCTGATAGGAATTTTTCAGGGCAGTGTTGATGCAGTAAGGAATCATACCGCCGGCAAAGAGTCGCACGCCCAGAACCGCCATGGTCCGCACCGCACCGGCCTCCGGAAGAAACAGGCTCACGAATGCGGGCGCAAACACGATCAGCAGGACCCCCATGCCCAGGCCCAGCAGCACGGAATCGCGGAAGAGCTGCTGCATCATATCCTCCAGCCCGCGGCGATCCTCCTCGTTGAAGAGGATGCCGGTCATGGTCAGCGACACGCTGCCGATGCCGGTGGAAATGCAGCTGGCGGAGTTGCCGATGGAGTTCAGCACGGAATAGGCCGCCACCGCGTCGCTGCCGCCCGTGCCCAGCAGGAGCTTGTTGAGCAGGAACGTCAGGATGACGCCGGAGGCCATGTGGAACACCGCCGGAACGCCGCCCCGGAACAGCTCCGAGATCTTCTTTCTCGTGACCAGCCGCCGGGAGAAGCGAAACATGCATTTTTTGCTCAGGAAGTAGCCGCAGCCGATGGCCATGGCGACGTAATAGCTGATGGAGGAGGCCAGGCCCATGCCGAACATGCCGCCGTGGAACACCAGCACATTCAGCAGATCCAGCCCGATGTCCGAAACGGTCATCCCCAGAACGGCGGCGATCAGGATGTTGTTCTTCCCCGCCATCTGCATGAAGGGCAGCAGGATCAGTGCGCCCATGGACGCCGGCACGCCGATGATAAAGCCGATCATATAGCTCCGCGTCTGCTCAAAAAGCGCGCCCGACCTTCCCGCGCCCATTGCAGACGCGATGGGCGCGCTGAAGATCAGCACCGCCAGCATCAGGGAAAGAGACAGCCCCAGGGTCAGCGCGATGGCGGAGGAGTAACCGGAATTGGTCTCCGTCTGGGAGCCGCGGCCCAGGGATTTGCTGCACGCCACCTGCACACCGGCGGCCAGCATGCTCCCCAGCGCGCCCATCATCAGCAGGATGGGATTTGCCAGCTGATAGGCCGCGATGGACTCCACGCCCAGGAAGCGGCCGATGATGATGTTGTCGATCAAAAGACACAGCGACACCGTGAGCGCGGAAAGGATCTGCGCGATCAGCATCTGCCGGATCAGTTTCCGAATCATGGTCTGGTCTCCTTTGCCATAGCAATCTGGTAAAATCATACCATATCACGGAAAACACCGCAATTCCTTTTGCAGTCAAAAACCCTCGAAGGCGTACACCTTCGAGGGAAACGTGGATATGACTTATCTCGACAAACCGGTTCATCCTTAAACGGCCAGCATGATAGCACCAAGAATGAGAAAGAAAGCAGGGATTCCAAGGGCATCGGTTACTCTGACAGTATCCCAGTCAATTCTGTCCGGCGTCATTGGCATGTGATAAGCATTCTGGTAAGAGCAGTAAAGATGCTTCCATTTCAACAGATACCCAAGGAGGGTCCAGACTGCGAACGTGATCGCACTGACGCCCAGCACAACATCCGTGCTTTTTGTCAAATACATCATCAGAAGCATGGCTGCGATCCATCCATACCGGTGAAAATAGGCCAGCAGAATGATCAATATAAGATTCTGTTTTCTCTTTCTTTGCATGGAAAGACACCCCGGGAAGAAGAATACTGGAGCCCCCTTCGACTTTGATACAATTTCTAAGGGGGGTGCAAATTTCGGCTCAGGGGGGTCAAATTGAGTGATTCCCTCTAAAGCCATGATATTATGTTAACCGCCGGATGTCAAGTGCTTTTCCAAAAGAGTTATCACTCCTCACTTGTCGGCTTTTGCCAGTGCATAATGGAATGTCATATAATTTATCTATCACAAACAGAAAGAATTTGAGGATTATATGGCATATCCAGAAACATTGAAGAGAATGGTGATCCTGCAATATGAGCATGGTAAAAGTGTTGCTGAAATATCTAAAGACTCCGGAATCCCCAGGAATAGTATTTACAGATGGGTTAGGTCGCACAGAACCGTAGAGGCAGAGAATTATAGTTTTACGTCACGTGTTTTTGACTCCTTGTCTCATGGTCTCAATATACCATATTCGGGGTTTCGAGTGCGAATTCGGCTTGACACGCCACAATTTGGGTGCTAATATTTGCGCTGCCAAATATTTAAGGGAGCGCTTTAAGATGGAACAAAAAAACGCCCTCACGGGGCAGTACTCCGCCGTGCAGGGCTCTTTCTGGATGGGCTATTGTGTGTGCATCAGCTTCGCCGCGGTGTATCTGCAGGGGCTTGGTTATACGAATGCGCAGCTCGGCGTCGTGATGGCGGTGGGAAATCTGCTCGGCGCGGTGCTGGGGCCGGAGCTCTCCGCCCGCATTGACCGCAGCGAGACGCTCACGGCATGGCGTCTGGTCTGGCCGTGGCTGGCGCTGCAGGCGGCGGCGCTGCTTGCGCTGGCGCTTCATCCGGTGATGGGTGCGGTCACAAGCGCGGCCTTCGCGCTGTTTATCGCCTTTTCCATCAGCCTCAATTCGCTCAATCTCAAGCTCTTTGTGGACTGCGTCCACAGCGGACAGGCGGTGAATTACGGTGTGGCTCGCGGCGTCGGCTCGGGCTGCTTCGTGCTCATGAGCACAGCGCTCGGCGCGATTGTCAAGTCCGCCGGTGTGCGCGTGCTGCCGTGGGCGGGACTCTTGATGGTGCTTGCGCAGGCACTGGCGCACGCATGGCTTCGCAGGGGCTATGTGCCCGGGGAGAAAAAGGCGGAGGCGTTTTCCGCCCGCGGCCGCACGATGGCTGCGTTTCTGCGCGGCGAGCCGAGATTTACCGTGCTGTTGCTCGGTGCGGCGCTCATCTTCTTCGGCCACAATACCTCCACCAACTTCCTCATCAATGTCACGCGCTATGCCGGCGGTGATACGGGCACCATGGGTCTCTTAAACGGCTTCATGGCGGCGGTGGAGATTCCGGTCATGGTCTTTTTCGGCAGGCTGCGCGGCGGGCGCCGCAGCGCGGATCTGATGCGCTTTTCCTTCGTGTTTTTCGCGCTCAAGGCGGCGGTCATGCCGCTCGCGGCCAGTGTGCCGCTGCTGTTTGCGGTGTTTCTGCTGCAGGCGCCGAGCTTTGCGCTCTACACGGCGGCCATCGTGGACTATGTGGCGGAGACGGTTCCGTTTGAGGACAGCGCCAAGGCGCAGTCTCTCGCCTTCAGCATGACGACGCTCGGCGCCGTGCTCGCAAGTCTTGCCGCCGGCAAACTGTATGACGCGCTGCCGGTGCCGGCCGTTCTCTGGATCGCCTGCGGCATTACCGCCCTCGGCGTTGTGCTCGCCATTCTCGGAACGCAGAACCAAAAGTATAACAGCCTTCAACAATGAGATTCTGCCCGTTCTCGTTTGCTGTCTTCATGATTCCCGGATGGATCTGAAGGCGACGTTTACGTCAGGCTCTCCTGTCTGCGGCTGGATGATATGAAAGTGTTATATTCCAGGGATGATTTCGTGACCAGAAATCTCTTGGGTATTCACTTCAAAAACCGCTTAAATAATGTTATGTAAACTAACGGGGTTCAAATTGAACGATTCCCCTCAAAGTGAACGATTTGCCTGCCGCTTCAAATTTAAAAAGCCATAAAAACAGATTCAAGCCATCGTGAAACAACTCTCACGATGGCTTGTTTTTGTTTTAGAAAGTCCGAAAGCTTTTGAAATCAAAGGGTTTTCAGAAAAAAGTCAGCACAACCATTGTATCAAAATGGTTGCGCTGATATGGAGCCGCCTTCGACTTTGATACAATTTCAAAGGGGGGTGCAAATTTCGGCCCAGGGGGGGCAAAGTGAATGATTCCCCCTAAAGCCATAATATTATGTTAACCGCAGGATGTCAAGTGCTTTTCCTCTGGAGCCTGCGATAGCAGCCGCTCCGTGCGAATCATCGGATCTGACTGTTGGACGCCGAGAGGATGTCCTCGCGTGTGGCGGTGAAGGCCTTGAACGCGGCATAGGTGATTTCATCGCGGATACGAACCGTGAGATCATATTCCGTCGTATCCGGGCGGCGGGTGATCATGCTGTCGGTGATCTGGGCGTTCCAGAGCTCCAGCTGCCGTTCCAGAGCGGTGTTGAAATCAAAGCCGTTCTTCACCGTGAACTGCAGCCGGGCAGCGCTGTATGCGTCGGCGCCGATGGCATAGCGGTGCATGAAATACTGCAGCAGGCAAACCAGCAGCGTGGCGAACACCGCCGGGACGAGCATGCCCGCGCCCACAGCCAGGCCAATGCCCGATGTGATCCAGACGCCGGCGGCAGTGGTGAGCCCCTTGACCGTACCGGCATTCTTGAAGATGACGCCCGCGCACAGAAAGCTGATGCCGCTGACCACCTGCGCCGCAATGCGCGACGGGTCCGCGCCTCTGGTTCCTGCATAGTCCACGCCGTCTTTCAGCAGATCCACAAAGCCGTATTTCGACACGATCATCATCAGCGCCGCGGCGCAGCAGACGATGATGTGGGTGCGGATGCCGGCCTCCTTGAAGCGGCGGCTGCGCTCAATGCCAATGGCCGCGCCGCACAAACACGCGATCACCAGCCGCAGGCACAAATCCAGATGCTGCGAAAGGGTGAACTGGCTGTTGAAATAGGATAGAAAGGTCATGATACTTCCTCCAGCAAAAGAGAGCTGCCGTGCAGCTCTCTTTCGGTTGTTTTACGCTTTCTGCGCGTCAAGCCACGCTTTGGCAATACCGGGGTAGTTGGTGATGACGCCCTCGCAGTCCCAGGCATGGAGCTGCTCAAGGGCCGCCATGTCGTTGACGGTCCAGACGTTGATCGCGATCCCCGCCGCCTTGCAGTTGGCGACGTTCTCGTCATTGAGGGAGACAAAGGAGGGGTGCCAGGCCTGGAAGCCGCTCTCGCGGCAGTAGTCGCCAGGGCGGACGCGGACCATACCGTCCTCCAGCACCAGGGCGCCCACGTCCACATGCGGCGCGATCTTCCGCAGCTTCAGGAGCGTGACGTGGTTGAAGGAGGAGAACATGACGCGATCCTGCAGACCAAATCTGCAGATCATGTCCCAGACCTCCTGCTCGATGTCGGGATAGAAGGTATTGTCGGTCTTGATCTCGATGTTCGTAAACAGGGTCTGGCTGGACGCCCACGCGCAGTATTCCTCAAAGGAGGGGATCGGCTGGAAGCCGAATTTCCCGTCCCAGCGGGCGGCCGCGTTCAGGCGGCGGATCTCCTCGAAGGTGAGGTCGCAGATGCGGCCCGTACCGTCGGTGGTGCGGTCCACGCGCTCGTCGTGGTGGACAATGAGCACGCCGTCGGCGGTCTTGTGCACGTCCAGCTCAATGCCGTCAGCGCCGGCCTCCACCGCCTTCTCAAAAGCGAGCATCGTGTTTTCGGGATACATGCCGCTGTATCCGCGATGTGCCATTACTTTCATCTCGTAGGGCCTCCTTAGTAAATCAGCTCGGGGATCAGGAGCGAGATCTGCGGGATGTAAGTGATGAGCAGCAGCGCGATGATCAGCGCCAGGATGAACGGCATGACCTCACGGATGAACTCGGACATCTTGCAGTCCGTGATGGCAACGCAGGTGAACATCATGGAACCGAAGGGAGGCGTGAGGCCGCCAATCATGATGTTGACGTTCACGATGATGCCGAAGTGCACCAGGTCGATGCCGGCCGCCTTGACCAGCGGCACCATGAGGGGCGCGAGGATGATGAGCGCGGCGCCGCCCTCCAGGAACATGCCCGCGATGAGCAGGAACACGTTCAGCACCAGGAGCACCAGATACTTGTTGCTGGCAATGCCGGAGACGGCATTGAGCAGCATGTTCGGGATATTCTCCCAGTTGAGATAGTAGCCGAAGAGAGAGGCCGACACGATGATCAGCATGACGGTGCAGGTGCCGGAGAGGGTCTCCCGGAAGACGGGGATGAAGTGCTCCTTCTTCAGGCCCTTGTAAATAAACTTACCCACGAGGAAGCAGTAGAGCACGCCCACGCCGCCGGCCTCGGTGGGGGTGAAGAGACCGATGCGCATGCCGAGGATGATGCCGAGGGGGAACAGCAGCGCCCAAAGGCTCTCCAAGGCCTGCTTGCCGATCACCTTCGCAGAGGCGCGCTTGTCGCGGCTGGGCTTGTAGCCGCGCTTGTTGGCGATGATCGCCACGGCGATCATCAGGGTGATGGCCATGAGGAAGCCGGGCAGGTAACCTGCGGCGAACAGCTTGCCGACGCTGGCGCCGGCGATCAGACCGTAGACGATCAGGTTGATGCCGGGCGGGATGATGGGCGTGATGCAGCTGGAGGCCGCGGTGATGGCGGCGGAGAAGCCCTTGCCGTAGCCGCGCTTTTCCATCTCGGGGACCAGCATCTTGCACTCCATGGCCGCGTCCGCGTTGGCGGAGCCGGAGCAGCCGCCCATGAGCATGGAAAGCAGGACGTTGATCTGCGCCAGACCGCCCTTCATGTGTCCGGTGAGTGCGTCGGCAAAGGCCATGAGCTTTTCGCTCATGCCGGAATAGTTCATCAGAGAGCCCGCCATGACGAAGAACGGAATGGCGAGGAAGGGGAACGACTGCGTGGAGGTGACGAACTTCTGCATCAGCAGATAGGGCACGGAGGTCGTATCGATGAAGGTGAAGAACGTCAGCGTCGCGGTCATCAGGGCGTAGGCGATCGGGATGCCGGTGAAATACAGCAGCAGCGCGATCAGGATCGGGAGGAATACCATAAAGCTGCTCATGCGTCGATCTCCTCCCCTCGTTTGGTGTCAGCCGGCCCGCGGATCGTCTTGATGAGATTCACCAGCGAGTAGATGGTCATGAGGCCGAAGCCGAGGATCAGCGCGGAATTCAGCCAGACTGACGAGATCTTCAGGATCGGCATGGTCTTCACGCTGGAGGAGACGACAAACTGGTAGCTCAGCCAGGTGATGTAGCCGTTGGTGACAAGAATGATGAGATCGGTGAGAATGTGCACGATCTTGCGCGCGCCTGCCGGGAGCTTATCGACCAGCAGATCCACGCCGACGTGCTGATGGGTCCGCAGACACCAGGCGGCGCCCACGAACGTGGTGTATACAAAACAGGTGGTAGCGACTTCCTCGCCCCAGGGGATGATGTAGTTCGCAAGTTTCCGCGTGAACACGTTGACGACGACGACCACCAGCGTGATGGCAAACATGAAGCCGGCGAAATACGCGTCCAGGTTCTTGAGAATTTTCTTCACCCGTACACCCTCCTTCTTTCAGAATTCAAAACGGGCTGCCTGCCGTTAAGCAGGCAGCCCAAAGATGTTTTGTGCTGGGTCAGTTTGTATTAGCCGTTCTGCGCGTCGTACTCGGCGACGATCTCCTGCAGCTGCTGGATGAAGCCGGGGGTCACGCCGTCTTCCTTGACCATGCGCTCGTACTCGGGCTCCATGACGGCCTTGAAGGCGTCCACGTCAACCTCGTTGAAGTGGCAGCCCTGCTCGGCCTCCAGGGTCTCCATGGTGGAGGTGAAGTTGTCGTCGGTGAACTTGGTCAGCTCGGCGGCGCCCTTCGTGAACTCCTCCTGGATGATGTCGCGGTACTCCTCGGGGATGGAGTTCCACACGTCGATGTTGATGTAAGCGCCGCAGGTGCCGATGAGGTGGTTGGTGAAGCTCATCTGCTTGGCAACCTCAGCGGAGCCGTTGGTGGAGTAAGCGTTCATGTTGCCCTCGAGACCGTCGACAACGCCCTGCTGCACGGCAGAGATGGTCTCGGAGAAGGCCATGGCGGTGGGAGTGGCGCCCATGGCGGTCAGGCAGTTGATGTACATGGAGCTGTTGGGAACGCGGATCTTCATACCCTTCAGATCATCGGGAGTCTTGATCACCTTGTTGGTCTGCAGGCAGCGCAGGCCGACGTTGAAGTCGAGGGCGAGGACGTGGATGCCGTAGTTGTCCTCGATGTCCTGGCACATCTGCTTGACCACGTCAGACTGGCAGACGTAGGAATACTGCTGGAGGTTGGTGTAGAGCATCGGAGCGATGAGGGCCTCGAAGTCGATGTTGTAGTCGGCGAGATAAGAGGGATCCTCGCAGGCGATCCAGTTGGCGCCGTCGACGACCTGCTGGAGGTTGTCCTTGTAAACGGCGAGCTGGCCGGAGCCGTAGGTCTCGATCTCGACGGCACCGTTGGTGCGGTCATAGATGCGCTGAGCGACCTGCTCCATCTCCACGGTGAGCTGCTCGGTGGGAGCAAACACGTGGCTGAGCTTCAGAACGATGTGGAAATCGTCGTCAGCAGGGGCGGCGGCTTCAGCCTCGGAGCCGGCGGGGGCGGTGTCCTGCTTGCTGCCACAGGCGCAGAGCGCGAACACCATGACCAGAACGAGAAGCATTGCGATGGTCTTTTTCATGGGGTATTCTCCTTTCAAAATTTCCTTTCTTAATTTCCGCTTAACAAATAGCTGGTTTTCTCGTTAAAAAATATAACGGGTTTAACTTGAAAAATCAAGCCCACTCAACGCTTTTCATCCCTTTTACCAGTTTTATCTGCTTAATTTTGTTGGTATTGTCGCTTGAAAAACGCTTAATTTTGTGGTTAAATTTAATTGCAAGCCAAATACAGGAAACGGAGGCGATTTTCATGCCGAAAAAAGTGACCCTGAAGGACATTGCGGAAATCACGGGCGTGACCACCGCAAGCGTGTCCATGATCCTGAACGCCAAGGATCTCAACCGCTTCACGCCGGAGACGGTCTCCCGGGTGGTGGCGGCGGCGCAATCGCTGGGGTACGTCTCCCCTTCCGCCCGAAATGAGCAGAGGCAGATCGCCATCCTGAGCCCCTCGGTGAACAACCCCTACCACACGACCATCATCATGGGCATCGAGCGCGCGGCCCTCTCCGCCGGGTACCTCACGGCGATCTACAACACCTACTGGAATCCACACACGGAGCTGACGCTGCTGCGGCAGCTGGAAAAGCGCCGCGTGGCGGGCATCATCTATGTCATGAATCCCCTGCAGGTGGAGAAGGCCCGCGAGATTGACCGGCACACGCCCATCGTCGCCGTCGGCGATATCGTGAACGACCTGGGCATCGACACCGTGGATATCAACAACTTCCGCGCCGCCGAGATCGTGGCGGAGCACCTCATTGCGCTGGGCCACAAGCACATCGCGTATCTGACCACCTCTCTGAACGACCACCACATCGCCCGCGTCCGCCGGTGCGAGGGGCTCCAGGACACATTCCGCCGACTCTGTCCGGAGGGCAGCGTGACGGTCTTCTGCAAGGAAAACCAGCTGGAGCAGGAGATTCAGAGCCCGGACATCGAGTTGGAGAGCGGCAAGGAGCTGGCCCGCGAGTGTATGCAGCACCCGGAGATCACCGGCATCGTCGCCATCAACGATATGGTCGGCTACGGCGTGCTCGATGGTCTGCTGGAGGCCGGCAAGCGGGTGCCGGAGGACTACAGTCTCTGCGGCTTCGACAACGTGTTCCCCTCGGGCTTTCAGCGCATGCGGCTGACGACCATTGACCACGGCACCATCTACCACGGCGCACGGGCCTTTCACCTGCTCAAGGACCGCATGGAGACGGTGGGGCACCAGAGCGCAGCTTATCCCATCACCCGCGTAGAGTATCGCAGCAGACTGATCGTCCGCGACAGCACCGGTGCTCCCCGCGGGACGGAAACGGAGTGACCATATGAAAAAGACTTACATCGTAACCATGCGGCACGATGAGAAGACGCTCACCGCGCTCTCCCACATGCAGTATGATCTCTTCTGCACCCGCAACTATATTGCCAGAAATCTGCTGGCAATCACGGCGATTCTGGTCGGCGGATTCTATTTTAAGCAAATATGGGGCATCCTGCTGCTGGCCTACGGCGCTTATCTGCTCACCAGCACCTACGCCTCCGCCAACCACACCGCGCGCAAGCTGATCGCGGCCATCGAGGCAAACGGCGGGAAGTACCCCTCCTCGCGCTATTTCTTTGAGGACAAGGCGATCCGCATTGTCTACCGTCCCGGCGAGACGGATGAAGAGGAACTGGATCCGGTGGGCTATGGCGCCATCCAGACGCTGGGTGAGGATCGGGAGTATCTCTACCTGTTCACCAGTGATCGCGGCGGATATATGCTGCCCAAGAAAGGCCTCGGCGACGATCTCAGTGGTTTTCGGGAGTTTATTCGTCTGCGCGCGAGAATGGATTTCCAGCGCAGCCGCAATCCCATGAGCCGGGTCCGCGCCTGGCTCTACGAGCGGGAACGCCGCTGCCCCAGGCTCCGTTGAAGCGCAATTTCCCATACTATAACGATCAGAGCCCCGTATTCAACGGGGCTCTGATGATAGAATCAATAAATGAACCGCAGGTACCTTTTGCAGACCGGGCTGGTGCCATGCGAAATGACCGGGAAAAAACTCGCTGCTATCGCGTCCGTAAAGAAGACATAGTCTATATTACGATACCGCCGCGTTTTTTATTTTCTCCAAATTGGGAAGTTTTAAAAATCAAATACTATCTGACCGGCCTGTTCTGCCTTGCGTCCTCGGTCTACGGCCTCTGGCTCAACATCAAGCTTCCGCCGAAAGAAGACATCATGCACAGCGGGAAAAAGCCGATCCTGAAATGATTTAGAAATCGAGAAACTGAAATCTGAACAACACGCACGGCGCAGCCAGTTGGCTGCGCCGTGCATGTTAATGATTGATTTTCTGTGCTGGTTGCTCTTCCGCAATCACTGTACTTGACAATGAATTCCGAGCAGTTTAATATGAATAAGAACAAAATAAAGATCGGAGTGAAACGATATGTTGAAAAGAATGCCCGTGCTTTTTTCCGGCCACGGCAGTCCGATGCTGGCGCTGGAGCAGAGCGACGCCACCCGCGAGCTGCGCGCTGTGGGCGACCGTGTGATCGAGCAGTTCGGAAAGTCGAAGGCGATCCTTGCGATCTCCGCCCATTGGTACACCCGGGGCACGTTCGTGCAGACGGCGGAATCGCCGAAACAGGTCTATGACATGTATGGCTTCCCGAAGGAACTCTATGATTATCAGTACCCCGTGCAGGGCTGCCCTGCGCTGGGCGAGCGGGTGTGCGAGCTGCTGGGCGACCGCGTCCGCGTCAGCAACGACTGGGGCATCGACCACGGCACCTGGACCGTCCTGTGCCACATGTTCCCGGCGGCGGATATTCCGGTGGTGCAGCTCTCCGTGGATGGCACAATCTCGCGGGAGGCAATTTTTGAGATTGGCAGACAGCTTGCGCCTCTGCGCGATGAGGGCTATCTGATCTTCGCCAGCGGCAACGTGGTGCACAACCTCCGCCGCGTAGAGTGGGAAAATCCGAACGGCTCGGAAGCCTGCATCGCGTTCAATGAGACGGTGAAAGAGAAGATCGCTGCTCGTGATGACCGTGCCGTGATGCAGTATGAGAGGCTGGAGCATGCGGCATACGCCGTGCCGACGCCGGATCATTTCCTGCCGCTGCTCTATACCCTCGGCGCGGCAGAAGGCGAGAAACCCGCAGTCTTCAACGACCGGTGCAATCTTGGCGCGATCGCCATGACCGGCTTCGCCTTCGGGATGGACGAAACCTGACCGGCAACGTCTCCCAATGATAAAGATACGCAAGCAGCCGCCTCGTAGTTGAGGCGGCTGCGTTTTATCTTCCCACTGAAAAGCGGGAGCTTTTGACAATCACGAAAAGCAGGCGATCAGCTCTGCGCCGGTCATATCCTCATTTGCGCCGAGCGCTTTTGCGGCG
Organism: uncultured Clostridia bacterium; assembly: GCA_946187035.1. Taxonomy (GTDB): domain Bacteria; phylum Bacillota; class Clostridia; order Oscillospirales; family Oscillospiraceae; genus CAG-103. Next base: position 33,746 of record CAMHPQ010000004.1, on the reverse strand, counting down.
GTGGTGAGGAAGACGGGCTTGCGCTCCAGCATATCCGAAAAATGCGGCGCGGAGAACACGGCTGCGGGGAAATCGAGCTTTTCCAGCACGGTCTTGTCGAAGATGCCGCAGAACAGCATCCCGTGCGCGCAGCGCACCTGCAGGATCTCCAGCTCCGTGCCGGGGATGTTCACGGACACGCCCTCGGCGGTCACGCCGTTTGCTTCGATAGGTACAAGTTTGACGGTTTCCATTTTCATTTCCTCCTTATTCGTCCAGCAGGATCTCGCCGACGAGATACAGCGCGCCCTTGCCGCTGATCTTCACGCGGTCGCCCGCCTGCTCGCACCAGACCGTGCCGCCGCGGCGGGAGTAGTTGCGCGAGACGATCTCGCTCTTGCCGAGGCGCTTGCCCCAGAAGGGCATGAGCGTGCTGTGCATCGAGCCGCAGACCGGGTCTTCATTCACGTTGATCTTCGGCCAGAAGGCGCGCGCCGCAATGTCGAAGCGGGGGTCCGTGCTCTTCGCCGTCACATAGACCGACAGTCCCACCGGGAACGCCTTGAGCTTTTCAAAGTCCGGCTGCAGCGCCTTCACGGTCTCGTCGGAGTCGTACACCAGCACCAGATCGCGGTCGGTCTTCCACACCTCGCTCGGCACCGCGCCGACGCCGTCGCCCATGTAGTCGGCGTACTCGAACGGCTCCGGCGGCAGGGACGGGAAGTCCATCACGATGCGGTCGCCCTGCTTTTCCACGACGAGGTGATAGCCGCATTTGAGCGTGTTGAAGTGGATCACATCGGTCTCCTGCTCGAAGAAGCGAAATAGAATGTACGCCGTGCCGAAGGTGCAGTGACCGCAGAGGTCGATCTCCCCCACCGGCGTGAACCACCGCAGACCGTAGGTGCAGGGATTGTCGCTCTCCTTTACGGCAAAGCCGGTCTCAGAGAGGTTGTTCTCCATGGCGATCTTCGCCATCTTCTCCATCGGGATCCACTCGTCCAGCACGCAGACGCCTGCGGGGTTGCCCTCAAAGGGCGCTTCGGCAAAGGCGTCGGCCACAAAGTATTTCAGCATGGTCAGTCCTCCTTTTTGTCTTCCGCGATGATGTCGATCTCAAACATCGCCCCGAGCGGCAGCTTCGCCACCTCGACACAGGTGCGTGCGGGATACGGCTCATTGAAATGCGAGGCGTACACGGGATTCACCGCCGAAAAATCACCCATATCCCGCAGGTAGAGTGTGCAGCGCAGCACATCGTCCATCGTCAGGCCGTAGTCCTGCAGCACATCCTCAACGATCTGAAGCGCCTTGTCTGCCTGCGCGGCAGCGTCGCCCTCGATCGTTCCGGTCACGGGATCCATAGCCGTGAGACCGGAGAGAAATACGAGTCCGCCGCCGACGGTGAGCGCGGAGAGCGGTGCAACTCCGCCTGGAGCTTTATCTGTCTGAAAAGTCTTGCGCATGATGATCACTGCCTTTCGGTTTTTCTGTCTTCAACATATCACGCGCTTTTCGTGAAGTAAAGCTAATCTTTTATCAATAAGTCATGAGCAATATATATTCTTAGTTTCTAAAAGAGCGGAAAAAGTCTGTTGATTCTTGAAAGAATCAGCAAATAATGATATAATTAAGATGAATAAAAGCTCATCATAAAAAGGGTGATATCATGTCTCTCTATCGTTATCAGGTGTTTTTGGAGGTCGCGGAGCGTCAGAGCTTTGCGCGGGCAGCGGAGGCGCTGCATCTCACGCCCTCGGCAGTGAGCCATATGATCGCCGGGCTGGAGGAGGAATTCGGTTTTCCGCTCTTCGTGCGCGGGCGCAAAGATACGACGCTCACGGACGGCGGGCGGTCTGTGCTGACGTACGTGAAGGACATCCTCGCGACGAACGAGATGCTGGAGCTGCGCGTGTCGCAGCTGCGCGGAGCGACTGCGGGAGCGGTACGGCTCGGCGTGATCGAGAGCATCGCGGTCAACTGGCTTCCGTCGATCCTCTCGGCGTATCAGGCGCAGCATCCGGATGTGAAGGTCACAGTACAGCAGAGCGGATACCGCGAAATGATAAACGGCGTCCAGTCGCAGAAGCTGGACCTTGCGGTCGTGTCGCATACGGCGGCAAGAGGCGCAGAGGCCCCGCTGCAGTTCATTCCGCTGGTGCAGGACCGGATCGTCTGCGTCTCGCGCGAGTCGCTTCCCGGCGCGACAGAGCGGTTCGTCCCGGTGGAGGCGCTGCGCGGGCAAAAGGTCGTTCTGCTCTACGGCGGTGACGAGATGGACGTGGAGGCCTATCTGCGGCAGCAGGAAGTCTCGGTCGAGGTCACGGCGTCCGCACATGCGAACACCGCGCTCACCTCCCTGGTGGAGTGCGGACTTGGCTGCGGCATCACGACGGAGCTTGCCCTCTCCGGCGCGTACCAGGCGGGGCTCACGGTGCTTCCACTCGTGCCTCTCTGCTTCCGCGATCTCGGCATCATCACGCGCGACCCGAAATTTCTGTCCGAGGCTGCAAAACAAATGCTGCAGGCGTTTACAGACTACGTGCAGTAAAAAACGATATGGAAGCCTCTTCGGATATCTGGAATAATATCAATTTATTTACCATAATATATTTATGTAAACTAATATCACAAAAATGTGACGCTCAGTTGGTAAGACTGAGCGTCACTCATTTATTCAGGGGGAGCGCATTGCACACTTACTTTTACCGCTTCTTTGCCCGAGCGGTTCTGATACGCGCGTACAGCGCAGTCATTGCGTCGGAAGCGAACGCGGCTCCGGCGCAGGCATAGAACCGGACATTGACCGCCGCGATCTCACGCAGCCGTTTGCGCTTTTCATACCGTGTCTGTGCTTCCCTGAGCTTACGCAGATGCGTTTCCTCCGTCACGCCGAGCTTCGCATAGTATTCCGCGATCGCGGCCTGCGGGTCCAACTCGACGCCAACGAAGGCCTCCTCCCATCCGGTCTCGGCAAGGACGCCGCGCAGCGGATGGATGATGCGGCTGTGACCGCCCTCGGCGCCGCGGTCCTCTCCGGCGGGAGAACTGTGGTTCGCGTCCACAAGAATGACGCCGTTTTCGAGCGCGCGGTTCGTGCCGCTCCAGCGGTGGTACTGCATCATCAAATCCAGACTGCCGAGCCGGCGATCCATCCCCGGCCAGGCCGTGGGCGAGAGAATGATCTCGGCGCCCGCAAGCTTCATCCGGCGCACAACATCCGGGAAGACTTTGTCATAGCAAACAAGCAGGCCGATCTTCCCGATTGGGGTGGCGAACACCGGGCACGGCTCGCGCCCTGCTTCCACCTCGAAGGCTTCCGTTCCTGCAAGATTCTGCTTGTGATATTTTCCGATAAAGCCCTCCGGTCCGATCAAAACCGCAGTGTTCCAAAAGCGGCCGTCGGCGTCACGCTCCGTCATGCTCCAGCAGACATAGAGCCCCAGCGCCTTTGCCTTCTCGATCAGTGTCTGCACGCTTTTCCCTTCCGGAACCGGCTCGGCATTGTCGTGGAAATACTGCAGGCTCTCCGGATGCGGCCACGCCATGCTGAGTTTTGCCGGAAGCCCCGTAAGACTCAGCTCCGGAAACAGCAGCAGCGTTGTCCCGCGCCCGGCGGATTCCTCCATAAAGGAGAGAAACCGCTCCAGATTCCGTGCCTTATCCGCTTGAGCTGTCATCGAATATGCTTCCATCCGAATCGGAGCCATTGTGACACTTCCTTTCTCTGTTGGCCTCATGCTTTGTTTCCAGGACATGCCGGACTGCCATAACAGGGTGATAAAAGAGCATGCGAGGCCCGGAAAAGCGCATCACTTCCCGGATTCTCTCTCGCATCTCAGGTTGATAGCGATCAGAATACGGACTTCCTTATCCTGACGGAAGCGCTCTTCAACCTTCCGGCGCTCATCGCGGAGCATGCCGCCGTGTATCGTGACCACGGAATCCTCACTGCCGAAGAGCGTGCGAATCTTGTCGGTCAGGTAGCGCAGGGTGTCGCGATGCTCGGTAAAGATGATGAGCTTCTCGCGCTGGCCGTCCGGAGTGAACATGCACTCGTTGTCCTGCAGGAGCTTGGAAAGCTCATCCCATTTGCGATCCTCGCCGCTGAGACGGACTTCGTTGGCCAGCCGCTCCAGATTTTTCAGTGTGGCAATCTCGGCCTCCAGCTCTTTGATGGTACGAGCTGCAGAAGCCTGATCTGCCACATTCTCTTCTTCCTGCTCCATCTCGGAGGAGGAGTAATCGTCATCATCGTAATCGACGTCGAAACGAATGGAGGAGTGGTATTCCTCGGCCTTCTTTCCGAGCTTCTCCTCGTTCAGCCTGTTCTCCAGACGTTCACGCCTGCGGTGCAGGGATTGGTAAATAGCCTCCGGTGAGGACGCCAACCTGCGCTGCAGAATGGTCAAAGCGAATCCGACCGTGCTCCGGTGATCGCTACTCAGCTGATCAGCACGGTTAAACTCTTCCTGAACATATTCGGTGACTGCATGGTAAAGTGCAGCCTCCCGTGGAGACAGGTCATAATTAACGGTATAAGCACGACGCTCCGGGAACAGCGGTGTGCCATCGAACTTCAACAGGTCTTCCTTCACCAGACGGCGCATGACGTCAGATACATCAATGGCCTGCGAACTCGACCGGGCAGCGCCTTCGAAACGTTCCTGATCGATCAGGGACAAGAAGAGATGGAAATCCTCTTCCTTGCCGTTATGCGGTGTCGCCGTCAGCAGAAGAAAATGTCGCGTGATATCGGAAAGCAGCCTACCCAGCAGGGAGCGCTTTGTATACTTGATCTCGCCGCCCCAGACACTGGCTGACATCTTATGCGCCTCGTCCACTACGATCAGATCCCACTCGGTAGCCTTCAGCTTTTCCTGCAGGAGCTCGTTCCGGGAGAGCTTGTCCAAACGGCAGATGCATAGATTGGTCTCTGCAAACACATTCCCGCTCACGGCAGACTCAAACCGGTCATTTGTCAGGATCTCAAATTTCAGGTGGAACTTGCTGTAAAGCTCATCCTGCCACTGCTCCGACAGACTGCCGGGAGATACGATTAGACAGCGCTTCAGGTCGCCGCGAATCATCAGTTCCTTCAGCAGCAGGCCGGTCATGATCGTTTTACCAGCACCGGGATCGTCCGCCAGAATATAGCGGAGAGGCAGGCGCGGGAGCATCTCTTGATAGACCGCAGAAATCTGGTGTGGCAGCGGCTCTATCGAAGAAGTATGGACGGCCAGATACGGATCAAAGATGTGGGCAAGGTTGATCCGGTATGCCTCCGATGCCAAACGCACAGTGTTTCCATCTGCGTCAAAGCTCCAAGGCAGGTTGTCCTCCAGCACCTCAAGCTGTACCTCGTTCTCACGGTATACAAGCTGGTTGGCGAGCATGCCTTGGGCATTTTTATACGTAACCTCCAGAACAGAGCTGCCGTACCATTTGACAGCAACGATCTGGACGGACTCGTTATTAACCAGACCGTTGACCAAAGAGCCAACAGTCAAATCTTCCAGTCTTGCCATTGCCGACGGTCTCCCTTCGTTACTCCTTTACGCTGTCGTCCTCAACAAGCTCCATGATGTCAGAGAGATCGACCTTCAGAGCCTGACAAATTTTAATGAGCACCTCTGTGGTTACGTTCTCGCATTTTCCAAGCTTGGCAACAGAGGAAGCGCTGATGTTTGCGAGTTTCTGCAAATCCTGCCGCTTCATATCCCGGTCGATCAGTATTTTCCACAGTTTTTTGTAAGTGATATGCATGTTAGTCCTCCGTATCCTCACCTTGCATCGGCTCCGACTCATTTTCAGAATCCGATTTCTCAAGTAACAGTTTCATTTGCCCATCCGCGCTTTCTTCGATAGGAGCTCCCACTGTATCAGAAGTATCTGTAGGGCTGCCTTCCGGTTCAGTCTCTTTCTTTCGATTCCATGCCTTCCCGAATAATTCATTCCCGCCGCGACTCAAGTACAGCACCTGTGCTTCTTCAACCAATTTGCGATATGGTTCGGAGACCACCCGGTCAAAAGCGATGAACACCTGTTTCTCTGATTGTTGGGCATATAAGGCAAGAACTCTCTCTACAACCTCACGTTCTACATTTGCAAACATGAGAGAATCATGGATAATAAATGGAAGCTTTGTAGAACGCAAAAGGGCTATATCCAGCAAGATCATTCCCTTGTACCGCATGCCTGTTCCGCCATCATCTTCTGTAAAGAACTCATATGTGTCTGCATTGATGGTGTTGAGCAACGGAGGCTTAATGCGAACATCGTACAAGGTCTCATTCATCTCGTCCATCAGGGTGTTCACTTTTGCCTCGATCCGGCGCATTTCCGTAACAATCAGCTTATTCAGTGTTTCAGACAAATTTTCAGTTATTCTTTTGTATTCTGCTTTTTTATCAAATGTTTCATTTGCCGCTTTCAGCTCTAATAGCTCTTTCTGTAACTCAGCATATCGTTCAAGTGTAGCTTTGTTGACATTGGGGATCTGACTGATTCTTTTCTGATCCTCCTCCAGTTTCTTTATCTGCTCATTTGCCAAGGCGATCATGGCATCAATATTATTTTCACTTTCTCTGAGCTCACTGCTAAGAATACTGGAAAGCTGACGATGGAAGGTTTCAACGGCCTCGAGCCTCTGAATATTGATTTCCGGGAAAAACTGTAAAAGTTCCTGATAATCTGATTGAAGCTTTTTTCGTTGTTTTTCTGTCCGGCTGCGTTCTATCGCATGTTTCTGTGACTCCAAGATGGTGCGCTGTCTGCGATATGCAGCTATCTGATTGCGAATGACAGTTATCTGCTCTGCCTGCAAAGAAGTAAGTTCCAGTAACCCTTCGTCACTCTTTTTTGCCAAATCATCAATCAGGGCTTGCACAATTTCAATGCGATCCTGATTTTTCTTATACTCAGTTGGATTTTTTACACTTGGAATGAACTCGTGCTTCAGCGCATCCTTATATGCTTGTTCCTCTTTGGCAGCCTTATCTCGTGCCTTATCCTGTTCGTTAACCGTTTCATATTGACCGAACAGTTTAATAAGAGCAATTATGCTGTCTCGATCCGGCTCACTCCTAAAAGCCTTTAGTGGTTTGTCGGTGTCTAATGTTTCTCTTCTGTCAACGCGGATTGCACGAGTAACACTCCCGCGCCAAGTTTGCCCTTCTTCCGTAAGACCATATTTCTCAGCCAGAAACTCCCAATATTTTGAGATGGTTAGCGGCTCCTCTTCTTGGAGTGGTTGGTACTCCGCATCGCATCTGATTACTCTGTTGTATTCGCCTTCTTCTGTTGACCGTGTGAAATAATATGGTTGCCCATCAAACTCAAATTTAAATCTGATTACATGTGGCCCAACATTTACGATCTTGTGCACTTCTTTGGACTTTTTAATATAATCGTCACCGCCGAACACAAAGTCCAGAATCATTAGGAACGTGGATTTGCCAACTGAATTCGTCCCAGACTCAGTACCAACAACCGCATTAAGACCTTTATGAAATATAATGGGTGCACGCTGTTTCCCATTGCTTTCAAACTTTTCACAGCTGACTTCCATCAACATAGCGTAGCACCCCTCCCTTCAACATTTCGACGCGGCCTAAAAGAAACAAACAATCCATAACTTCGATAAACTCAGCAACACCGAAGTTTTTCCCTTTTACCTGTCTGTACAGCTCCTGTGGATACATATCCCTATCCTTCAACAAGGAAAGAACAACGGGAAACTTTGCAAATGTGCTGTCTCTATATGGAGTAACTCTGCTTGGTAGTCTCATAAGCTCTCCTCCGTTAACTCAGCAACATCTACGTTTAGATTGTGCGGCTTAAAAACAGCACAGTTTTGGATAAAAAATGAAATAACAATACTTGCCGCAATCCTTAATTTTCTCCCGAGTCTATTCGCTGTTAACAGCCACTCGGTAAGTTCATACACGATTTCACTCTGCTCCAGACCTTCACGCTCGTACTTTTCATAACAAGTTGTGACTTCTGACCGTATCACATTGAAAGTTGACATACCAACATCATCCAGCAAAGAAAATTGCTTTTCTATGAATGGGTAGTATCTGACAACATCATTACGGACTGCTTCCTCCAAGAGATTATTCTCCGGGAGGATTTTTTCTTTGATTTTCAAAACGTCTGTGAACGGCTCAAGATGAGTGCCGCCTTCGATGCTTGCAATTGCTTGAATAATCATTACGATCTCATCTTCAATAGCGGAACTTGCTGATATTTTTTCGCTTGCCTGTTTGGTCTTATAAGCTCTTTTCGATTCTACGAGACGACGATAATCATCAGGATTGGGATCATCAAGATATTTTTTTGCGCAGTTGCTGCAGACTGCAATTCTGTTGTCATCAGAATCCAAACTCCGTGGAGGCAGATGAATTGCGTTAAACACGGGCTTTAGTTCATCTGGCAAGTCTTCCGGATAGATCTGAATGATCTGGTATGTGTAGATGAATGGTGTCCCTTTTTTCCGTGATTTTTTCCATAACTCAGCATTGTCTAAAGGACAGCGACGACTTTCCTGCGTTAGGAAGATCATGTCTTCAGGAGATGTAACCACTCCACTTGGAAGGTTAGTGATACTCAGCGCATACAGATCAGCATATGTCGCAAAATCAAGATACTGCTGATTCGCATATAGGTTTTGCATCGTGTTGCAAAACCCATCTGACACTTTCTTGTCAGCTCTCATCGATTCGATGATCTGGGTACAAAAATCATCTTGACGCAGAGGGCTTATCTTCGGCATGAGGTTGTCCTGAAGATATTGACGCGCAAAAGGCATGATATCAGGCCGTAAAGCTCCTGCTTTTATTGCTTCGTGTACATCTTTTCTGGAACTGCTTTCACTCATCAAGAGAGATATCATCTTGTCGTCAACATTAACTCTCACGCTGTCATGAGTCGCTACGGCATCAAGGAGGACAGTGCCGGTCTTCACTTGGTTCTCTGCAGTTATATCCATAGTGATCGCTATCAGAGTTGAAATATTGTATTCCTTCAAACTATGAAGCGCCTCCTTTCAGCTATGGCGGAAAAATCATGGAAAAATGATGGCAATTTGGGAGCAAAGACTTATATGCCTATTTCAGTTAAAATCTGAACCATAAGGCGGCCACCTTGGATGTTTGAAATGTGAAGAACACATTTTAATTATTCTACCATATTGGAGTCAAAGTCGCAATAAAAATTCCGCCGTTCGCCGATTTTGAATTCAAAAATCAAGAAATAATCTCCTGTCTGAAGCTCTGCAGGGCATTTTCGGTTCAGCAGGAGGCAAATATTAAACACAGCAACCACCGAAAGGACGCTGTCAAATTCCGAAACGGATACCGTTTGGATTGACATTGCGCTCCTCCTCAGTGGTCTGCTCTGCATCTGAAGATCTCCGTTTCGGTCAAGAAACGGAGGTTTTTTTATGTCCACAGACGCAAACAGACTCATCTATCTGAACGGTCAGCCCGTTCCCGTCACCGAGGAAGTATACCTCGAATGGTATCGCCCGATCTGGCGATGTCACGACTTTGCTCGTCGTCACGGCCAGTGCAAACTCACTCGCTGGCAGCTCTGCGAGGGCGACTGCGGCATCTGCCGTTTCCGCATGGCAGGCGATCACAGCTCCCTCGACGATCTCCATGACGCTTATGAGTTTGAGCCTGCCGATCCCAGCACCGATCCGGAGTCCATCGTCATGGACGCCATCCTGCTGGACGAGCTCCTTGACGAGCTTGATCAGATCGACCCCAATGGCCGCCGCATTGCAGAAGTCCTCATGGATGGCCTCGACGACCGCGCCGCTGCCAAGGCGCTGGGCATGGCAAAGTCGACCTTCAGCGACAAGAAGCTGAAGCTCCGCCGCGAGCTGAAAAAACGCCGGAATGAAGATTTATAAAAAACCTTCCGGCCATCCCGGACAGACGGCACGTTCACCTCCAACAGCTCTTGTAGGCAAGAGGCAACCCTGTGGAGTAGCTGATTGGAGGTGAACAACATCATGAAAAACTACTCATCTTACCCCGATACCCGCCGCCCGGATGACCGGGAGCTGGCAGATGTGCTGACCGCCATCTCTGTGGTATCGCGCAGGCTGGCACGGAAGCTCACCGCTGCTTCCTACCAGACCAACCGAAAAGCGGAATGTGACTGCCCTCTGCGGCAGGAAAGGAGAACGCATCGTGAAGCTCTATGAGATCAACGCGGCCATCGCCCAGCTGGTGGATCAGCTGGATGTTGACACTGAGACCGGCGAGGTCGGTGAAAACTACGATGCCGTCATGGATCAGATCCACGCGCTGGATATGGAGCGGACGTCCATTCTCCAGTATCTCGCCAAGATCGTCCTGAACACCCGCGCCGAGGCAGCCATGCTGAAGGCCGAAGAGTCGCGTTTGAAGGAGCGCCGGGATGCACTCACCCGGAAAGAGGATCGGCTTATGAAAATCCTTGACCGCGAGTGCGCCGGTCAGAAGACGCCGCTCGGCATCGCCACCCTGAACTACCGGAAGACCTCCCGCTTGGAAGTAACGGATGCGGCAAAGGCTGTGGCATGGCTCAAGCGCCGCAAGTACCTTGACTGCTTCCGCGTCCCGGCACCGGAGGTTGCCAAGACCGAGGTCAAGAAGCTTATCAATTCCGGAGTGTCCGTTCCCGGCTGTGCCGTGGTGGAGGACTACTCCTGCAGCCTGAAGTAAGGAGGAGCATCATGCTCAAGATTTCTACCGGCAAGATCGACCGCGCCGTCAAGACGGTCGTGTACGGCAGCGAAGGCATCGGGAAGAGCACCTTCGCCAGCCGGTTCCCTGATCCGCTCTTCATCGACACCGAAGGCGGCACCGCTCAGCTTGATGTCCGCCGCATCGAAAAGCCTGAGACGTGGGAAGAACTTCTCGCCGATCTGAACGAGGTCGCCGCCACGCCGGACATCTGCAAGACGCTGATCGTCGATACGGCGGATTGGGCTGAACAGCTCTGTGTCGCCCATGTGTGCCAGAAATACAAGCAGAACAGCATCGAGTCCTTCGGTTACGGCAAAGGGTACACCTACCTCGCCGAGGAATGGAGCCGCTTCCTTAGCGCCTGCGATGCCATCATTGCTTCCGGCAAGCACGTGGTCATTGTCGCCCATGCCAAGCAACGGAAGCAGGAGCTCCCGGACGAGGCCGGTGCCTTTGACCGCTGGGAGATGAAGCTCTCGAAGCAGGTCGCGCCGCTTCTCAAAGAGTGGGCAGACCTCCTGCTGTTCCTGAACTACAAAACCTTCATCGTGCGCAGCGAGAACAACACCAACCATGCAGCAGGCGGCAAGCGCGTCATGTTCACGACGCACCACCCCTGTTGGGATGCGAAAAACCGCCACGGCCTGCCGGACGAGCTGGATCTGGACTTCGCAAACATCGCGCACATTTTCGGCAGACCCGCTCCCGCACCTGCGGTGCCCAAGCCCATCGACCAGCTCCGCGCTCTCATGGCGGATGCCGGAATCACCGACGCGCAGCTCCAGAAGGTGGTCGCCAGCAAAGGCCACTACCCGGAGGATGCCGCCATCGACACCTACGAGGACAAATTCATCACCGGCTGGTGCATCAAGCACTTTGCCGCCATCAAAAACATGATTCAGGAGGACAACAACAATGTCTGATTAAAGCGGATTTACCGCCTGTTTCTCGAAGGGAAGACACCCTTCGGCATCGCGCAGATCCTTACGGCGGACGGCATCAAATCTCCCGGTGGCAAGGATCGCTGGAACGCCAGCTGTGTGAAAAGCATCCTGACCAACGAGAAGTATAAGGGCGATGCGCTCCTGCAGAAAACCTTCTGCGAGGACTTCCTGACTAAGAAGATGAAGCCCAACACCGGCGAGGTGCCGCAGTATTATGTGGAGAACAACCATGAGGCCATCATCAAGCCGGAAACCTTCGAGATGGTGCAGCGCGAGATGGCACGGCGCACCAGAGGCAAGAATCGCCACAGCGGTGTGAGCATCTTCTCCGGGAAGATCAAGTGCGGCGACTGTGGCGGCTGGTACGGCTCCAAGCACTGGCACTCCACTGATCCATATAAGCGCATGGTCTGGCAATGCAACCAGAAGTACAAAAACGAGCAGCGCTGCACCACGCCGTTCCTGACCGAGGAAGAAATCCGTGCCCGGTTTATCACCGCCGCCAACATCCTGCTGGCCGGGAGGAAGAAGGCCATCCGCAGCTACGAGCAGGCGCAGGCCACGGTCTTCGACCTGACCGGCCTCTTGGCGGAGCAGGCCAATCTGAACAGCGAGATGCAGGTCGTCTCCCAGATGATGGAGGACTGCATCCGGCAGAACGCCTCGGTCGCGCAGGATCAGGCCGAATACCAGAAGCGCTTCGATGCCTTGAGCGAGCGGTTTGAAACCGCCAAGGCCAAGTATGAAGCGACAACCCAGCAGATAAGCGACAAGCAGTCCCGGAAGGCCGAGATGGAGGATGCCCTGAAGCTTCTGAAAAAGCAGGACGGTGAAATCACCGAATTCCGGGAAGGCCTATGGACAGGCCTGCTGGACTACGCCACCATCTACACCGATGGAAGGATGACATTCACCTTCAAAACCGGCCAGACCATCGACGGCTGAATTGCATACAGAAAGCGAGCTCCCGACTGCCGTATTACCGGTGGCCGGGAGCATTTTTATCTCGTCAAACTGAAATTTATTTCCCTATAATATTCTCCTCCGTGTCATTCCCGTTCAGCGATTTTGAGAATTTAAAATGAAAGTTGTGCATTCCCTCTCTTAAATAAAATCGGTGCGTGTCTTTCCGAAGTTGATTGCAAGCCACTTCAATTTGCATACAGCCAAAATCTTTCGCTATCTGGCAAGCGTTCGCAAGCATTCCTTTTCCTACACCCTGTTTCCTATATGCTTCATCAACAGCAAACTCCATAATCTCCGCAATGCAAGCTGAATGATGTAATTGTTCTTCAAATCTTAGGTTCAAAACGCCTATTACATTATTGTCATATTCACAAACAAGGCAATAATAATGTCTATTGTTTATTTGCTCTTGATATATCAAATAAAATCTGTCAAATGGAAGTTGTTTGCGTTCCATATTACAGATTAAGTGATAGACCTTTTCGCAATCATTTAACGTCGCTTTTCGATACATTCTATATATCCTCCCAAATTTCGATTTGTGTCTCTCATTATAACGACTAATTATGAATACTTCTACCTACAAGAACAGCAGAGACATCTCCCGACCGGCAAAAGCGACATACAATGCAAAAACCGACATACAATTCTGAAAAAGCGACATACTTTTTTTCGGCACATTTCAGGCGGCCTGTTTTCGTAGCAAACTCGGTGTCTTGTTTTCGCAGATCTTGTCATCAGGCGTCGGCTGGATCAGCTCTACCATCATTTCTCGGATATGCTTCGGCGTACGGAACTGACCATTTTGGCCGGCGGTGGAAAGCTTGCCAAGCATGTATTCATACAGGTCGCCCTGCATATCCAGATCCGCAATGTCATGCTCATACAGATCGTCCAGACCGGTAATGATTTTCTGAAGCACCTGCGGCGTCGGAATCAGGAACATCGCATCACCCATATAGCGGGCGAAGGCAGTATTGCCGTCAGCCGTTACATTCGGATCGTCCTCGACAGGAATCATTTCTCCCTGAGCGTTGAAATCCGGAAGCTTTCCGTATTTCAGGTTTTTGATCGCAGGAAACACGCGCTGCGAAATGATGTCATAAATCTGCTGCGGATGCTGGTCTTTGAAGCGGCTCCAGCGCATTGCCTGACCATTTGCAGACTGCGGGAAGATCTTTGGGAGCTGCTCGCCTGTCATATTCTCAAATTCTTCCGTCTCGAGTTCTTTCTCATCGAGAGAGCGAATGAACATCAAATAGGTAAGCTGCTCAATCACGGTCAGCGGATTCGTGATGCCGCCCGCCCAAATATCCGTCCAGATCTTATCGATTTTGTTTTTTATCACGCCTGTAACCATCTTGCAGACTCCTTTGGTTGATATGAATCAATATTGTTCCAGCTCTTCTGTAAGTAAGCTCTTATATTGTTGTTTTATCGGCTCCGGCGCCTCGATGTGCATCTTTCCGCCCCAGCCAAAAATCCAACGGTAGAAGGTAGGACTGGGGCAAACCTTGACGGTGGCTCGAAACTGATTATCGCCAACTGGCTTGGTTCGGACGTTTGATCCGAAGTGGTCAATTACTGCTTTCATCAACTCTGACTCGCACAGAAGCGTTACCTCTACAGTCTCCTCCGTGGAGAACATGCGGGTGACTTCCTGAGTGTAACGCTCAACTCGATAGGACTTGGGGCGCTTCACTGCTGCATCCTTCAGCAACTTTGGCTGCTTTTCGATGCGATCTACACGGAAGGTCCGCACCTCGCCGCGATCGTCACAGAAACCAGTCATGTAATAATAGTCGCCGTCGTAGATTAAGTCATAAGGACTGACCGTGTATGGCTGTCCGTCATTCTTCAGAACATGTTTTTTCCGATTATTATAATCAAAATAGTAAAATGAGATCTTGCGTTTTGCATGAATCGCTTCATTAATAGCGTCCACAATGGCGTAACCCTTCTCGTTTTCCGATTTGGCCTTTCCTGTGGCGCGAACGGAGCGGTGCAGCTTGTTGGCATTTGGTGCGTTTGTCAGTCCGATAAGCTTTTCGACCATCTCTTTACTTCTCCGGTCTGTGATGAACTTAGAAGATAACACTGCATCAATTAGAAGGCGCAGCTCCGGCACTGAGAAGGGACCTTCAGGGATATAGTATTGCAGCGCGCGGCGACGCTCGCTCCGGACGTCAACGCCGACCTCGCGTAATAGGTCAACATCTTTCGGGAGAGTGGTACGGTGCATCAGAATCCCATGTTCTTCTTCCATTCGTCGAAGAATCTCAGGTGTTGAGAGCATGTGATTCTCGTCGCTGTCTCGCATCAACATCTGATACAAATATAGGATCCGCAAGCGACCATCATCCGCTTTCGCGACTTTTTTCTCCATAAAGCTCACCCCGGCTACACGCTTAATCCAGTTCAGCTTATACTTCCCCAAATTAAATGTAATAATTATATTATTCTACAACATTCTAATGCAGAAAGTCAACTTCTGGTTGTCGGTTCACAGCGACATCTGAACATTTTTCCTGCCAAAAGAAAATAACTGTCTCTAATGTGAAAAACACTAGAGACAGTTATTACCATCTTTTACTTATCTTACACCAAACAATCGGCTGATGCATTTACCTATCCTTCTGAGCTAGTGTGCCCCTAATAAACGCATCCCGATAAGAACTATCTTCACCAAACGTGGCCTCCTTCAGCCGCTCCAGAATGGAAATCACAGCATCAATGCTCTCCGGATTGGAAAACGACAGCGTAAACATATCCGACCAATGAATCGTGTGCATTTTAATTGGGCCAAGGTCCTCGTCCGGGGCTAACCCTCTAATCTTTCGCGGAGACTGATTACGAAACACAACCTTTCCAATGGGTGCATCAGGCGTACCCGCGAAGGAAAAACCACCGCCTACATCACCACATCCAAACTGGATCTCCTGCTTTCTCAGATCAATCATAAAGGCCTCCGTAAATGTCCCCGATCTGCACATCACCACGGTCTGTATATTTGGGTTGCACGATTTTTCTTCCGCAATACGGACAGAAGTTGATTGGGAAACCAAGAATTACAGGGTCCTCATCTTTTACTTCTATTGCCATCACAAGGGTCCCATCCTCGTCAGAAAGGCCCAATCCATACTGTACGCTATTATTGCTGCCTTCCATCCAGCCATTAAAGCCCTCGCCTGAACACATACAACAATCCATGTTTATCCTCCTCGCCTAATGTCTCCAATTATGCGAATCATCAGCTGGCGCAGTGACTTTCAAAAAGTTTGATGTCACCGCCTATTGCTAAATGCCAATAACGGTCTGCCACCATTTCAAACTCCTCGTTGACGTCGTCCGGGGCCTCGCAGCAAAGGATATGCTTGATCCGTTTGCTGTTGGGTCTGCAACATAGCAGGTATTTCCCGCTCTCCGCCAGTTCGGATGTAAAGTAAAGATCTTCGCCGTTCTTGCTGCAGTAGCAAAGATACACTGCGCGACTGAGCAGCACACCTTTGGGCTCCGGCATCCCAATACGTAAAATCAGCACCGAAATGTCATCCTTGCAGAATACGCGGTACGATTCGGTGAAGGCTTCCGGATCCGAAAGCTCGGCGCCCGCCTCAATATACATCTGCTCCATGACCGTTCCTACGCCCTTCAGCAATCGGTTCAGCAGAAACGGCCCGGACTCATACAGCCTGCTGGGCAGCAGATGCTGCTCGACCACATATCTTCTATCAGTTTGAGGTTTCATACCTTCACGCTCCTATATCCGTTTCTCCGGATGCTTCCATCACTGTACCTCAATCCATGGCCACCGTTAGCGAATCGGACCGTTGCAGTTGGATACGGAGCCGCCTCTCTTCGCTCGACAAACCATCTCCCGATAACATTGCCGGATAAATTTGTACTACGTTCGAAAAACAGATATGGACTCTATTCAATGGACATCTCACTGCCAGAAGATGAGGCGGTTGCGGAAACTGTAGCACGAATAGAGATACTCCGTGAGGCATACCCCAATATCATGGCTACCAGCATGGGCAATCAGGAAACCGTCAGAACGATGCTTAATGACTTTATGGAGATAGAGTATTCAGAAAGGGACGTATGGACGGACCGGACCACAACTGGTAATCAATTCCGTTTTTTCCTCAACCACATTTCACTTTTGACTGACTGCTTTATCATCAATTTTAGGAAAAAGCAGATAGAGATTTCAAATAGCGAGGAAATAAAGAAAGTACTTGATATTACCGCTGCAGATATGCTAAAACCTGATTACGAATACGGTGGTCGCATTTGATGGAGGATTTATGAGTCAGATAAAAAGCAAAAAATGGGACTATATGACCGAGGGCATGACAGCAGAAGGCCATACGCCCATTTACAAAATGCATAAATACTTTGCTCGTCGCCCACAGAACGTCTTTTCTGCTTTAATAGAAAACTACTCTGGCCCCGGCGATATTATCTTCGATCCTTTTTGTGGCGGAGGGGTAACGCTGGTTGAGGGTGCTTCGCTGGGAAGGCATGTCATTGCAAATGATATTAATCCACTTGCTACCTTCATTTCCAGATGCGAGGCCAGTGTTGTCCCTGTGGAGGATTTTACCGCTGTTGCGACTGAAATACTCGAAGAAGTACGTGCTTTTTCTTCTCCGCTGTTCATGACAGAAAACAGAGATACTGGAGAACTACTCCCGGTTAGATGGTATGAACACGCGTATATCGTTAAATGCCCTGTTTGTGGGAAAGAAACCGATCTGGCCAATGATCATAAGGCCATAGTGGACGGTAAGGTGGTCAACGGTAAATATCGATGTGTTCACTGCGGCGCTGAGATCCAAGCTGTAACTACTGAGCATTGCGGCAGCAAACTACTCACAGTTACATACAAAACGACCACAAGGGAGACGCAGAGAACTGTTGCACCGAACAGTTACGACTTTGCCGCCCAAGATAAGGCCGAAAAACTATATCATGAAAAGATAGATGGCGAGGGCTGGTTTATTCCCCGCATTCAGATTCCGCAATATTGGGATCGCCAGCAGGAGGACTGCCTCATTCGCAAAGGTTTTACAGAGTTTAAGGACTTCTTTACAAACCGCAGTCTTGTGGTCATGGCTTACTTTTTACAGAGAGTAAAAAGCAGGAAAGCAGTAGTATCCGAAAGCCTCTACAATTTGTTGTTGCTCATGTTTAGCGCTACGCTACGATACACGAACAACATGACGATTTCCACTTCTATGTGGCAGGATGGTAGGCCAGTTGCGTGGGCTAAGCATGCATATTGGATGTCCTATCAATTTGTCGAGGTTAACCCAGTAGAATACATCGAGAAGCGAATCACTGCAATTAAAGCTGCTCTTGTATTCCAAAAAGAAAAATTCCCACAGCCCCCGGTTTTTGTGAGTGCGTTTGGAGAACTATGGAACGCCCCGGTCGCCTGTATACAATTCAATCAGGATTCCAGTAGCGTACCTTTGCCAAACGAATCTGTTGACCTTGTTCTAACTGACCCGCCCTATGGCGGAAACGTTCAGTATGGTGAGCTTTCTGCTTTTTGGCTTGCATGGATTTACGACGAACTGGGCGTGTCGAAGCAGTATATTACCGATCTTGCAGGGGAAATACTTGTTCAACGGAAAAACAAGGTTAATGCGAAAACATACCAAACATACTATGAAGGGTTGAAAAGAGTTTATACGGAATGCTACAGAGTGCTCAAAAAAGGCCAGCCCTTAGTTTTTACGTTCAATAGCAAGGATGCAAAGGTGTGGCTCGCCGTGCTGAAAGCTGTCATCGACGCCGGATTCGTCCTTGAGCCCGAAGGAGTTATTTATCAGAGCCCTATCGAAAACTATAAAAACACAGCACATACAATGGCTCCCGGCACTGTTCACGGCGATTTCATATATACATTCATCAAGCCAATGGTTAGTGTGGATTCTGAAACAACATCGGACAATTATAGTGTCAAACAGAGAATCATTGATACCATTGACGCCACAATTCAGGATGAACTGTCCGACGGAAACGAGGAGACGATCAGCGAACTGTATATCGCCGTGTTGAGGAGGATTATTCCGCTGCTTGCAAAACTCGCCTTATCAAAGGACGGATATGACTTAACGAACAAGCTAATTGGTGGTCGGATGATAGAAGACCAAATTAAGAAGCTGTGCGTACCCATTGATAAAAACATGTGGAAGTTGGGGTAAGATGCCAGATTTAATTATACAACAAGCTCAGTTTTATGAAGACGAAGAGTGCAGGTCTGCTATCCGGGCAATAGAAGATCGGTATTCATATAGTGATGAGATCGATTATTTTTCGCGTTTGGTAAATTTCTCAACTGCGAAAACTGAGCCTTTCCAGCGGTGGGTACGCTATCGGGAAGGGTATTCGACCGTCCTTGTGAACGAACTGTTGTCGAGAAGCCGGATCAATCCGAATTCTCATTTTGTTGCCGACCCAATGGTGGGCTCCGGGAGTACGATCATTTCGGCAAAGAAAAAAGGGTTTGACGCCTTTGGAGTCGACGTCAATCCGTACTGCAAGGTAATAGTTGATGCTAAACTGTTGTCACCGTCAGATGAGGATTTAGCTGTAATACAAGGCTTTTTGACTTCACTGCCCGAAGCGTACACTCATTACAACGGATCAAATCCACCATTATCAGATTATTTTCCACCCTCCAACCTCATCAATCTGTTATCTTTGCGAGATCACATTTTATCGGTTGAAAACCAGAACGCGAAGCAGATTCTTCTTTCATGCTGGTTCTTTATCCTTGAAGTGTGCTCAAATCGCAAAAAAGACGGAAATGGGCTGGCTACAAGACCCGCTCCCGTTAATGATGTGATCTCGTGTTTTAGGGAAACGATTAATGAGATCATTACAGATTATGTCAGACACCCGTTGCCAAAACAGTCCTTGTCTCATGTGTTTACTGGAAGTGCCTGTGACTTCTCAGCTTTTTCGGATTCTTTCTCTGAGGCGAGCGGGAAAAAGCTTGGTGCAATCATTTTTTCACCGCCATACGCTAATGCTTTTGACTATTATGAATCCTATAAAATGGAACTGCTCTTTGGCCAGCTCTATTCTCCAGATGATTATCAGATTCATAAGAAGGAACAAATTAGAAATTACCGCATCAGCTATGGGCGAGAACTCCATTGCGACTACCCGCTGGTAGAAATGCTCTGTGACGCAATTAATACAGCGATACCCAAAAAGGAGGCCGCCACAGGAAAAAGGGACGCTCGTACACGTTTAATGCCCAATATGCTACGAGGGTACTTTACTGATATGGGCATTGTATTAGACCAGCTTTACAAATCATTGGATGAAGGTGGGTGCTGCTATATAGTTGTTGATCAAAGCGCCTACGTCGGTGTTATTGTTCCAACCGACGTCCTTCTTGCGGATATAGCAGAAAAGAAGGGCTTTGCCGTAAATGACATTATTATCTGCAGACAGGCCGCTACATCAGGACAGCAGCGAAAAGCGTACCCATACTTGAGCAGTACATTGCGTGAATCGATTGTATGCTTGCAGAAAAAGTCAAATTGAACGATTCCGCCTCTGTGAGAACGATTAGCCCCTCAAAATGAACGATTCCGCCTCTGTGAGAACGATTCATTTTTGTAAAAGACCAGGGGGATTAACAAAAAGCAAAAAGCAACCGCTGCGGAAATCACTCCGTAGCGGCTGCTTTTTTTGGGCGAGGCAGCGAAAAAGCGCTGAAATCAAGGGCTTTCGGGCAAAATGAAAAGGTAGGCAATTTCTATCAAAATTACCTACCTTTTGTGGCGGAGAGTTAGGGATTCGAACCCTAGAGGCCTTTCGGCCTACAGCATTTCGAGTGCTGCACCTTCGACCACTCGGACAACTCTCCATGTATTCAAATGAAATTCCGTGTGTAACGGGATGATTATACCGAATCCACCGGGAAAAATCAAGTGCGGCGGGAAAAATATTTGCAATCCCCCATCGTGGGCATTGAGATTCCGGAGGGAATTTGGTACAATTCCGTCGAGGGGATTACTTATGAACGAAAACAGCATCCATTTGAATACCACAGGCGTGGAGATCGAGCGGAAATACCTGATCGCCTACCCCGACTTAAACTGGCTGGAGCGGCAGCCGGGGATCCGAAAAATCGAGATCGTCCAGACCTATCTGTTCGGCAGCCTGGGCCAGTCCCGCCGGGTGCGGCAGTGGAAAGAGAACGGCGAGAGCCTCTACATCGAGACCCGGAAGAGCGGCAGAGGCATCCGCAGAACCGAGACCGAGCGCCAGCTCACGGAGGTGGAGTATCTGACCGCGCTGGAGGACGCCGACCCGGAGCGCCGGCCCATCGTGAAGACCCGGTACATTCTGCCCTTCGACGGCCAGAGCTTCGAGATCGACCTCTACCCCTTCTGGACCCGGCAGGCGGTCATGGAGATCGAGCTGGAGTCTGAGGAGCAGCCCATCCGCTTCCCTGCCGGAATCCGGGTGCTCCGGGAAGTCACCGACGACCCCAACTACACCAATTCCAGTCTCGCCCGGCAGTTGGTGAGCGAGGAGCCAAAGGAGAACCATCATGAAGCATGAAAAACGCGCTCTGCTGATGATCGGCATTCTGTTTCTGATGATCGGCTTCGCTGTGGTGGCCTTCTTCGGCTCCAGCGCCACAGTGCAGTTCAACACCAGAGCCGCGGTAGACGACCCCGACGCATACGAGGTGCAGTTTGACAGCGACGGCGGAATGGTGGAGGTCGCCGAAAAGACCATGGAGGGCGGCGTGCTGACCCTCAAGCTCCACGGGCTGGAAAAGGGCCGCTGCTTTGTGGACATCTATGGCCCCGACGAGTACATCGCCACCGAATGGCTGTATGTGCACGGCTTCCACATCATCACCACGAACTCCTATTTCGGCCACTCCACCGGCGGTTGGATCATCCCGGTGCTGGCGGCGCTCTATCTGGCGATCCTGCTGGGCTACATGATCCTGCAGTACCGCAGAGGCATGCGGGAGAGCCTGTATCAATACAAGAACATCCGGCATCTGGGCTGGATCATCTTCTTCAGTGCCATGCTGCTGGGCATGCTCCCGGGCATCGCATCCAACAGTTCTATGGATGAGACAGTCAGGAGCATCATGGCCGTGGCGTCGTACCTCTCCGTCTTCGCCTTCCCCGTGGCCTTTGTGGTGTCGATCCTGGTGAGCATCAGCAACATCCGGCTGATCCGGAAGGAAGGCCGCAGCTGGCGGAATCTGCTGGGACTGTTTCTGAGCCTGCTGATCCTGCTGGGGACGATCCTCCCCGTGGCGCTGGAGGAATATCTGCAGCGCTCCACCATTGTGGATGTGCACAATCAAAACGGCGCTGCGCTCTATATCGAGATGCTGGTGACGAACGTCATGCTGGTGACGGTGGCCTATCTGGAGAGTATCCTCCTGAGCACCATCATCCTCACCAGAAAAGCGGCGCGGCGGGTGCCGGAATTCGACAAAGACGCGATCCTGATCCTGGGCTGCCAGATCAAGAAGGACGGCACGGTGACGCCGCTTTTGAAAGGCCGGGCAGACCGGGCGCTGGAATTCGCCAAAATGCAGAAGGAGGCCGCCGGATTCGCGCCCGTCTTCGTCCCCTCCGGCGGGCAGGGCGCAGACGAGGTGATCTCCGAGGCGGAATCCATCAGGAATTATCTGGCGGAGACCGGGGTCTCAGAGGATCAGATTCTCCCGGAGGATCAATCGGAAAACACCTTCGAGAATCTCAGAAACTCCGCGAAATTGATCCGCAGCCGCTTCGGGGAAGAGGCGAAGATCGCCTTCTCCACCACCAATTATCACGTGTTCCGCGCCGGCATTCTGGCCCAGCAGCAGGGCATCCATGCCGAGGGCATCGGCAGCAGGACCCGAAGCTATTTCTGGATCAACGCCTTCGTCAGAGAATTCATCGCCACCGTGTACGCGGAGCGGAAAAAGCACATTCTCGTCATTGCGCTGATGATTCTGCTGACCATCGGAATGGTCGGGCTGGTGTGCCTGTCCAACAACCTGTAAGCGTATTGGAAGAAAGGAAAACTCAATGGAAATACCGGAAGGGATCCGCGCGGACTATGACCGCTGGCTCCGATTCATGGAGGAGCGGGTGGAGTTCTGGCACCACGCCAGCTGTTTTCACACGAAAGCCCACTGCGCAAGGGTGCTGCGTTTTGCATTGATGATTGCCGAAAAGAGGGGCCTCTCCCCTGCCGAGCGGGCGCTTCTGGCCACGGCGTCGGTGTTCCACGACTCCAGAAGGCTGGACGATGGCTATGACACCGGTCACGGACAGCGGGCGGCGGACTATTATCGGGCATTCTGCGCGGAAAACGGGCAGCCCTTTGATCCGCTGTGCTATCATGTGATCTGCTGGCACGACCGGCACGACGACGAGGGAATCGCAGCCATTGAAAACCTCCAACCCAGAAGAGAAAACGATGTGCTGCTCTATCAGATCTTCAAGGACGCCGACGCGCTGGATCGGTTCCGGCTGGGCCCCAAAGGTCTGGATACGCGCTATCTCCGCACCGAAGAAGCACTGGAGCTGGTGGACTATGCCCGCGCCCTCTGGGATACAGAACGCAGATAACAAACACAGACATTTCAAGAGAAGGAGCTGAATCGCCATGCCCATTGTCGTGGTCGGAAACGTATTCGTAGACATCAAGGGATTCCCGGACAACAAATACATCCCCGCCGGGCGCAACGCCGGGTGGGTGGAGATCGTCCACGGCGGCGTGGGCCGGAACGTGGCGGAGGACATCGCCAACATCGAGCTGCGGCCCCGGTTCGTCAGCATGGTCAGCGACGACGGCCAGGGGGACGAGGTGCTCCACAAGCTCCAAAACCACAAGGTGGACACCCGCTTCGTGGCCCAGGTGCCCGACGGCATGGGCATCTGGCTGGCCATCCACGACGCCCAGGGGGACATCGTCTCCTCCATCTCCAAGCGGCCCAAGATGGACGCCATGGTGGACATGCTCCGGGAGCACGGGGACGAGATCTTCGCCGACGCCGACAGCATCGTGGTGGAGATCGACAACGACAAGGAAGTGGTGAAGGAGGTCTTCCGCTTCGCGGAGAAGTACCAGAAGCGGGTCTACGCCGTGGTGGCGAACATGACCATCGCCTCCCAGAGAAGGGATTTCCTCCACGCCATCGACTGCTTCGTCTGCAACGCCCAGGAGGCGGGCATCCTCTTCGTGGAGGACTTCGACGACCTTACCCCGGAGGAGATGGCGGACGTGCTCTTAGAGCGCATCACCAGCGCGAAGATCCGCTCCATGGTGGTGACCATGGGCTCCCAAGGCGCGGTCTACGCCAGCATGGACGGTGACAAGGGCGTCTGTCCCCCGCAGGTGGTTCGGGTGAGAGATACCGCCGGCGCCGGGGACGCCTTCTGCTCCGGGGTCGCCATCGGTCTCACCTACGGAAAGACCCTGGCGGAGGCCTGCGAGATCGGCTCCCGCCTTGCCGCCTCGGTCATCACCCTCACCGAGAGCACCTGCCCCCGGTTTTTGCCGGAGGAATTGGGATTGGATATCGCCGTGGAGGTGTGAAGAACATGTTTCTGCGCAGGAGACAAAAGCCTCTGCCAGCAGGAAAACACTTCCGAATGAGTCGACGGTTCAATCGGCATTCCGCAGCGGATTTTGGTCTGATGGAACAAAGTGAAAACCTCGCTCTCTGTCAGGCAGACGGGTCGTTGTGGGAGAAAGCTGCGCTCTATGACTATGGTTGGGGCCCGGAAAACGGATACTACAAGCTCCCGCTGCCGGATTTTCCTGATCTCATGGAAATTCTGCTGCACGAAGAATCCGACGAGGATGTATATGGCGCCGCTGCGATCATTGAGCGAGACTATCCCGAAGCTTTGCTGGCGCAATGCGAGCAGTTCATGCAGGACACCACACATTCAGCGGAATTCCAAAAGCTGAGTCAGGTTTTTCGGCTGCATTCTCCGATCAATCGATGCCCCGTCGTTGGGAAGACCTCTGCAGAGATCCAGTCCGACAGTGAACGGTGGAAAAGGATCGCGGATTTTGCAGCTGCGTCAAGCTGCTCCGGCAAAGGCTGAATTCGGACAATCACCGGTATCGTTTCAGTTCTGCCCATATCCAGCGCTGCGGCGGCGGGTGATTCGTGAATCGCCCCTACATATACTCTTGGAATGCGCTTCAGCCAAATGGTGGCCGTAGGGGAGGGGCTTGCCCCTTCCGCAAATTCAGCATGTTTGTAAAAACGGGAGGGGCAAGCCCCTCCCCTACTTTGTTTTTGAACAGACTCAAACCCTCTCGTAGGGGACGGCGTCCTCGACGTCCCGCGCAGAGCGAAGCAGCCAGATCGATTGATTTCAGGCGAATCCGTACCGGTTCCCAATTCGCCCAACCCTCTGCATAATCCAACCTTTACCGTCGGGACGTCGAGGACGCCGTCCCCTACAAGCTAAAATCCAGCAAAAAAGCACCCCTTGTCGGGGTGCTTTTTTGATTGGGTTTATTCGGTTCTGAGGGCCACCACGGGGTCTTTGTTGGCGGCGTAGCGGGAGGGGATCAAACCGGCAATGAAGGTGAGGATCATGCTGATGATGATCAGCGCGACGCCTCCGAAGAACGGCAGGATCGCCCGCAGATTGTCGATGTGGGTCAGGTGCCGCACGATCAGGTTGATGGGGATCAGCAGCAGCAAGGCCACCAGCACGCCGATGGCTCCGGCGGCAAAGCCCTCGATTAAGGTCTCGGCGTTGAACACATGGGAGATGTCCTGCTTGCTGGCGCCCATGGCTCGGAGAATGCCGATCTCCTTCGTCCGCTCCAGAACGGAGATATAGGTGATAATGCCGATCATAATGGAGCTGACCACCAGGGAGATGGCCACGAAGGCGATGAGCACATAGCTGATGGCGTTGATGATCTTGGTGATGCTGCTCATCAGCAGGGCAATGTAGTCGGTGTAGGAGATCTCGTCATCCTCTGCGACGCTCTGGTTGTAATCGTCGATGTACTCCGCCACCTTGTCCTTGTCGGCGAAGGCGGAGACGTAGATGTTGATCTGGCTGGGGCTTTCACGGCGCACGTAGCCCAGCTTTTTCAGGTTGATGTCATAGCTGACAGCGGTATCGGACTCCGCGCCGGTGAGATAGGTGTCGTAGATGTACTCCCACTGGTAATCGAAGACCGTCATGTTGTTGAGGATGTACTCCCCGGAGAAGCCGGCGTACATGGCGCCCATCTGCTCCCGGTACTGCTGCTCCACGATCTGCCGGACGGTGTTCCGGGCGTAGTTCATCAGGGTGGCGTCGTCCATGGCGTCGATCATGGCGTTGACCCGCTCCGCGTCGCCGGTCTCGCTGTTCTCCAGGGCCCACTGCTTCACGGTGTCCCTCGTCACGTTCTCCATGGCGGCGTTGACGCCCTCGGTGATCGTGGCCTCCGCCGGGGTGGTGACAGCCGCCACCATCACAGACCGCAGGGCGTCGCCGCTGAGGGTATAGACATAGTTTTTCGCCGCGGAGATTTTATCTACCCCGGTCTCCGAGGCGTCGGTGGGAAACGGCAGACCGGTGAACACGTCGATGTCCGGATGCTCCAGCTGCTGGGTGACGATCCACTGCTGGTTGACTCTGTCGATGGCGTAGTCCGTCAGGGCGGCGGTGAAGCCCAGAGCGCTGGTGTTGTTGGAGTTCATGCCGTTGGCGTCGTTGGAGCGGATGACGCCCACGATCTTCAGCGGCACACCCACGGCCTCGTCGGCGTAGAGGGTGGAGAGTCCCTGCTCCGTCTCTCGAAGATCCACCCAGCCGGCGTTGTCGTCCCAGCGGTAGCCCTCCGAGGGCAGGATCAGCTTGAAGTCCAGGGCGCAGAGCTCCTCGTAGCTCCAGCTCTCCTGGGTGACGGTGTCGGGGTTGCCGGACATGGTGTTCATCAGCGTCTGGGCCATCTCCCGCTGGGATTTGAGGCCCAGGGCGTAGAGGGTCAGGTCGGAGATCTCGTTGTTCTCGTCCACGATGAGGACGATCTCATTGTAGGCCTCTGGCCACTTTCCGTAGAGCAGGTCAAAGCGGCCCTTGGTCTGGTCGCTGACCAGCAGGTCGTCCCCCTGCAGCAGCTTCGTCCAGACGCTGAAGCTGGAGAAAAAGGCGCTCATGTTGCTGAAATAGCTGGTGTAGTCGCCGCCGTACATGCTCTCCATCATGCTCTCCAGCATCTCGGCGGAGTCGGATTTCACCACAATGCCGTCGGGGTCCCGGGTGTAGACGGCGAAGCCCATGTTGTAGTTATACTGCACGGTGGAGATGTACTCGTTGATCTCGCTCTCCGGGTCCTCCAGATAGGTCTTGAAGGCAGCCAGATTGTTCACCTGGGTGTCCATGGTGGCGAGGTTGGACATCAGCTCCGTCATGACCTCCTGGGAGTAGACCCGGTCGTCCCCGTGGGCGGGGTTGGCGGCGTTCTCCCCGGCGTCGGCGATGGTGGTGAGCATGGCGCCCAGATCCACCGCCTCGGCGTCGATGGTCAGCGGGTAGGCGGTGAGGGTGTCCTCCTGCACCTGGTCGATGTAGTGCTGGATGCCGTGGGAGAGGGACAGGATCAGCGCGATGCCGATGATGCCGATGCTGCCCGCGAAGGCCGTGAGCAGGGTTCTCCCCTTCTTGGTCATCAGGTTCGTGAGGCTGAGTCGCAGGGCCGTGCGGAAGCTCATGGAGGGCCGCCGCTGAGTCTCCCCCCTCACCGGCTGCTCCTCGATGGCCGCCACCGGGTCGGTATCCCCGATGATCAGGCCGTCCATCAGCTTTACGGTGCGGGTGGCGTAGAGCTCCGCCAGCTCCGGGTTGTGCGTGACCATGATGATCAGGCGGTCCTTGCTGATCTCCTTTAAGATCTCCATGATCTGCACGCTGGTCTCGGAGTCCAGGGCGCCGGTGGGCTCGTCGGCCAGGAGGATGTCGGGGTCGTTCACCAAAGCTCTTGCGATGGCGACGCGCTGCATCTGGCCGCCGGACATCTGGTTCGGCACCTTGTCCAGCTGGTCGCCGAGGCCCACCTTCTGCAGCACCTCGGTGGCTCTTCTTCTGCGCTCCGCCGGGTCCACGCCGGAGAGCGTCAGGGACAGCTCTACATTCTGCAAAACCGTCTGGTGGGGGATCAGGTTATAGCTTTGGAACACAAAACCCACAGAGTGGTTCCGATAGGTGTCCCAATCCCGGTCATTATACTCGCTGGTGGAGCGTCCGTTGATGATCAGGTCTCCGGAGGTATAGCGGTCCAGACCGCCGATGATGTTCAAAAGGGTGGTCTTGCCGCAGCCGGAGTGGCCCAGGATCGCCACAAATTCGCTCTCCCGGAAGGCGATGCTCACGCCCTTCAGCGCATGGACGGTGTTCTCGCCCACTTCGTAATCCTTGGTGATGTTTTTCAGTTCCAGCATTCGATCAACTCATTCTCTTCATAGTTAGACTCGTCTAGCATACCCCGGTTTTTTTCTCCCGTCAAGCAAAAGAAAAACGTTTTAACCTTTTGTTTACAAAGGCTTTGCAGGCGGCGGATTTTGTGCTACAATAGTTTAGTTAGAGTTTCGTTTGAAAGCGGGGAACCCCATGAAAATCGTGATCGTCGGCGGCGGCCGCATCGGCTATGCCATGGCAAGGCAGCTGGTGCAGGAGGGCCACGACTTAACCGTCATTGAGAGCAATCCGGCACAGGCGGAGTTTATCTCCACCACCCTGGACGTGATCGTGGTCCAGGGCCGTGCCAACGTGGAGCAGCTGCAGATCGCCGGGGTCGCCGGTGCGGATCTGCTGATCGCCGCCACCATGTCTGACGAGACCAATATCATCAGCTGCGCCGTGGCGAGAAAGCTGGGCGCCAAGCACACCATCGCCCGGATCCGGGACGAGGAGTATTATCAGGACTCCGTGCTGCTGAGAGAAGAGCTGGGGCTCAGTCTCTCCATCAACCCGGAGCGGTCTGCGGCAAAGGAGATCTCCCGCACCCTGCGCTTCCCCGTGGCCACCCGCGTGGAGCCCTTCGCAAGGGGGCTGGTGGAGCTGGTGGAATACCGGGTGCCCCGGGGCGGCAAGCTCTGCGGCGTGCAGCTGAAGGATTTCCGCACCAAATACGGCAGGGGCGTGCTGATCTGCACCCTGGAGCGCGGCGACGAGCTGCACATCCCCAACGGCGACTACGTCATCGAGGCCGGGGACGTGCTCAGCCTGGTGGGCATGCCCCACGAGCTCCACGGTCTGTTCCACAAGATCGGCGAGCTCCAGCACGCGGCCCAGGGCGTCATGATGGTGGGCGGTGGCCGGGTGGCCGAGCGTCTGGCCATGGAATTGGAGAAGATGCACATCCGCTCCATCATCATCGAAAGAGACGAGCAGCGCTGCAACGCTTTGAAGGAGGCGCTGCCCGGTGTCACCGTGGTCTGCGGAGAGGGGGCGGAGCCCAACACCTTAAGAGAAGAGGGGCTTCTGGACACCGACGCGCTGGTGGCCGTCACTGAGTCCGACGCCATGAATCTGGTGATCTCCACCTTCGCCGCCAGCCAGAAGGTGCCGAAGGTCGTCACCATGCTCAGCGAGGAGAACTTCGTCCAGCTGGCCCAGACCTACGGACTCACCACCGTGGTGCAGCCCGCCGCCGTCATCGCCGCCCGGATCACGGAGTTCGTCCGCGCCATGGAAAACAGCGCCAACGTCAGCGGTGTGGAGACCCTCCGCCTGGTGGCAGACGGCCGCGCCGAGGCACTGGAGTTCATCGCCAAAGACGGCGCAAGCCTGCTGGGCATCCCGCTGAAGGATCTGAAGCTGCGGCCCTCGGTGCTGGTGGCCACCATCATCCGGGGCGAGAAGGGCTTCATCCCCGCCGGCGGCGACGCCATCCAGCCCGGCGACCACGTGATCGTCGTCACCACCATCCACGGCATGAAGCGGCTGGAGGATATTTTGCAGTAAAGGAGCTTTCCCATGCGGATCCTTGGAATTGATTACGGCGACCAGCGGATCGGGCTGGCGCTCTCGGACGCCTCGGCCATGCTCTGCGGCAGGGCCTGGACGCTGCAGGAGTGGAATCTGGATCGGGCAATTGAACAGATCGCCAACACCGTCAAGGAGAACCAGGCGGGGCTTCTGGTGCTGGGGCTGCCGAAGAACATGGACGGCACCGAGGGGCCCAGAGCGGAGAAGAGCCGCGAAGTGGCAAAGCTTCTGGAGGCCGCCACGGGGCTGGAGGTGGTGCTCTGGGACGAGCGCCGCAGCTCCATCGAGGCCCACGCCATTCTCCACGCCAACGGGAGAAAGGAAAAGAAGCACCGGAAGGATGTGGACGCCGTGGCCGCCAGTCTGATTCTGGAGGGCTTTCTCGGGGCCCACGGATCGGAGTATCGAGCATGAAGCGCATCATCGCCGTTTTGCTGCTGGCGCTGGCCATGCTCTCCCTCGCCGGCTGCGGCGGAGATCGAGGCGACACAGGCCGGGTGCGGCTGGAGATTCAGGACGCCGGCGACTTTGAAAAGTCCGACGTCCGCGCCGCCATGAACGCCGCCATGCAGACCTTCCGCAGGACCGCCGACGGCTGCGCCCTGCTGCGGCTGCGGTTCGACGCGGGCTACTCCGACGCCTGGCTCACCGCCAACGATCTGGAGCCCGACGGCGCCATGCTGGTGCTGCTGGCAAATTATCTGGACGAAAACGGGAACGAGCGGAGCAACCAGCCCTGGGTTCTCACCCGAACCGGAGAAAAATGGAGCGCAGATGCGCTTTTCTAAAGAGGTAATACATATGGAAATCGGAATTTCAATGGAAAAAGCGGCAGAGCTGATCCGCCGGGATGTGACCCCTGTGACCGCAGGCATCCTGCGCACCGCCAAGGCCGAGGGGCGCATCCTCTCAGAGGATCTGCTCACGGAGGAGGGCGAGACCATTCTCTCCGAGGGCATGCGGCTGACCAAGCACGCCATGGGGGTGCTGAAGGCCGCGGGACTGGATCGGCCCGGTGTCTTTCTGCCGGTGTACAAGCCCGTCCGCTGCGCGGTGCTCTCCGTGGGGCCGGACGCCGGTCTGGCCGAAAAGGTGGAGGCCATGGGCTACGAAGTGACCGTGCAGCAGGCAGATCTGCCGGAGGATGCGGACAAGCTGGCGGATGCGGTCTATGCCGCCTCGGAGAACACGGAGGCCATCTTCCTCACCGGGGGCTTAGGCGACTGGAACACCGCCGTGGTGCCCCAGACGCTGGGGTATCTCTTCGCCGATCTGGTGTTCCGGCAGGAGGATTCTGACCCCGCCGGGCCTGCGGTCTGTGCCATCTATCGCGGCCGCCCGCTGCTGGCCTTCTCCAGTGATCCCAAGCGGGCCGCCGACAGTCTGGAGGCCTATGGCCGCCCCGCCCTGGACGCCAGAGCCGGGTGCCAGGTTTTTTGAGTTTGTTGTAAATTGGAGTTTGTAGGGCAGTTAGATTTTGCTGAAAACTAAAATAGGGTGTCATTGCGAACCAGTGACCGACGTCATCTGGTGTGGCAATCCGCATCCCCCGGCGGCGGAGTGGGAACTTGCAGAACGTTGAGATCAAACTGATTCGCCCGACATCTCGCAAACAATCAGTCTGCACCGCAAGAGAACGGATTGCCACACCAGTGTGCGCACTGGTTCGCAATGACACTTTTTTAGATTGGCAATCGTCCTATATTTCTGCCTCGCAATATCCCGATAAACTAGAATTTGAACCCCAAAAATTTCAGGTGCAGCCGTTTTGACTGCACCTGTTTTTATTTGACGAGATCGCGGATGGTCTCGTCCAGATCGCTGAGGTTCTGGTGGGCAAAGTTCACCGGATCCACGGGATCCATCTGCACGTGGGCCTCGGCGAGCATGTTGTCCAGCTCGCTCTGCTCCACATCGCCTCTGGCAATGGACTGGGCCAGCTCCGCCACATCGTCATAGCGGGCGGCAAAGTTCTCCTTATCCTCGGCGGAAAGATTTCGGAAGTAGGCCTTGATGTCCTCCTTCAGCTGGGCCGCGGTTCTGTCGGTGTTCTTGCAGAAGGTCAGCACCTTGGCGGCTGCGGCATAGCGCATGACGGCGGCGTCCATCCCCTCGGGATCGTAGTCACGAATGGCGTTCAGGGCGTCGGCCACGTCGGACTCCCCCGTCTCCACCTCGGGCGTCTCCGGCTCTGTGAGATCATCGGTCATCTCCGGCAGAGTCTCCGTCTCCATGGGCATGTCGGTGGGCACTGCGGTCTCCACCGGCTTCTCCATGCCGCAGGCGGCCAGCGCCATGGTCAGTACCAGCAACAGCATCATCAGTTTCTTCATATGAATCTCCTTCCTGTGGGCTTGTGATTTCTGCACTGACATTGTGCCCAGGTCTGGAGAAAGTATGCAAAAAGCAAAAATAATGTACAAAAATCGCCTTTATGGTCTAATATAGAATCGCTGGAGCGGCGCAATCCTGTATAATGATGGCGGCAGATCCATCCAATCACTGACAGGAGGTATCACCATGAAAAGACGTGTGTTTTCCCTTTTGCTGGTTCTGATTTTGAGTCTGAGCCTGCTCGCCGCCTGCGGTTCCTCCTCTGATGAGAAGGCAACCGACGACAGGAGCGCGTTCCTGATTGGCACCTGGGTGGCCACCACCGCCGAGTACAACGGCACCACCGTGGACGCCCACGACGTCTTCGACGGCACGTTCATTCTGATCTTCAAGGACAACGGCGACTGCTCCATGTTCGTGGACACCGACCAGGCCATTGTGAAGTGGGTCATGAACGACGACGGCACCGTGACCCTCACCGGCGACGACACCTATTCCATCACCTTCCCCGACGACAGCCAGGCCACCATGGTGGTCGACGTCCATGACGTGAACGTGACCATGGAGAAGGACGCCGAAGGCTGATGTCCGATCCCCTCCCATACAGAAAAAACCTGACGTTTTTCAGCGTCAGGTTTCGTTTTCCATTGGCACATAAAAGGTCTGCACGGGGCCGGTATCTCTTGTGAGGGTGCGGGGATCCTTAAATCTGGTCAGGTACAGCCAGGTATTGTAGAGGTCGCCGGAGCAGCCGCCGATGTGCAGCCCCAGGAACAACAGCGTATAGAAGCGCAGCCAGGGATCCGACAGCACAAACAGCAGAACCACGCTCAAAATCGTGAACACCACAAAGGGCGCCAGCACCGCGATCAGCGAGGCCTTTCGATAGACATAGATCTCCGGCACGCCGCAGAAGGCCACCGTCGCCGTGAGGCCGAAGGTGAGCTTCTGCCCGGTGAGCAGCTTATAACTAAGTATTCACCTCCGCAAAGCGGAGGCAGGCGGGCATTTGCCCGCCAAAATGCGTGAAAAACACGCATTTTGAATACACCGTTGCAACGTCATCATCCGCTATTTGCATTTTCAATGCAAATAGCCCAACACAAAGCTTTGCTTTGTGTTGCACAGCATACGCTGTGGTGATGATAAAGTTATAGGCCGCTCCGTGCACCAGCTCGTGCAGGACGATGTAGACCATCAGCACGACGAAAAAGCCGAAGGCCAGCCTGGTGGAGGGTGCCTGCTCCTTCATGCCGCTCCACTGGGTGGCGATACCGATCCACAGGAACAGGGCGAACAGCAGCAGCGCCGCAATGCCCATGCCCCGCACCAGCTTTTTGTTGTCCTTTGCGTCGATGACCATGACTTCCCGGTAGCCGGAGGGCAATTCTTTCTCCCAGTTTTTCAAATCTGAATCCTCCAAAAAAGCGGCGCCCATACGGACGCCGCTCTTTGTATGTTGGTTTTGGGGGATCTGATGCGATCAGATGCGCATGCAGACGTCCCAAGCACGCCAGATGACGGTACGCAGGTTGCCGATGGCAACGCAGTCACCGACACGATAGACGTGGGGCTGCTTCTCGCCCACAGGCTGCGGGACGAAGCCGATGCCGTTGACAACGGCGTCGCACTCCTGACGGAAGGTGCCGTCGGGAGTCTTGATCATGCAGTAGCCGTCGCCGATCTCGGTGATGGTGGAGTGCAGATAGGTGGGAACCTTGTGATACTCCATGGCGTCACGCAGGAAGGAGGTGTTGGCAAGGCAG
>CAMHPQ010000003.1 GCA_946187035.1 uncultured Clostridia bacterium | reverse complement strand
CGGCAGCATATTTGATGCGGCGGGGCACAGGTCCCCGCCCTACAAATAGAGAGCGATAAACTCCAATTAATCGCTGAAATGTGAAATCTTGTTTAAACTCCACACTCCACACTCCACACTCCTAACTCCCATCTGCTTCCGGTTTCTTCCTTGTTTTTTACCCATTTTTTGAGATTTGTGTTGACGAACCACGGGCTTGTAAAGTATAATCTTTACTATCAATACCGGATGTGTGTTATCATTCGGAAGTCAAAAAAGGAGAGGAACCAAGTATGAAGAAAAGCACACGTTTTCTGAGCGTTCTGCTGGCTGTGATCATGATCATGTCCCTGTTCGCGGGCTTTGCGGTCTATGCCGCGGACGTCCCCAGCGCCGAAGAGCAGGCCGCCATGAACAGCCACCACGCGCTTCCCGGCTTCGAGGGCATCAACAACGCCCGGGATCTGGGCGGCTACTACACCGCCGACGGCACCCAGCAGATCAAATCCGGCCTGTTGTTCCGCAGCGCCAACCTCCACGACGCCACCGCCGCTGACATTGCCCGCCTGCAGGAGCTGGGCGTCAGCAAGGTCATCGACCTGCGCATGGCCGTGGAGCGTCTGACTAAGTCCAACAAGAGCGTGCCGGGCGCCGAGTACATCGCCGACTCCCTGCTGTTCCTGCCGAACCCCTTCGTCATCACCATGGACGACTTCTCCGCTACGCTGAAGGCCATCAAGTCCGGCGTCATGGAGACCTACATGTCCAACATGTACCGCCAGATGATCGCTGACCCCGTGGCCATCCACGCTACCAAGGTCTTCTTTCAGGAGCTGATCGAGGCCGACGGCGCCCCCGTCCTCTGGCACTGCACCAGCGGCAAGGATCGCACCGGCACCGAGGCCATGTTCCTCATGACCGTTCTGGGCTGCGACCCCGACGTCATCTTCCAGGAGTATCTGAACACCAACTACTTCATGCAGGCGAAAGCCCAGGAGAAGTACGACACGGCCTACAAGTACACCCACATGAAGTGGATCGCCGAGGAGTTCAGGACCTATGAGCTGGTCAAGGAGAGCTGGTACCAGCTGGAGCAGAACGTCCTGGCCCGCTACGGCGGCACCGAGGCCTATCTGCACAACGTGATCGGCCTGAGCGACGCCGACTTCCAGACCCTCAGAGACATCTATCTGGAGCCCGCCGCTGCCGCTGTGCAGCCCGACGCCCTGGCCCCCGCTGCCTAAAAAACGAAATCAATCAGAAACAGCTGTCTTCGGACAGCTGTTTTACTTTTTGTGGCCATTATTCGATTTTACAGTTGTTTTCTAATCATTTCTATGATAAACTGTTGATAATTCAAACAAAGGAGGCGCAAACATGAAACGATGGACGAAAACACTCTGCCTGTTGCTGGCGGCGCTGCTGCTGTGCACGGCACTCTCAGGGGGCATGCAGGCAAAGGCCGCCGGCGGCGCGGTACAGATGGGCGACGTGGTGCAGCTGGGCGATTTCGAGAAGGGCTCCCTGCACATTGTGTTCTATCCCAAGGCCCTGGAGACCTCGGACCAGAGCTGGCCGGTGATCGTATGGGCCAACGGCACCATGTGCGCGCCGGTGCTCTATACACAGTTTCTGAAGGATCTGGCCGCCGAGGGCTTTGTGGTGGTCACCAGCTCCAACGTGATGTCCGCCGACGGCAAGGATCAGACCAAGTCCCTGAACTGGCTCCTCCAGCAGAATGAGACCGAGGGCGGCCTGTTCTATGGCAAGATCGACGGCAGCCGCGCCGCCGCCATGGGCCACTCCCAGGGCGGCAGAAGCACCGTGAACGCCGCGGCGGCGGACGCCAGATTCGTCTGCGCCATTTCCATCGCTGGCAGCAACTTCACTTCGGAGGCGAAGAAACTCTCCACTCCGACCCTGTTCTTCACCGGCACGGCGGATCTGTTCGTGCTGTCCTCCATGTGGGTGAAGCCCGCCTACAAAAACTGCACGGGCCCCGCGGTCTACACCTCTTTGAAAAACGGCATCCACATCACCTGTATGCTGAAGCCGGACGTCTATGTGAACTACTGCGTCCAGTGGCTCCGGGCCTGGATGGAGCAGGACGCCGAGGCCCTCGCGGTATTCCGGCCCGGCGGCGCCCTCTCCAGAGACGGGATCTGGAAGGATTACGCCTCGAAAAATCTGGGCTTCTGACTTCGCACCTCCGACAAACTGCACACCCTCGAAATCCGGGGGTGTGCGTTTTCTATGGAAAAAACCGCAGGCAGGGGAGGGCCCCTGCCGGTTCACCCTGCGCCGAAGCAGAGAAATGAAAATTGGTGAAAATAGGGGGTTGCATTTTGCTAACTATGATGATATACTACCAGGTGGTTAGATACAGACAACAACCTTTAGTATTCACTAAGATCGGTTCAGCGCGGCTGCCGCACCGAAGGGAAGGCGGGCACGCTGGCGATCTGCCGCCGGAGAACGCCGGCGGGGCAGAGAAAGGAGAAAGCGCCGATGACCTTATTGGAGGCCGAGGTCGGCAAGACCTACGAGATCAAAGAAATCAAGACCGATGACGACGAGATGAACGCGTTTCTGTTTCGTCTCGGCTGCTACAGCGGCGAGCCCATCACGATTGTATCCAAAGGCAAAAAGAGCTGCGTGGTCGTCATCAAGGACGGAAGATACAATCTGGATCAGCTTTTGTCCGAAGCAGTGGTAATCTGATTCGATTGGTCGATATAAAGGAGGATGAAAGTATGAGAATTGCTTTTGCCGGCAACCCCAACAGCGGCAAAACCACAATTTACAATGCCGTCACAGGCAGAAGTGAAAAAGTGGGCAACTGGGGCGGCGTTACGGTAGGACGCAAGGAGTACCCCATCAAGAGTGAGTTTACCAAGGGCACCGAGGCCATTGCCGTCGACCTGCCCGGCGCTTACTCCATGTCGCCGTTCACACCGGAGGAGGGCATCACCAGCGAGTATGTCCGCAACGAGCATCCGGACGTGATCATCAACATCGTGGACGCCACGAACCTGAGCCGCAGCCTGTTTTTCACCACGCAGCTGCTGGAGCTGGGCATTCCCTTGGTCGTCGCCCTGAACAAGGCGGACATCAACGCCAAGGAGGGCACCTCCATTGACGTGGCCGCTCTGGAGCAGAAGCTTGGCTGCCCCGTGGTGAGCACCACCGCCATCGAGAACAAGGGCCTCGCCGAGGTCGTGGAGAAGGCCGTCGCCCTGAACGGCACCACCCAGAAGGCGCCCTATCTGCAGGCGGACATCGATCTGCACGACAAAAACGCCGTCGACAAGGAAGACCGCAAGCGCTACAAATACGTCAACGACATCGTCTCCAAGATCGAGAAGCGGAAGACCAAATCCGCACAGGTCAACAAGCAGGACGCCGCGGATAAGATCCTTCTGAATCCCGTGGCCGGCATCCTGATCTTTGCCGCCGTCATGTGGTTCGTGTTCTGGGTCTCCCAGGCATGGCTCGGACCCCTGGTGGCCGACTGGCTGGTTGGTTACATCGAAACGTTCCAGGAATGGGTCGCGACCCAGCTGGAAAACAGCCCCCCGATCCTCTCCGCCCTGCTGGCGGACGGCATCGTCGGCGGCGTCGGCGCCGTCATCGGCTTCCTGCCGCTGGTCATGGTCATGTACTTCCTGATCGCTCTGCTGGAGGACAGCGGCTACATGGCTCGCGTCAGCGCGGTTATGGACCCCATCTTCAAGCGGGTGGGCCTGTCCGGCAAATCCGTCATCCCCGTGGTCATCGGCACCGGCTGCGGCATCCCCGCCATCATGTCCTGCCGCACCATCCGCGACGAGCGTGAGAGAAGAGCCACCTCCATGCTGGCCACCTTCATCCCCTGCGGCGCGAAAATCCCCGTCATCGCTCTGTTCTCCGGCGCGTTCTTTGCCGGAGCCGGCTGGGTCAGCACCCTGAGCTATTTCTTCGGCCTGCTGCTGATCTTCCTGGGCGCCCTGCTCATCAAGGCCATCACCGGCTATAAGTACAGAAAGTCCTTCTTCATCATGGAGCTGCCGAAGTTCAAAGTCCCCAGCCTGAAGTTCGCCTTCAAGTCCATGATGGAGCGCGCCAAGGCCTACATCATCAAGGCCGCCACCATCATCCTGATCTGCAACACCATCGTGCAGGTCATGCAGACCTTCAACTGGCAGTTCCAGGTCGTGGAAGAGGGCATGGAGCACACCTCCATCCTGGCTTCCATCGCAACGCCCTTTGCCTTCCTGCTGATCCCTCTGGGCTTCGGCGTGTGGCAGCTGGCCGCCGCGGCCATCACCGGCTTCATCGCCAAGGAGAACGTGGTCGGCACCCTGGCTGTTGTCTACGGCCTCACCGCCTTCATCGATGTGGATGAGCTGGCCCTCACCGGCGGCGCCAACAACGTGGCCATGGCCATGGGTCTCACCTCCGTCACCGCTCTGGCTTACCTCTTCTTCAACCTCTACACCCCGCCCTGCTTCGCTGCCATCGGCGCCATGAACTCTGAGATGAAGAGCAAGGGCTGGCTCTGGGGCGCCATCGGCCTCCAGCTGGGCACCGGCTACACCGTTTCCTTCCTGATCTATCAGTTCGGCACCCTCTTCACCGAGGGCCACTTCGGCCAGGCCTTCATCCCCGGCCTCATCGCCGTGCTGTGCATGGCCGCCATCGTGATCCTGGTGGGCAGGAAGACCAGAGCCCACTTCGATGAGCAGTATCGTCTGCACCAGGCTGCCCAGGCTGCCAAGGCCTGAAGCGAACCCTGAAAGACCCGGAAAGGAGGAACTTCCGTGAATTTGGCTACCATCATCGCCGTTGTTGTTCTTGCGGCAGTGATCTTCCTTGCGGGACGCTACATCTACCGCGAGAAGAAGCGCGGCGTCAAGTGCGTTGGCTGCCCCTACGCAGGCTCCTGCGAGAAGCACGCTGTCCACACGAAGCCCGCCCACAGCTGCGGCAAGTAAATCACCTTCAAAAGAGGCGGGGATCCCCCGTCTCTTTTGATCGGTTCGGAAAGGATACGCTATGGATAAAGTGATCATCGCGGTCGGCGCGCTGCTGATCGTCTACGCCGTCTGGCAGACCGTCCAGAAGTTCCGCGGCAAGGCCAAAAGCAGCTGCTGCGGCTCCAAGGAGTCGGTTCCGGTGAAGAAGGTGGAGGACACGGACATCTCCCACTATCCCTACCGCTACCGGCTGAAGGTGGAGGGCATGACCTGCAGCCACTGCGCCGCCAACGTGGAAAACGCCCTCAACGGCATGCCCGGCGTCTGGAGCATCGTGAGTCTCGGCAAGAACGAGGCCGACGTCCGCACCAAGCAGCCGGTGGAGGAAAAGCGCTTCGCCGCCGCTTTAGAGGCGGCCTCCTACGGCCTCGGCGGCTATGCGCTGCTCTCCGGGGCCGAGAACGGCTGAACCATCCTATCATACCCCGCACCCTCCGGAAAACCGGGGGGTGTCGCTTTTGCGGGCGCTCGACGAAAAACGCCCGGTTTCCGGGAGATAAATCCGTTTTCTCATAGTATTGACAAACAAAATGATGTGCGTTATTCTAAAT
This sequence comes from uncultured Clostridia bacterium, assembly GCA_946187035.1. Taxonomy (GTDB): domain Bacteria; phylum Bacillota; class Clostridia; order Oscillospirales; family Oscillospiraceae; genus CAG-103. The sequence continues at coordinate 62,252 of CAMHPQ010000003.1, read as the reverse complement.
CTATTCTGGGATATTATGCAGTCATCGGTAAAAATCGCCGCCCTGAGTGCATGGTCATCCCCTGGAAGAAAGGGGAAGCAATTTTGAAAAAACGTTGGATTACATGCTTTCTGGCGGTGTTGATGCTACTCTCGCTGGCGGTGGAGCCGGCGCTGGCAGTGGAAACCGACCCCACGGAGCCTGCCGAGACCACGGAGCCGGAGGAGACCGCCCCCGTGGAGACCGCAGAACCGGAGGAGTCTGCGGCGCCCGAGGAGACCGCTGCTCCGGAAGAGACGGCTGCGCCCGCTGAAACCGCGGAGCCCGCGGAATCGCCCGAGCTCACCGCGACCCCGGAGCCGGTTGAATTGACCGGTCTGGAGCTGCAGAAGGAACTTCTGCTCCCGGCCACCGAGATCTTCACACTGAAGGTCGCGTTTGTTCCGGAGAACGCCTACCCGCTGCCGGAGCTCAAGTGGACTTCCTCCGAGCCGGAGATCGCTTCGGTGGACGAAGAGGGCGTCGTCACCGGTCTGAAGCCGGGCAAGACGGTCATCACCGTGGAGGCCGGGGAGCTCTCCGCCGCCTGCGAAGTGACGGTGCGATTTTCCGACGTGGCCGAGGACGCTTATTATAAAGACGCGGTCTACTGGGCCATGGACAACGACGTCACCCAGGGCGTGTCCGACGCGCAGTTCGCCCCGAATCTGGAGTGCACCCGCGCCCAGGCCGTCACCTTCCTCTACCGGATCAACGGCAGCCCGAAGGTCTCCGGCAAGCTGGTGTTCACGGACGTTGAGAAAGACAGCTGGTATGCCGACGCGGTGAAGTGGGCCAGCCAGAACGAGATCGTCATGGGCACCTCCAGCACCACCTTCGCCCCCTATGCCAAGTGCACCCGCGCCGACATCATCACCATGCTCTGGCGCTGCCAGCGGCAGAAGTGCACCGACAAGAGCGGTTTTAAAGATGTGCCGGTGGGGAGCTATTATGACGTTCCCGTCCGCTGGGCCGTGAAGATGGGCATCACCAACGGCACCGGCGCCAACACCTTCTCCCCGAGCATGATCTGCACCCGCGCCCAGATCGTCACCATGCTGCAGCGCTGTGAGAAAAAGAGCTGCGCCATCTTCGACAAGAGCGCCTGGCAGGTGCCCTACGCCCAGGCGGCTTCGGTGCTCAACGAGGTGGGCTGGGATCTGAAGTCCGCGTTCCTCTGGTCCGTGGGCATGAGCTACTACCACGACAACATCGACATCTCCGCCGGCAGCGAGGTGCTGGCCAACTACGGCTTCACCCACCACTGCGGCGACTGCTACGTCTACGCCGCCACCTTCTACACCATGGCCATCGACCTGGGCTACGACGCCCATCAGGTCTTCGGCTACGTCCCCCAGCGGGGCGGCGGCAGAGTCACCCACTCCTGGGTGGAGATCGTCATCGACGGCACCACCTATGTGTTCGATCCGGATTTCCAGTACGCCACCGGGTCCAACGGCTATATGATCCACTACGGCCAGTCCGGCACGTGGATGTACATGGACTATGGCCGCATCAACTGACAGAGGAGAACCATCCATGAAGAATAAGATTCTGGCGGCTGTGCTGCTGGCCGCCATGCTGTTTGCGCTGGCCGCCTGCGGCGCCCAGGAGACCGAGACCGGCTCCGTAGAGCCCGAGGTTCAGGAGACGGAAGCGCCCCTGAAGCTGATCGGCAAAGAGACCCAGGGCGAATCCGTCCGCCATCTGAAAATCACCAACCTGACCGGTCAGGACATCACCGGCTTCGCCGTCACCTTCGGTGAAGCAGCGGAAAACGAGAACCTGCTCCCTGGGGGCGAGACCTTCGCAAACGGGGAGACCCGCGTCCTCTGGTATGACACCGAGGCCGCCGTGAAGGCCCTGGAGGCCGAGGCCAAGGCCGACGACCCGGTGACCACGCCGGAGTATAAAGTGGTCCTCACCCTCAAGGACGGCACCACCCAGGAGCTCCACGCCTTCCCCATGGACGACGCCGAGGCCTGCGAGATCCGGCTCCAGGAGGATCTGGCCTATCTGGTCTACACCTCCGTCTCCACCAAAGAGAATGTGAACACCCATGACGCCGAGCAGGCCGCCCGGGATCTGGCGGCGGAGCAGGCCGCCGCCGAGGAAGAGGCTGCCCGTCAGCAGGCTGCGGCGGAAGAGGCCGCACGCCAGCAGGCCGCCGCTGCGGAGGCCGCACGCCAGGCCCAGCAGCAACAGCAGTCTCAGCCCGCCCCTGCCGATGAGCCGGACGACGGCTGCGTGGACGACGGTCTGACATGGGATTGACCTCCATTCGATTTCTGCTCTGCCTGGCGGCGGTACTGGTAGTCTACTACCTGACGCCCCGCCGGGCACAGTGGCTTGTGCTGCTCTGCGCCAGCGTGGCCTTCTATCTCTGGAGCGATCTGCGGGCGGGCGTCTTTCTTCTTGCCAGCATCCTGATCACCTATTTCTGCGCCCGCAGGATGGACACCATCCAGCGCTCCACGGACGAGGCTGCGGCCAGACCCCGCTGCCGCCGGGTGCTGATTCTGGGCATGCTGGCGGATTTCGGCATCCTGGCGGTGCTGAAGTATCTGAACTTCCTGCTGCAGAACGTGGCGGCGCTCTCCGGGGCGTCCATCCCGATTTTGAAGCTGCTGCTGCCGCTGGGCATCTCCTACTATACCTTCCAGACCGTGGGCTATCTGCTGGACGTGTACTGGAAACGCACCCAGGCGCAGACCAATCTCCTGCGTCTGGCCCTTTTTGTGTCCTTCTTCCCGCAGCTGATCCAGGGGCCCATCGGGCGGTATGACCGTCTGGCGCCGCAGCTGCTGGAGGGCCACGATTTGGACTGGGACAACCTGCGCCGGGGCATGTGGCGCATCGCCTGGGGCCTGTTTTTGAAAATGGTGCTGGCCGACTGGGCGGGCGTGTTCCGGGAGGCGATCTTCGCGTCGCCGGAGCAGTACAGCGGCATCGCCATCTTCGGCGTGCTGCTCTACACCGTGGAGCTCTACGGCAACTTCGCCGGCGGCATCGACCTGGCCATCGGCATCTCGCTGCTGTTCGGCGTGCGGCTGGACGAGAACTTCCGGCAGCCCTTTTTCTCCGGCTCCCTGACGGAGTTCTGGCAGCGGTGGCACATCACCCTGGGCACCTGGATGAAGGACTATGTGTTCTTCCCCCTGAGCATGTCCCGGTTCATGCGCAATGTGGGTAAGAAGAGCAAGGCCCGGTTCGGAAAGAAGATCGGGCGGCTGCTGCCCCTGTGCCTGTCCAACCTGATCGTGTTCTTTCTGGTGGGCCTGTGGCACGGTCCCACCTGGGCCAACATCGGCTGGGGTCTCTACAACGGCGTCATCATCGCCTCCAGCAACCTGCTGGGCGGATTTTACGAGAATGCCAAGACCCGGCTGCACATCCGCAGCGAGAGCAGGGGATGGCGGCTGTTCACGATCCTGCGCACCTTCGCCCTGATCCAGCTGAGCTGGTATTTCGACTGCGCCGCCTCTCTGAAAGAGGCGATGCACATGATCGGCCTCTCGCTGACGCACTTTGCGCCGGCGGAGTTTCTCGCGATCCCGGCGGCGGGCGCGGGGCTGCGCTACACGCCCTATGCGCTGCTGACCCTCTGCGTCGGCGTGGCCATCTGGTTTGTGGTGGATCTGCTGCAGGATAAGGGAAAGCTTCAGCGAGAGCCGGAGCGGATGCACTGGCTGGTGCAGACGGCGGTGATTCTGGCGCTGATCGTCAGCGTGCCGCTTCTGGGCCCTGCAAGCGCGGCAAGGGGGTTTATCTATGCACAGTTTTAACCTTCAATTTCGCCGCGGCGCGCGCAGATTTGTCATCGCGCTGGTGCTGGCAGGCCTGCTGTTCTGGGCGCTGGATCTGCTGCTCTACCCCTGCACTTTCATGCGAAACGACGTCCACGTGCTGGCCACCGAGCAGCGGGACGTGCTGATCCTCGGCACCTCCAACGGCAAGATGGATTTGGACCCGGACAGCATGCTGGAGCACACCGGCCTCACCGGTCACAACGCCTGCGTCGGAGGGGAATACCCGGTGGACGCCTATTTCCTGGCGAAGCTGGCCATGGAAAAGCAGCACCCCAGCCAGATCGTCTTTGAGCTGGACCCCGGCTATCTCATGACCGAGAAGGAGCCCGGCAACAACTATCTGCTGTTTTACCACGAGTTTCCCATGAGCCGCGCCAAGCTCAGCTATTTCGCCGCGACCCTGCCGGACTGCGACTTCCGGGCGCTGCTGTTCCCGTTTTACGAATACACCCTGAACCAGACTCTGCCCCACGTGGGGGAGAACCTGCGTCTGAAGCTCCACCGGGACTACAGTGTGGAGCATCTGAAGGGCAGCGTGCAGGCATATCACGAAAACGGCATGATCGAAAAATACGTGGTGGCGGAAAAGGACTTCCCCGCCTATGACCCCGTGGCTTTCGACCCGGATCAGATCGCCCCGCGGAATCTGGAGTATCTGGATAAGCTCATCGATCTCTGCAAAGAGAACGACATTCGCCTGGTGGTCTCCGTCATGCCGCTGCCGGAGCAGACCCTCAAGTCTGACGCCAACTGGGACGGGGCCTGGGTCTGGTTTGCGGAGTATTTCAAAGCGCGGGACGTGGAGTTTTTCAACTTCAACCGTGAGTATTACGACCTGTGGTCCCACGACAGCATCTTCTATGTGGACTGGGACGGCCATATGAACGGGGAGAGCGCCAAGGGCTTCTCCCGAATCTTCGGCATGCTGGTGTTTTCAGCGGCCAATTCCTAACAGAAAGCAGGAGACAACATGGATCAATTGTTGGAAATTCTTCAGGACATTCGCCCGGACGCGGAGTTTGCCGGGCAGGAGCACCTTGTCACCGACGGCATTTTAAAGTCCTTTGACATGATGATGCTCATCGGGGAGATCGCCGACGAGTTTGACGTGGAGATCCCGGTGGAGAAGGTCGTGCCGGAGAACTTCGAGTCTGTGGAGCGCATCTGGGCGCTGATCGAGTCGCTGCGGTAACGGCATGGAAAACAGTCTGCTTGTGTTTCTGGAGCGGTCTGCCGAGAAATTTCCGGAGAAGACCGCCTACGCCGATGTGAACCACGGCTACACCTATAGAGAAATGCGCGCCGCCGGGCGGAGCATCGGTACCGCGCTCTCCAATGGGCTGGGTGCGGTCAAGGCCCCGGTGGCGGTGTATCTGGAGAAGAGCGCCGACTGCGTGGCGGCCTACTACGGCGTGCTGTACAGCGGCTGCTTCTATTGCCCCATCGACGGGGAGATGCCCTTGGAGCGCATTCGGCTGATCCTGCAGGTGCTGCAGCCCCGGGCGATTGTCACGTCGCCGGGCCTTCTGGAGAACGCGAAAAGCGTCGCAGACGGGGCAGAGGTGCTGCTCTTTGAAGATCTGCTGGGGACGGAGCCGGACGTCGCCGCGCTGGAGGAGATCCAACGCCATGTGACGGAAAACGACCCCGCCTACGTGCTCTTCACCAGCGGCTCCACGGGCATCCCCAAGGGGGTCCTGCTGCCCCATCGGGTGCTGATCCAGTATCTGCACTGGCTGGAGGAGCGGTTCGACCTGGGCCCGGAGGACGTCTTCGGCAACCAGGCCCCGCTGTACTTCGACATCTCCACCCACGACATCTACGGCGCGGCCTACTTCGGCGCCAGGATGGAGATCATCCCGCCCCACCTGTTCTCCTTCCCGGTGAAGCTGGTGGAGTATCTCAACGAGCGGCACGTGACCACCTTCCTCTGGGTGCCCTCGGCCATGAGCATCGTGTCCCGGCTGCGCACCTTCCGGGCGGCAAAGCCGGAGTTTCTGCGCGTCATCCTCTTCGCCGGAGAGGTGCTGCCCAGAAAGCAGCTGGACTACTGGGTGGAGCACCTGCCGGAGGCGGTCTACGGCAACCTCTACGGCCCCACGGAGACCTTTGTCTGCACCGCCTATGTGCGCGACGGCAGCGAGCCCGCCGACGAGCCCCTGCCCATCGGAACCGCCGTGGGCAACTCCGAAGCCCTGGTCATCACCGAGGACGGCAGGGAGGCGGCGCCGGGGGAGACCGGAGAGCTCTGCCTGCGCGGAAGCTGCCTGGCTCTGGGCTACTACAACGACCCGAAGCGCACCGGCGACGCCTTTGTGCAAAACCCGCTCCACGACCGGTACCCGGATCGGATCTACCGCACCGGGGATCTGGTCTATACCGATGAGAACGGTCAGCTGATCTACGTCTCCAGAAGGGACTTCCAGATCAAGCGCATGGGCTACCGCATTGAGCTGGGGGAGATCGAGACCGCGGCCAACGCCCTGGACGGGGTGGAGGAGTGCGCCTGCGTGTTCCAGCCCAAGCGGGAGCGGCTGATCCTGTATTTCGAGGGTAGCGCCGAGGAAAACGACCTCCGCGCCCAGCTGGAGCGGCGGCTTCCCAACTACATGCTGCCGGATCGACTGGTGAAGCTCCCGGCCCTCCCCAGAAACGCCAACGGCAAGACGGACCGCCAGGAATTGCTGAAACTATAAAACAAAAGCACGACGTATTTGCTGCGTCGTGCTTTTTCTATGCAGTTCAAATTGGCGTCTGTTTGTAGGGCGGGGACCTGTGCCCCGCCGCTTTTACAATACAGCAATTCCCATACGGCGGGGCACAGGTCCCCGCCCTACAAGGAACGAACGAAAATGTCACTCCGCCGGGACGACCTCGATCTGCACGGTGCCGGTGGCCTTCTCCAGACAGGTGGCCCGCAGCAGGTAGCTCCCGGCCTCAACCGTGCCGGAGGCGTTTTCGCCGGGCTTGAGGTTTGCCGTAATGATCACTTCCCCGTCCGGATCGGGCAGGGCGTCTGCGTTTTCTCCCTCCGGGGCGGCGAGGATCTCCACCTTCACGGAGCCCTTTTCCAGCAGGGAGGTGATGGTGATCTGCTCTCCTTCCTCCACATTGAGGGTGCCGACGGTGAAAAACGCATCCTTGTCGGCGTTCTCCGCCTCAATGACCATCCGCTTCCCGGTGTTGATGTTCATGCCGAATTCGGACGCCCCGCATCCCGCCAGCAGCACCGCGAGCAGCAGCGCGAGGGCCGCGATCAATACACTTTTCCGTTTCATGACAATTGCCTCCTGTTTTTTTATAGCATACTACAAACTGCCGCCGGCGGCAATTCTTTTTTCGACATTTCAACGAGGCGAAAAACGAATCTTTGTTGGAAAATTTAGGAAAAATAATGACAATTCAGAAAAAATTTCTGAATTTTGTTTAATAATTCCATACTGCACTGTAGATTGGGCCGCTTCATGCTATTCTCTTTCAATGGAAGGAGCGGCTTTTCTGCTCCAAAGATCGAACAAAAGGAGGACTCCTTGATGAAAAAGCTTCGCACAGGTCTTGCCTTCCTGCTGGCGCTGATCATGATGTTCAGCCTCGCCTGCGTTCCGGCTCTGGCCTACGGCAAGGACGTTTACAACATCAACAAGTACGTTGCCTTTGGTGACAGTGTCGCCAGCGGCATGAACAACGAAGTTCGCCCCCTCTACAAACAGGTCGTTGACGAGGATGGCAACCCGGTTCTGGACGCGGACGGCAACCCGACCTATGTCGAGATCCTCGGCTCCACCGACTATGGCTATGTGGGCCGTGTGTCCGCAGCCATGGGTCTGGATCTTCACGGCGGCGGTGCCGTCAGCTGGGCCCACACCGGCATGCGCACCAAGGACATTCTCAACGAGATCAAGGCCGACGCCGTGGACTACACCGGCGACGAGACCTATCCTTACGTCTTCAAGACCAACGGCTATGACGCCTACCGGGAGCAGATCCGTCAGGACATCCGCGAGGCCGATCTCATCACCCTGAACGTTGGCTCCAACGACATCTTCACCAGCCCCGCCACCTATGCCACGGTGGAGTATGCCGCCAGAGTGGCAGACGGTGAGGATTTTTCCAACAAGGGCATTACCGGAATCATCGGCAAGCTGCTGCCCAGCCTGTATGATTCCAACACCGACACCACCAGCGAAATGGGCATCTTCGGCACCCTGCTGAGCCCTGAAGCTTCCGGTTTCCTGGAGATCATGCTCCCCAAGTGCCTGGAGAGCATGCAGGCCGCGAAGCAGAACTACGCGCTGATCCTCAAGGAGCTGCGTGAGCTGAATCCCACTGCGCAGATCATCACCATCGGCGTGTTCAATCCTGTCCATGCCGTGAACCTCATGGGCGGCGACGTGATCACCTTCGGCAAGCTCTGCGACAACATCCTGCTCCCGTTCAACAGCGCCCTTGCCCGCATCTCCGCGCAGTACGGCTGCACCTATGTGGACGTGGTGGACGTGGCCACCGACAGCTCCGTCCATCCCACCGACGAGGGCTACGATGACATGACCGCCCGCATCCTGGCGAAGATCCGGCCCATCACCGAGTTCAAGGACATCGGCTTCCAGAGCCCCGAGTTCCAGAAGGCCATCCAGTGGGCCGCCAACACCCGTATCACCACCGGCACCGACGAGGGCACCTTCAGCCCCAACAAGATCGTCAACCGCGCCGAGATGCTCACCTATCTGTGGCGTCTGGCCGGCGAGCCCAAGGTGGAGTCCTCCGCCAGCTTCATCGATGTGAAGGACGGCGACTACTTTGCCGAGGCCGTGGCCTGGGCCGTGGAGAACGGCATCACCAAGGGCACCACCTCCTTCACCTTCTCCCCCTATGACGTCTGCACCCGCGCCCAGATCGTGACCTTCCTGTATCGTTACGATCAGGCCACCAATCCTGACGCTGAGGACGCCGGCAGCTTCGACGGCTTCCGGGATGTGGGCGTCGGCGCCTACTTCGGCGCGCCCGTCTCCTGGGCGGTCAAGACCGGCATCACCAAGGGCATCAGCTCCGTCCTCTTTGGACCTCTGCAGCCCTGCACCCGCGCCCAGGCCGTCACCTTCCTGGCCCGCTACGTCGGCGCGTAAACCAAACAATCAATTAAACTCCCCGGACAGCCGTCCGGGGAGTTTTCATTGGAAAAGGGGAGACACAGGTCCCCGCCCTACGGTGGATGATTTAACTCCCCGGTAAACTCCAGCTTGAACACTTCTCTAGCAGATAAGAATAATTTACGTAATATAATATTATGTTAATTAATTTCCTAGGGGACGGTGTTCTCGACGTCCCGGCGGGAAAGGTTGGATTTACGGAGACTCGGGCGAATCAGGAACAGGAACGAATTCGCCGGAATCATCAGGTTGTCCTTCTGCATTCCGCGCGGGCTGTCGAGGACGCCAGCCCCTACATATTCTATTTGCGTTCCGGCGGAACGAATCACACACCCGTAGGGCGGGGCGCAGGCCCCTGCTCTACAAGGAGCGAGCGTAAATACCTATTTATCTTTCAATCGGGATCCGGAAACCGCCCAGGAGGGGAGAGGCGGCGTCCCGGCTGGTTGCCTCCCCGAAGCCGAAAGGTTCGTAAATCTCGGCAAACTCCTGCTGCGTCACCGGGGAGAGATCGTGGTTTCCCGGCAGCACGCAGACGGCGACGCCGGTTTCCTCCGCCGCCCCTCCGCCTCCGGCAGCGGCGTCTGCTCCGGCACGGTGATCCCGCTTCCGCAGCCGCTCAGAAGCAGCGCCAGACCCAGCGTTGCCGGAAGCAAACTTCGGAGGAATCTGCGCTCTCTTCGTATCGTTTGTGCAGCAGGCATGTTCGCTCCTTTCCGGCGATGTCCGCCTCTGTGAAAACAGGATGCGGTTTCTGTGTCTGATTGCGTCCATTCTACCATATCCATTGCGCTGATTCAACGAAAACGAATTACATTTTTTAGGCGATTCGTGGATTCTGCGATCTTTTAATTGACAGCTTTTCCATCGTTCTGTATAATATTTAAAGGACTATTATGTTGATACGGAAGAAAGGAGCAACTACATGAAAAAAACCATCAGTCTGCTGCTGGCTCTGGTCCTGGTCTTCAGTCTGTTCCCCATAGGGGTTCTGGCTGCCGACGGCGACGATGTCAGCAACGTAAACCCCGTCACCGGGCGCGAGCGCGGCCCCAAGGGCGACGAGGACGTGGCCGTCATGGTCTACGGTCAGAGCATGGCCGACGCGGTGATGAAATCTACCTACAACTTCCAGGATTTCGTCGCGGCGCTCAAGAGCGAGCTCCAGGGCATTCTCGCCAACGAGAAGCTGCCCGAGGTGGAGATGTATCTGGTCAACGACCAGAACCAGGAGTACAAGCTGGAGCTGAACGCCGTGAAGGACGCGGCCTTTCTCTCCTCCTTCCAGTTTAAGGCAGACGGCATCCTCAGCTGGCTGGATGATATTTTCAAATGGCTCCAGGACGGCTTCGGCTGGCTGATCTCCGGCATCGACACCGTGGGCGAGTTCTATAAGATCTACGGCGCCAAGGACGTGCCTGAGGGGAACTACACCCTGGAGGTGCGGAAGATCAACGGCGACGGCTACACCCTCTGGGAGCCCTCCAGCGGCCAGACCCGCGTCCACGTGGGCGACGACCATGTGAACTATGTGGGCTACGAGGAAGAGCTGGGCAGCTACACCTTCAGCATCAAAGCGGATTTCGGTATCTTTGACATCGACTGGGATGCCTTCAGCGTGTCATTCTCCATGCCCGGCGTGTTTATGAAGAGCGAGGAGCCCGGCTTCGGCTTCAGGAGCGTGGATCTGGGCGGTAACGCCGTCCCCGGCACGGAATTCCTGCTGGTGAACCGGGAGGAGACCGAGAAGATCCTCCGCGCCGCCTATGCCCTGGGCAAGGACACCTTTACCAACGCCATGAATCTGGTGGGCACCGAGGGCTTCACCTGGGAGGAGCTGAGCATCCTCAACAGCGAGATCCTCACCTGGGACGACACCGCAAAGCAGATCACCTTCGACCACAAGGCCGTCATCAAGCTGCTGGGCACCTACTGGTCCCTGCTGGAGGCCTCGGCCATGGATCCCATGATCACCTTCATGAGCGACGAGACGGATCTCCGTCTGCCCGCCATTCTGCAGGCCACCGCCGACGAGAACGGCAACGTCTTCTTCAGCGAGGACAGCAACGTGACCCTCACCTGGTCTCTGGACGTCCTGCTGAAGATGGGCAACGTGGTGCTGGAGGAAGCCGATGATATGGAGCTTCTGGACGGCGTGTTTGAAAATCCCCAGACCGAGGCCATCGTGAACTTCGTCTTCACCCTGGCGAAGTATGCCGCCCAGAAGGGCACCGAGTTCTGGGACGAGAACGGCGAATGGGTCAAGGGCGTCATCAACGACTGGGTCTATCCGGTGCTGACCAATGACAACATCATGAAGTACGCCAAGGAGATCCTGGTCTGGATGGTGGGCGATGATCTCTCCCCCGAGCAGCAGAAGATGCTTGACCTGCTGCCCACCCACGCGCTGCTGACCAAGAAGATGCCCACCGGCCACTATCTCATGCTGGAGATCGGCGTGCCGGACGGCTACATCCACAGCCCGCTGTTCTACACCATGAACCTCACCTGGAACACCGAGCTGCCCGCGCCCAAGGACTGGTGCTACGTCACCTTCGGCAATCTGGGCCTGGTGCTGCCCTACTACGCGGAGGACTACTACACCTGGCTGAGAAACTTCAACTACACCGCCGAGGCGGACAAGCTCCTGAACCTGATCACCGACGGCAAGACCGGCACCATGGTCCAGGATATGATCTCCGGCGAGAACGACGTCACCGCCCTCACCATTGCCTTCACCTCGAATATGCTCTACAATTACCTGGGCGGCAACCTGATCTATGGCTCCGAGCTGGAGCTGGCCAACGCCATGACCAAGTATCTCTATGCCTACGGCCGCACCGGCCAGAACCTGCTGATGTTCGCCGACAAGGTCATCCGGGAGGGGAGAGCGGTTGTCACCAGCGAGATCACCCCGGACTGGAAGTTCTATAACTTCTCCACCAGCCTGCGCACCAACATCGCCCTGAAGGTCAAGGCGATGCTGACCGAGACCGCCAATGCCATCGACACCACCGGCGACAACAAGATCACCGCCGCCGCCAAGGATGTCACCCAGAAGATCGCCGACAGCATCGACACCTCCAACCGCATCATCGAGCAGACCACCGCCATCCAGAACATGGTCAAGGAGACTGTGAAGGAGACTGCGGCAAACGTGGCCAAGACCGCTTTGAAAACCACCCTCAAGGTCACAAAGACCCTGCTGGGCTGGTGGAAGGAAACCCAATAAGCAATACCAATGATCGGAAAAGCGCGAGGGATTTTTCCCTCGCGTTTTTCTATGTTTTTCGGGGAGAAACCGGGGATATTATGTTGACTAACCAGGGGAATTCTGGTATCTTTAAGGGTAAGAAAGTCTGGAAAGGCTGGTGGAGAAATGAAGAAATATCTGACCGGAAAGGGCGCCGTTACGCTGCTGTTCCTGTGCGTGCTTCTGATCGCCGTGATTTGCCTGTCCGGCAACGCTTCGGCGGCTTCGGATGCCATGCCGACCGTGGACAACGGCATCCCCGTGGTGTATCTGTACATCGACGAATCCCGGGGCACCATTGAGGACATGATGTCGAGCCCCGACCACAGCACCTACTGCTACGGCAAGCTCACCATCGACGTGCCGGAGGGATTTCACTATTCCGATTTCCCGGATCTGGCCTGCGTGGACTTCACGGATCTGGACATGAGCATCCGGGGCCGGGGCAATTCCACCTGGCAGGAGACCAAAAAGCCCTTCAAGATCAAGCTGGACAAGAAGGCGGATCTGTTCGGCCTCGGCAAGAACAAGCACTGGGTGTTGGTGGCCAACGCCAAGGACAGCACGCTGCTGAAGGATCGGATCACAGCCTGGCTGGGCGATGAGATGGGCTTCGAGTTCACGCCCCGGGGCGTCCCCGTGGACGTGGTCATGGTGGGCGAGAACTTCGGGGCGCAATACCTCGGCAGCTACTATTTCAGCGAGAACGTCCGGGTGGACGATAACCGCCTCGCCATCCAGGAGCTGGAGGAGAGCGACACCGATCCCGCCGTCATCACCGGCGGCTACATGATCCAGAACGGCGTTCAGGTGCGCAGAGGCTCTCCCAACATCTTCTTTACCACCCGCGGCGCCAACTGGGCCACCCACACGCCCTCCTTCGACACCGAGGGCGGGGACAGCCTGCTGCTGGGTACGGGTGAGGAAACCGGCGAGGAGGCCTTCACCGCCGCGGAGCTGGGCGACGCCTACAAGAACAACGCCCAGCAGAAATACATTCAGGACTACATCCAGCATTTCGAGGACGTGCTGTTTGAGGAGGGCACGGCCTATCGGGAGCTGATGGACGTGGAGAACGCGGCGAAATACTGGCTCGTGAACGAGATCAGCAGAAATTCCGACGGCTACGCCACCGGCAGCACCTATCTCTACAAGGACCGCGACCCCGAAACCGGCGTCAGCAAGCTCTACTGGGGCCCGCTGTGGGACTTCGACTACGCGTGGAATTACAGCCCCTACACCCAGGGCTTTGAATACGGCCATCTCTGGTGCAAGCCCATGCTCTATGACCGGGGCGAGGGCGGCTTCGTCCAGGAGCTGCACAAGCAGTGGCCGGTGATGCGCGACGCACTCCGGCGTCTGATTGCCGACGGCGGCGTCATGGATCAGTATTACGAGGAGACCAAGGCCTCCGCCCTGCAGGACTACCTGCTGCACCACGAGAATGCGGGGAACTACGACTACCAGAAGGAGGTCCAGGCGCTGAAGACCTGGATCCGGAACCGGATCACCTGGGTGGACGCCCACTTTGACGAGCTGGACACCATGATCCACAAGGTGACGTATATGGTGGACGGCAAGGTCTGGCGGTCGGACTTCCGGCCTGAGAGCGAGCCTGTGGACGGCAGCGAGACCCACCCCGAGCCGGCGGACCGCACCTTTGTGGCCTGGCTGGACGAGCAGGGCAATGAGATCCACTCCGAGATCAGGATCACCGAGGATCGGGTCTTCACCGCAAAGTTTGTCAGCGACAGCGAGATCACCCACGGCAAGGACATCGCCTTCGTGAAGAACAGCGATGTGATCCACTTCAACAGCTTTTTCCCCGCAGCCTATCAGATCCGGTATGAGGTGCTCCCGGCGGACGCCGACAACAAGGTCGTCAGCTGGACCTCCTCCGATCCGAATTTCGCCACCGTGGACGAGATGGGACGCGTCAGCTACGTGGGCCCCGGCCAGGTCACGCTGACCGCCAAGCTGAAGTACGGCGCCGCCCGAACCTTCACGCTGACCATCGTGGAGGGCGACCCGCCCTACGCCCAGTCGATCCGGGCCGATCAGGAGACCATCTCCATGACCGTGGGGGATCAGCGGCCCTGCACCATCTCCACCACGCCGGACCCGGCCAGGCTCCGGGACTGCGTCTATGAGTCGGAGAACCCCAAGATCGTCACCGTGGACGAATTCGGCGCCCTGACCGCCGTGGCCCCCGGTACGACGAAGGTACACATCAGGGCCGAGAGTCTGGATGCGGACGGTGAATTTGTCACGCTGGAGACGGTGGTGACGGTCACAGTCGCCGAGAAGCAGATCACCTATACCATGACCCCCGCCGACCCCAGCTGGAACAAGGCCAGCAAGACCGATCTCACCCTCACCGTAAAGAGCGGCGAGCAGGACGACGCCAGTTTTGAGCACTTCACCGGCGTGAAGCTGGACGGCACCCTGCTGGAGAAGGACAAGGACTACACCGTCGCCAAGGGCAGCACCGTGGTGACGCTCAAGGCGGATATGCTCCAGCGGCTCAGCGTCGGGGACCACACCCTGGAGGTGCTCTTCGACAACGGCAAGGTCTCTGCCACGCTGAAGATCCAGTCCCCCGGACAGACCGCCGCGCTGGGCAGCTCCACCACCGTGACCACCACCGCGAACCGCGGCCTCAGCAGCAGCCGGAATCCCCGCACCGGCGACAGCAGAAGCATGATCTGGGTCGCTGTGGCGGCTGTGGGCCTCTGCGGCGTGGTGGCCGCCGTCATCGGCCTCAGGAAAAAGAAATAATTCGTTCCCAAATAAACGTACCCTCTGCTCCGGCAGAGGGTACGTTCAGACTGTAGACAAACCATGCAGAATGTGAAATGTTTGCATGGGGAGCGCGAGGGGATGGGTTTCCCCTCGCATTTTTTAATCTTTCTCAGACGACAATGGCGTCTGAGAGGTTCAAGCTGTCGACTGTATCGACAGCTTGAGCGTACCCTCTGCTCCGGCAGAGGGTACGTTTTTATGGCGTTGTTATTTGCGGATTTTGCCCTTTTCCTCAATGAGGGGCAGATACTCCAGATAGGGGGTGTCGTTGGCACAGGTGAAGTTTGCCTTGTTGGCGAAGTCCTGGACGGCCTTGGTGCTCTTCTCCGGCTGGCGGAGGGTACCGGCGCCGTTGACGCAGCCGCCGGGGCAGGCCATGCCCTCCAGCAGATAGCCGTCGTATTTTCCGGCCTTGGCCATCATCAGCAGCTTCCGGCAGTCGGCCAGACCTGCGGCGTTGGCCACCTTGACCTCCCGGTTGGGATCCATCTGGTGGATGGCGTTCACCACCGCCTGGGCCACGCCGCCGGCGAAGGCGAAGTTTCTGCCGTCTCTGGCCACGTCGTCCAGAGGCGCGTCCTCGCCGGAGAACACGTCGTCGATGCCCTTGGCCTCGAACATGCCCATGGTCTCCTCAAAGGTGAGGACGAAGTCCACGTCGCTGCGGATGGTGCGGCGGCGGGCCTCCAGCTTTTTGGCGTCGCAGGGGCCCACGAAGACCACCTTGCAGCCCGGGTGCTGCCGCTTGATCATGCGGGCGGTGAGCACCATGGGCGTCATGGCCACGGAGATATTCTCCGTGAACTGGGGGAACATCTTCTTCACCATGGTGCTCCAGGCGGGGCAGCAGCTGGTGACCATGAACTTGTGCTTCTCGGGCACCTCCTCCAGGAAGTCCGCGGCCTCCTCGATGACGCACAGATCCGCGCCGATGGCCACCTCGTAGACGCCGGTGAAGCCCAGGGCCTCGAAGGCGGAGCGCATCTTCTCCGGCACGCCCTTGGGGCCGAACTGTCCCACAAAGGCGGGGGCCAGGGCCACATAGACCTCGTCGCCCTGCTTGATGGACTGGATGGCCTGGAAGATCTGGCTCTTGTCCGCGATGGCGCCGAAGGGGCAGGCAACCAGACACTGGCCGCAGGAGGTGCACTTCTCATAGTCGATGTCCGCCCGGCCCAGGTCGTCGGACTTCATGCAGTCGATGCCGCAGGCCTTCCGGCAGGGCCGCTCCAGCCGGACGATGGCGTGGAATTTGCACTCCGCCATGCACCGTCCGCACTTGATGCACTTGTCCTGATCGATCAGCGCCCGGCCCTTGACGCGGCTGATGGCGCCCTTGGGGCAGGCCTCCATGCAGGGGTGCTCCAGACAGCCCTGGCACATGTCCGTCACCCGCACCACGTTGTCGGGACACTTGTTGCAGGCGAACTTGATCACGTTCATCAGCGGCGGCTCATAGTAGCTCTCCGGGTTCAGGGCCAGCTCGATGCCCTCCTCCACGGGGGCGTATTCCGTGATGCGCTGGTAGGGAAGACCCATGGCGAGACGCACCTGCTCGGCGATGACGGCCCGCTCGGTGAAGATGCTGTCGCGGTTTTCGCCCACTTCGCCGGGCACCAGCTTGTAGGGCAGCTCCCGCAGTCCTTTTGCGTAGTCGCCGCCCTCGTAGGCCAGACGGGCGATCTCCGTGAACACCGCGCGGCGAATGCGGGTTTTTGCCGTTTCCATACCTTTCATGGGTTGTCCTCCTTCGGCACATCATAGAAATATCATTATACCGGTGAAAAATATAACACATCCCCGGCGGCAATGCAATGGGCAAATCCGGCGGATGGTTTCGGGTTTTTGATACCCGGATTTCATAGAATCAATTCTGAAAAAAGAGCCGGGCTGTCTGCAGCCCGACTCTTTGAATCTCCCGGAGACGGAAAACCGGCTCAGGCGTTTTCTGTTTTATACAGGCTGTGGCTCCGCTGTCTGCGCTCACTTGATCGGGAAGCGGCTGCGCCGCTTCTGCAGCACGGCCTTTTTGGCTTCCAGCTCAGTCATCAGCGCCTTCATCTCCGGCGTGGCGGCATCCTCCTGATAGAGCAGCTCGATCAGCGCTCCCTGCTTTTCGATGATGGCGTTCTTTACGCTGACGGTGGGCTCCAGATTCTCCGCCACCTCCTGCCGCATCTGGGCGACACGCTCCTCCGCCTCCTTCCGCAGTCGTTCCGTCTCGGCGCGGATGGCCTCCATGCGCTGGGCGATGCGCTCGGTCTTATAGATGACCTCCGGATAGGCCTCCGCAAAGCGGCGGTAGAAGACAGAGCGGTTGCTGAGCAGCATCCGGACCTCTTTGCTGATGGCCTCGGTGCTGTCCGCCTCGCTGCTTTCGACGCCGCGCTTGACCAGCTTCAGCACAAAGTGGGAGATCACATAGTCTGCGAGAAAGACGGCCGACAGACCCAGCGCCAGAATCTCCTGCAGGGTCGGGCTCATATGCCGGGACAGCTGCAGCAGCAGGGGATTGATCAGATCCACGATCAGCACGCCGCCCAGACCGAACAGGATCAGATTGCCGATCCAGACTCTGCCGTGGAGGTTCATGGGCTTCTGGCTATAGTCCCACCAGCGGGCGTGGAAGCGCTTTTCCAGCACGTAGCTGGTCATATACTCCAGAAAGCCGCACAGCAGAAAGGACACCGCGAAGGTGGTGCCCACGGAGGATTCCAGCGGGGCCAGGCCTTTGATCGCGACGGTGATCAGCGCCGCCCCCGAGCCGTAAATCGGCAGCCACGGGCCCGTCAGAAATCCGCGGTTGATAAAGCGGTGAAACTGGAAGTATTTCAGCGTGACTTCGATGCACCAGCCCAGAAAGGCATAGGCAAAAAACAGCAGTATCAGATGAACCAGACTCTCAGGCAGCATCCTTTTCCAACCTCTTTCAAACCTGTTGTAGCGTCACCGTTTTCCGGTGATCGTGAAAATGGATTATAGCATATTTTTGCAAAAAAAGAAAGTACGACGCCGTATCATTTGCGTCGTACTTTATCGGCGAATGGTCCCGTTTTCCCTACGAACCACAGCACGCCATTGTTACACCTTTGCGGTCTCCTTCCATCTCCCGGAGAGGTAGAACACCCCGCCGATCACCAGCGGCATGAAGCCCGCCAGCGAGTCGCCCATCCAGAAGCCGAGGCAATCCAGATGCATTGCGAAGCCCAGCAGCGCGGCAAGACCGATGCGGGCGATCACGCCGTCGATCAGCGCGATGGCGAGATTCAGCTTGGGCCGCCCGGAGCCATTGATGAGGGAGAAGGCGGCGCTGCGGGTGGCAGAACCGTAGAAGTTCAGGATGATCGGCAGCGTCAGTACGCCCGCCGCAGCCAGCACATCCCGGTCAGGCGTGAAGGCGCGATACACGGCGCTGGGCCAGAGCACCATCACCAGCGTAAAGGCTGCGGCCAGCCCCAGTCCCACTGCCAGCACGGTGGCGAGGATGCGGTTGACCCGCTGATGCTCGCCTGCTGCGAGATTCTGTCCCGCCATGGTGCTGCCTGCCGTGGTGAAGGACATGGAAATGACGCCAGAGACGATGTTGACCTTGTTGAAGATGCCCGCGAGGGCAGAGTAGGTCACGTCGAAGAGGTTGATCCAGGCCATCAGAATGATCTTGGAGAAGCTGATGGCCGCGCTCTGGATCGCCATGGGGATGCCGAGGGCCAGCAGCTGCCGGAAGGCGTCACCGTCGATGCGGAAGCTCCGACGCTGAAAGTCGAAGCCGAAGCTCTCCTTTCGTCGGTAGAGATAAATGATGGCGATGATAAAGCTCACGCCCTGGCCGATCACGGTGGCCAGTGCCGCGCCGAACACCTGCAGCCCGAGGTACTTCACGAACCAGATGTCCAGGATCGTATTCAGCACCGCCGCAATGGCGATGAAAATGAAGGGCCTGCGGCTGTCGCCCATGCCGCGGAGAATCGCGCTGACGATGTTATAGCCATAGATAAACAGCAGCCCGCAGATGCATGTCACCATATAGGCCATGGCGAAATCCGCAGAAGCGGTTGGGGTGTTCAGCCAGCGCAGGATATTGTGGCGCAGCAGGAAGCACACGCCTGCGATCACGACCGCGATGCTCAGCAGGAACGTGAACATGGTGCCGATGGTCTTGCGGATGCGTTCATAGTCGCGGACGCCGACACAGCGCGCGATGATGACCTGCCCGGCAGAGGAGAAGCCCATGGCCACGAAGGTCAGCAGATGCAGAATGTCGCCGCCGATGGACACCGCGGACATACCGGCCGCGCCGATGTAGTTGCCCACGATGACCATGTCCACCAGATTGTACACGGCCTGCAGGGCGTTGGAGAAAAACAGCGGCATCGCAAACCGGAACAGCTGCGACACCACCGGGCCTTTTGTCATGTCCCGGATCATCGTCGACTCCATGCACCGACCGCCTCCTTTCCGCAGAAGATGTCATCCATTATACCACATTCCCATTTTCCGGGCAAGGAAAACCGAGGGCTTCTCCCACTTGTGTTTTGCGTGATTTTGCGATAGGGAAAAGATGTTGAGAAACAAGAAAAATCCTGCAACCGTTGAGATTGCAGGATTTTCCGAAAATGGCAAATCATTACGTTGGCGATACAATCGGGCAGGGGGGTGCACATGGGGCGCAAGGGGGGTGCAAATTTAACGATTACAGATCAGTTGTTTGGTACTTGAATTATCCAATCAGATACATCACAGCGGCCATCATCATTGAAGCCGACGGCGACAACAGTACCATCCGATTGGAGACCAATTGTGTGTGCAATGCTTGCACTGACTTCCACAATATTGTTCCAGTCTGAAACATCACACTGGCCGTTTTTGTTCCAGCCAGTCGCAGTAACGGTACCGTCCAAATGCACACCAACTGAGTGAGCAGCACCAGCAGCAATGTAAGTGATATCTTCCCAATACGATACTTTCAACTGACCATCATCATTTAAACCAACTGCGACAACAGTTCCGTCCTCAAGGAGTGCAAGCACATGCATTCCTCCTCCAGCAATGGCGGTGAAAGTCTTATGTTTCAATCCACCTTTGCTGATGTCATCTCCTCCTGCAAAGACGACTTCTCCATCACTGGTCAAGCCAATTGTAAAGGTTTGCCCGGTTGCAATGGATACAATGTCTTTCCATAAGGAAACGTCACACTGTTGGTAATCATTATTCCCGACTGCAACAACAGTACCATCGGCGCGTAGTCCTACCGTGTGATATCCACCCGCAGCAATTGCAACGATGCCCTGCCACCCGGTGACATCACATTGCGCATGATCATTGTTGCCGATTGCAACGACTGTTCCATCAGCTCGTAATCCAACTGTGTGGCCACTTCCAGCAGAAACAGATATTACGTCAGACCATGAACTGGTATTGCACTGCTCAGACTGATTGTCACCTGTAGCAACTACTGTACCATCAACATTTAATCCGACTGAGTGATAAAAACCTGCAGCAATAGAATGACGAGGCGCTAGCATTCCCCACACTGCAAGACACTGATCCCACTTTGATGGATCCTCTTTTGCAAGATTGTAATCCTTGACTGCAGCCTGATACAAGGTGCCATCCGACCTTGCTTGAGAAACCCGATCTGCGCTGTCCTTATAACTGCCCAGTTTCTTAAAAATGAGGAATGCTTCGCCGGGATCATTGGATTCCATGAGTGTGACGGCTTTGTTATAATTGCTGTTTGGGATAATAATCTTTAGAACGATAATTATTGCTGCTATCACCACTGCCAGGGAGGCAAAAGAGATTCCAAGGATAGTGTTGCGTTTTTTCCTAGCAGCTGCGGCGACCTCATCAGCGCGGCGTTTTTCCTCCTCAGCTCTTTGTTTTGCTTCCTCAGCAGCTTTTTTTGCAGCAGCTTCAGAGGCAATACGATCGGCTTCTTCCTTCTCTTCCAATTCGGGGAGACGCTTGCGGCAGCTTTCCAGATGATCCATCGCATCGGAGTAGTCCAGTATCTTTTCCCATTCTTTAATTGCCACACGAAGGCTCTTAGAAGTGCCCTTTTTCTCGATCCTCAGTGCCTCCTGATAGATCTTGTGGTTTGCTTCCTCAAGCTTCTGGTTTTCTTTCTCCAGCGTATCCTGATAGAATTTCTGCGAGAACGCTGCGCGCTTGGCAGCACGCTCCTTCACTGCAGCAAGCTGTAAGGTTTCCAGCGTCTTCTGGGAGAATGCCTCCTGTAAAGCTGGAAGCGTATCGCCGCAGAAAGAACAAGGTTCTCCATTTTTTGCAGGATGACCACAGTCACACATCCAGAACCCATCCGCCTCAAGAGGCATGCGCAGAGGTGTTTCCTTGTCAGCTGTGTGAAAACGACTATTGATATAACGATAGCGGGGGAAGTTTTTTTCACTTAGAACTGGCTGGGCGGGAAGCTCAACAGGAGCTGCATTAGCATCCATGCGCCAAACTGCATCGTCGGAAAAAGCGACCTTTTCACAGATCAATTCAACGCGATGTGCGAGATACGTTCCGAGTGGGAAGGCCTTATCTTCCGGCAGACGCTTCTGTTCGATCGGAGCGTTGCCGCCGGGAATGCTCAGGCCCTGATAGACACACTGACGCCGCGCAACCTCGTCACCGGTATCGTCGAGGACAATGGCCTGAAAATAGGCTGAACGAATTGTATTGTTCGAAAGATTGACCGCGGAAAGCGAAAGCAGATCATCTTCGTCTTTTGTTCGGATTGTCACAGCCTCAACAAAGATCGGGCAGTCCGGTTGCCAGACGCCAGGCTCATAGCAGCGCTTGACTATATCCTTTGCTTCCTCAGTTATATTCGCGGCCGGGAGCACCGTACGTTCTACTGGTAGATGTTGAATCTGTGGCGCCGCAACAGGAATATGCACTTGCACGTTCGGATACTGATTTTGATAATAACGAACCATGGTCAGATCTCTGCCAGACTCTGCGTCGCGGACGGCCTGATCTATCTGAGTTTCAAGCAGAAAGTCCATCGGTTCTGCCATGAACTGACCGCATGCGCCACAGCGATAGCTGGACTGTATTTCCATGTGGATGATAACAGCGAAGAAGGCCGTGAGCTGCTAGATTCGCTCACGCCTGGCACGGAACTGCATCTTTTCCGTGACCCTGATAATGAGCACGATCAGTGGGCCATCTCCGTATACACCACGGATGACCAGGAGTTGGGCTATGTGACGCGGTTCAAAAATGAGACGATCGCGCGTCTGATGGACTACGGAAAGGTATTCCACGCGTTCGTGGATGAACAGCCTGAGGCGCCGAAGGACGCGGATGAAGCACGCCGTACACGAGCTAGGACGGAAGATTATCGAGTTCCGTTTTCGGTTTACATGGAGGAACTATAAGAATGAGAAATAGGGGAAGCCTAGCTTTGTTACTAGTAATTTTGATGGTTACGATGTGTGCCTGTTCTTCAAACAGAAGCGAAACGCCATTGGAGCCTGATGGAATTGAATCTGCGGTTTCAGAATCGTCAAAGCCCAAAATGCCAGAACCTACAGCGATTGAAACACAATTTGATGAGCACCTACTGTATGATGCTGTCCTCTCTTCGTTAAAAGATGTGCTGCAAAGCATTTCAGAGAATCAAGAGAACGATGATCTAAATGGTGAGTTAGAAGAGGCTGGATTCAGCTATGTATATAGATTTAATCCAACAGAATGTGGATACACATATATAGATGTTGATGGCGATGGCACTGATGAACTGCTTGTCGGCTGCAACGCAGATAGTTACAATGAGGGAAAAACATTCGGGTTAATCTATGATTTGTATTCGATCAAAGATAACGAACTCGTACATGTATTTTCCAGCGGCGAGCGATATATGCTATCATATTGTTCAGATGGGCTATTGCGTGTAATTGGGTCCTCCAGTGCATTCAATACAAGGTTTTCCTATTATGCACTTGTTGAGGGTGAGCTACGCTTACTATGATGAGACGTGGTTTGAAAAAAATGCCTCCGAATATCAGCATGATCTTGCGAAAATGTCGTTGCGAATGTCCATGGCGGGAATGGCACGTGAAGACAGCACGGCTGCGACAAACTATGCAAATATTGAAGAATTGTTGACCAAACTGGAGTTTACAAATCTTAAACCTGAGTATCCTAAACCGGAGATTAATTCCATAGGTTATTATATTGGCAGTAAGAACTTAAAAGGGAGCGATGGCAAGGTCTATTCTCTTGTTTCAGTTACCATTCGTAGCGCGAACTACTACGATGAGTGGGGCGGAAATGTGACCCTTGGGCCAAGCGGAAACCACGCTGGATTTCAGATTGCAGCAAACAAGACGGTAACTGGGATTGAGGAATATGTTAAAACACACAAAAAACAGTTGACCGACAACATTAAGATTTGGATCACGGGATACAGCCGTGGGGCTGCTACTGCAAATCTTGCGGCAGCAAAGCTGAATGAAGTGTATGGGAAAAACAATGTTTTTGCATATTGCTTTGAATGCCCGATGGGAGCGAATGATCCGAAAGCTCACGGCACAAATTATAATAACATTTTTTGCATTGTCAATCCAATCGATCTTGTTCCCAAGGTTGCAATGAGCTCCATGGGTTTTTCCCATTATGGTAATACATATTACTTACCTTCCTCCTCGAATACCGTACTCTATTCCCCGCTAAAATTAAAAATGGCACAGGAGTATGAAAAGCTTTTGTCATATAATGGCGCAAATAATGCGACAAAAGATGTGGTATTACTCACAAGAGAACTTGCGATGGGACAGAGCTACTTCTTTGATCATTTTGTAAATTCACTTGCACGTAATCTGGGGGGAAGAACGAACTACTACAAATACCATGAGAGCACATTTGCACCGGCAGTTGCGGATTTGCTTGGGAAGGATAACGAGAAAACAACAGAGGACTACATTGCGTTGCTTAAACTAATAGGTTCTGACCTATTAGGCGGCTCCTTTATAGATCCTACAGGTGGTGCAATGCTTGGAGTGGAGATTGCTACAATTGCTGTAAATCTTGCAAATGCACATTATCCGGAGCTCTGTGTTGCGTGGTTAGATTCTCTGGATGGAAAAACACTCAGCAATATCCTAACAGGATATCGTACCATCTATGTCAATTGTCCAGTGGACGTTTCAGTTTATGACAGCAGCAGAGCATTGGTTGCACAGATTGTAGATGATGAGCCGCAGACAATTGAAAACGGAATCTCATCGTTCATCGATGAAAATGGGCAAAAGGTTTTTGTTTTGCCAATGGATATGCAGTATACAATCGATGTTCAGGCGACGGATGACGGAACCATGACCTACACGGCGGTGGACTATGACATGGATACTGGGGCGTATACTCAAGTTGTCAGCTACGCGGACATTCCGATCAAAGACGGCGACCAACTGAAGGGGACTGCATCAAAGACCAATCTGGAGACCGCAGAGTATACACTGAAGGGAACCGATGGGAAAGCACTCAGCCCGAGCGTGAAGGAGACTGCCGACCAAGTACAAGTGTGGAGTGTTACTACATCTGCTGAATCAGGCGGAACGACAGAGGGCGGCGGAGTGTTTGTCATCGGGGAATATGCGAAGGTGACTGCCACTCCGGATGCCGGCTACCGCTTTATCGGCTGGTATGACGGCAAAACTAAGGTCAGCAATGACCTTGAGTTTCGGTTTGCTATAGAAAAAGATACAGAACTTACGGCCAAGTTTGAAAAGACTAACGCACCGAAGAATCCATTTCAGGACGTCAAGGAGGACGTATACTATTATGATCCCGTTCTCTGGGCTGTGAACCACGACCCCGTTGTCACCACTGGCACGGACGCGACGCACTTCTCGCCCAGCAAGGACTGCACCCGGGCCCAGATGGTAACGTTCCTGTGGCGTGCGGCTGGGGAGCCGAAGCCGGCCAGCACCAAAAATCCTTTCAAGGACGTGAAGAAGGGCGCGTTCTACTACAACGCCGTCCTCTGGGCAGTGGAGCAAGGGATTACCACCGGTACCAGCAAGACCACCTTTGGTCCCGACACCACAGTAACTCGTGCACAAACTGTCACCTTCCTCTGGCGCATGGAGGGCGAGCCTACGGTGAAGGCGGA
The DNA here is from genome assembly GCA_946187035.1 of uncultured Clostridia bacterium. Classification (GTDB taxonomy): domain Bacteria; phylum Bacillota; class Clostridia; order Oscillospirales; family Oscillospiraceae; genus CAG-103. The sequence goes on along the minus strand of CAMHPQ010000003.1, from coordinate 37,100 downwards.
AAACCCCTTCCAGGATGTGAAGTCCGGTCAGTATTACACCAATGCCGTCCTCTGGGCGGTCAAAAATGGTATAACTACCGGTAAATCTGCTACGTCTTTTGCACCTGGCGATCCTTGCACAAGAGCGCAGATTGTCACATTCTTGTATCGAGATCTTGGATAATGAGCCCTTTTAACAAGTTTGACACATTCAATGTGGTATGATTTAGTCTTTGCGGTGGACGTCACAGATGCTAGTATAGTATCTGTAACGTTTGTTCAATCCTCGGGATGATAAATCCCAGCCCTGCCGGTTCGTGGTGGCTCCGGCAGGGTTCTTTTATAGGGGGGTGCAAATTTAACGTTTACCCCTTATTTTAACGTTTTGAGTAAAAAGGCTCAACCGTGTGTCTGAAAACGCAAAAAACCGCTGCGTGAAATGGCATGCGGCGGTTTGTTCTTGAAAATGCGAAACCCAGAAAGTATTGAAAAATCAGGGCTTTTCGGGCATAAAAAGAAATCACGACGTAGTATCTTTTACGTCGTGATTCCATGGTGGAGATGGGGGGAGTTGAACCCCCGTCCGAAAGCGCTTTAACAAGAACTTCTCCGGGCGCAGCGGGTTGTTGTGACCGGCCAAACCGGTCTGTTCCCTTCGTTGCAGGCCAACACGCAAGCCTGCAAGTCCGGTAGCTTCATGATGCGTGGTGCGGGCAAAGCTTACCGCACGCACGTTCCCCACTCATCGACGCTCCGCATCCGGGCCGTGGGCCTCCCGGAGGGAACGCTCGCTAATTAAGCAGCGAGAAGAACAGTATCGTTGTTGTTCTTTAATTTATAAGGTGCCCGTTTTATGGCGGTCAGGCGCCGCCGCCCGCTATTCCTGCCTCCACACCCCCGTCGAAACCGGTACATCCCCGCGAAGCGCCAAAGACAAAGGTTCCCTTTGTCTTTGGAAAAGGGCTTGCACTCCGAAAAGCGTTTTTGGCGCAAGCGCGGCTTGCGAAAGAAAAACGCTTTTCTCCGTGAGCGGTTTTTTGCTCGCCCAAACGAAGTGTGGGCGGCAAAATGATTGCAATTGCTTTCGCGGCATCCGAGCCGCGAAACTCTACGAGGCGAATAGAAAAACTTGAACTGTTCTTCGATGTTTTAGACGTTTGAGATTTGCGAAAGTTTCAAATAGAATGTGTCATTGCGAACCAGTGCGCACACTGGTGTGGCAATCCGTTCCCCAAACAAGGACGGCACTTACCGCGACGCGGTGGCAATCCGTCTCTTTTATCTTCCCGGCAGCTTCTCCGGCTCGGGGTACTCGACGCCGAAGGTGTCCACGGTGACGGTCTTCATCCGCTGATCCGCGTTGGGCTTGTCGGTGCGCATGTTCCGGGGGCTGCGGGCGATCTGATCGACCACCTCGATGCCCTCAATGACCTTGCCGAAGGCGGCGTACTGGCGATCCAGATGGGGCGCGTCCTGGTGCATGATGAAGAACTGGCTGCCGGCGGTGTCGGGGATCATGGTGCGGGCCATGGACAGAACGCCGCGGGTGTGCTTCAGCTCGTTTTTGAAGCCGTTGTCGCTGAACTCGCCGCGGATGCAGTAGCCGGGGCCGCCCATGCCGGTGCCCTGGGGGTCGCCGCCCTGGATCATGAAGCCGGGGATCACGCGGTGGAAGATCACGCCGTCATAGAAGCCGGACTTCACGAGGCTGATGAAGTTGTTCACGGTGTTGGGAGCCACTTCGGGGTAGAGCTCCGCCTTGATGACGCCGCCGTTTTCCATCTCGATGGTGACAATGGGATTGCTCATGGTGTGGTATCCTTTCTGTATTTGTTTTAATCCTTTTCGTATGAATTCTTGGCTCCCTCTGGGAGGGAGCTGGCACGGCGAGAACTAGCCGTGACTGAGGGAGAGAGCTTTACCGTACAGGCTGAAACAAATATCGTGCAGCCTTTGTCCAACGTTCACTCCCTCAGTCTCGCTGCGCTCGAAACGCATGGCTCGACCATCCAAAACAAGTTTTGGGGTCTCCCACACCTCTCCGAGGGCGCCAAGGGGAGTAACGGTTGAAAAAATCAGTATTTCTCTTTCATGGCCCGGTCCATATCTCTCCGGGCGGACTTTTCGGCTGCGGCCTCCCGCTTGTCGTAGAGCTTTTTGCCCTTGCAGAGACCGATCTCCGCCTTCACACGTCCATCTTTAAAATAGAGGCTCAGGGGAACCAGCGTCAGACCCTCCTGCATGACCTTGGCATTCAGCTTCAGGATCTCCCGCTTGTGCATCAAAAGCCGCTTGGGACGATCTGGGTCTTTGTTATAGTAGCTCCCGTGGGTGTAGGGGCTGATGTGGATGCCGTGGGCGAAGAGCTCCCCGTTTTTCACCACGCAGAAGCTGTCCTTCAGATTCACGGTGCCGGCGCGGATGCTCTTGACCTCGGTGCCGAAGAGCTCAATGCCGGCCTCATACCGCTCCAGGACGAAGTAATCATGCAGAGCCTTGCGGTTCTGCGCCGCCTGCTTGGTGCCTTTTTCTCTGGGCATGATCGGTCCTCCTTTCGCGGCTGTGGACTTCTATTTTAGCACACTTTTGGGTAGAAGAAAAGAGATTTCAGCAAAAATAGTTCTGCAGCAGACAAACGGCGTCCTCTCGGGCGATCAGATCCCCCTGCTCCGTGAGATGGGCCGCCAGCTCCGGGGTGCAGTCCAGGGGCTGGCCGAACTCATAGAGGGCGTTGGGCAGCGCCGATTCCGCCAGATACAAAAGCAGCTCGTAGCCGCCTTCGATGTAAACCACGTCGGAGTCCGTCTCCGTCGGCAGCCAGGCCAGCGCCGCCGTGAGGTCGCCGAAGCGCTCAAATCGGAACCGGCAGGGGCAGGGCGACACCGGCCTTGCGATCAGCAGCAGCTCCTCCTCGGCGGGGAAGAGGGAGATCTCCATCCGGAACCACGGCGGCTGTCCGCTCTCCGTCAATGCCCGGAGCACGGCCTCCCGGGCCTCCTCCTGGGTCATGGTTCGCCGCCCGTCCAGCTCCGCGCGGCTGATGCGCAGACTGACGGCCTGGGGCGTCACGGTCTCAATCACCATATGATATCCTCCCCCAAATAGTTAAGATCATTATATTTCATGCGGCGGAAACGCGCCACTCAAAATATATGGCAATCCTGCCGGAAATATGGTAAGATACCCGTTGGAGATGATATATCATGAAGCTGGAAGAGAAAACCCTCAAATCCATCACCTGCTACCACGGGATCATTGTGAACACCAGACTGGATCAGGCGGAGCTTCCGGACGGGAGCCTGGCGCTCCGGGAAGTGGTGGAGCACCCCGGCGGGGTGGCGGTGCTGCCGCTGGAGGCCGACGGCACGGTCTGGTGCGTGCGCCAGTTTCGCTATCCCTTTTCAGAGCTGCTGCTGGAGATCCCCGCGGGAAAGCTGGAGAAGGGCGAATCCCCGGAGCCTGCGGCGCGACGGGAACTCAGTGAGGAGACCGGCCTGGAGGCCGGCAGACTGGAGTATCTGGGCAGACAGTACGCCTCTCCCGGCTACTGCGGCGAGGTGCTGCACGTCTATCTTGCCAGAGATCTGAAGCACGGCAAGGCCCATCTGGACGACGGGGAATTCCTGAATGTGGAAAAGCACAGCCTGGACGAGCTGGTGGATCTGGCCCTGAGCGGACAATTGCCGGACGTAAAAACCGTCGTGGCGGTGCTGAAAACCCGGCTTTTGTTGGATCGGGAAGGGGAAAATGCCTCCTCGGAAGCGAAAAATCCTTGACATCCGAGGATAGTATAAGGTATAATATCAACCCGGTGCCGCCGAAAACGGCGGATCCAACCAGTCCACCTCAGGTGATGATCACCTGTTGCTGAGTTATCCTATTTTCAGAAAGGAGTCCAGACGATGTTCCGTACCTACCAGCCCAAGAAGCGCCAGCGCAAGAAAGAGCACGGCTTCCGCAAGAGAATGGCCACCGCCAACGGCCGCAAGGTGCTCGCCCGCCGCAGAGCGAAGGGCAGAAAAAAGCTGAGCTACTGAGTCTCAGCAGTTTGCTGTGAGCACGGCTGCAATCAAATAACATCGTTTTTTGGGCGGGCACATAGTTCCGCCCTAAACGTGTTTGTATTCGCAGTTTGATTTAGCAGGAGAGAGGCAAGTGGAATTTACCGTAACACTCAAGAAAAACCATGAATTCCGGCGCCTGTACTCCAAGGGAAAGAGTCTGGCCGCACCGTCGCTGGTCTGCTACTGCCGGAAAAACGGCAGAGACCAGAACCGGATCGGCTACACCGTCTCCAACAAGATCGGAAACGCCGTCACGCGCAACCGCATCCGCCGCCGTCTGCGGGAGATTTACCGCCTGCACGAGGGGGAAGTGAAGCGCGGATATGATATCGTCATCGTGGCTCGGCATCGGGCTGCGGAGGCGGACTATCACCGGCTGGAGAAGGAGCTTTTAAAGACCCTTGGGAGACTGTCGCTGCTGGTACCCGGGGAGGGAGCCCAGTCGTGATGAAGAAGATTCTTCTGGCACTGATCAAGTTCTATCGGAAGTACATCTCGCCCCTCAAGCCGCCCACCTGCCGCTACAATCCCACCTGCTCACAGTACGCGCTCCAGGCCATCGAGAAATACGGAGCGCTCAAGGGAGGCTGGCTTGCCGTCAAGCGGATCTCCCGCTGCCACCCGTGGCACAAGGGCCACGACTACTACGACCCGGTACCCTAGGGTCGAACCACAGACAGGAGACATCTTAATATGTCATTTACCTCAATTTTCGGCTGGCCGCTGAAGCAGTTCTACCTGCTCACGGGCAGCTACGGCATTGCCATCATCCTGTTTGGTCTGCTGGTCAACCTCATCCTGCTGCCCTTCATGGCAAAGAGCAAGAAGAGCATGATGCGCATGACCCGCCTGAACCCCAAGATGCAGGCCCTGCAGGAGAAGTACGCCAAGGATCAGCAGCGGCTTCAGACCGAGACCATGAAGCTCTACAAGGAAGAGGGCGTCAGCCCCATGTCCGGCTGCCTCTGGACGCTGATTCCGTTCCCGATCCTGATCGCGCTGTACGCCGTCATCCGTCAGCCCCTCAGCAAGATGATGACGCTGGGCGCCGACGCCGTGGCCAGCCTCACCGACTGGGTCACGCAGAACGCCGGCTTTGTCGCCTCCGAGACCGGACGCAGCGCCGCCTATCAGGAGATCCAGATCGCCGATCTGATCCACCAGAACTGGGACGCCGTCACCTCCGCCCTGGGCAACTTCGGCGGCAAGCTCATTGACCTGAACTACCACTTCCTGGGCCTGAACCTGGGCGAGCAGCCCACCTTCCAGCTCTGGAGAACCGACTGGAGCGACGCCTCCGTGTGGCTCCCCGCCGTGGGTCTGTTCCTGATCCCGGTGATTTCCGCCGGCATGAGCTGGCTGAGCATGGTCATCAGCCAGAAAACCAATCCCCAGCCCGCCACCGCCGCCAACAACAGCACCAACAAGACCATGATGATCTTCATGCCGCTGCTGTCCCTGTGGATCTGCTTCAGCATGCCCGCGGCCCTGGGTCTGTACTGGATTGTGAACAGCGTGTTCGGCATCCTCCGCGACGTGGGTCTCACCAAGTACTTTACCAAGACCCTGGATCTGGAGGACGCGGAGCGCGAGGCCAAGGCAGAGGTGCGCAGAGCCCGCGAGCTGGAGGAGGAGCGCGCCCGCCAGAAGGAAGAGACCGAGCGCCGCCGCGCCGCCGGTGAGACCGCGGTCAACCGCAACACCAGCAAGAAAAAGCTGCAGGCCAGTGCCAAGCAGCAGGACGACGAGCGCAAGGCAGAGGCCGCCCGCGAGGAGCGCGCCGCCAGACGCGCCAGACTGGGCATCCCGGAGAACGAGACCCCGGCCTCTCAGGTGGGCCATCGGCGCTATGCCCGCGGCCGCGCCTACGATCCGGAGCGCTTCGGCGCGGAGTTTGCCCCGTCCGCAGAGACCACTGTAGATGAAACAGGAGAATAAACTATGCTGAAAACTTTGGAAAAGACCGCGAAGACCGAGGAAGAGGCCATCGCAGCCGCGCTGGCAGAGCTCGGCATGGATCGGGACGACGTCTCCGTTGAGATCGTGGAGCGCTCCAAGTCCGGTTTTCTGGGCATTGGCGCGCAGGACGCCACCATCCGCGTGAGCTATGAGGTGCCCGACGATCCCTATGCCGGCATCCGCTCCTTCCTGGGCGGCCTGCTGGAGCACATGGGCGTCACCGCCGAGATGGAGATCACCCCCCGTGACAACGGCGGCGTGCAGGTCATCCTCTCCGGTGAGAAGATGGGCGACGTCATTGGCCGCCACGGCGAGACCCTGGACGCCATCCAGCATCTGACCAGCTACGCCGTGAACCACGGCAGCGAGAAGCGCATGAACATCAGCATCGACACCGAGGGCTACCGCGCCCGGCAGGAGGAGCGGCTGGTGCGCATGGCGCAGAAGATGGCCGCCCGCGTGCTGAAGTACAAGCGCGAGATGCGCATGGAGCCCATGAACTCCTACGAGCGCCATGTGGTGCACACCGCCCTGCAGGATGTGGAGGGCGTCTCCACCACCTCCGTGGGCGTGGAGCCCTACCGCCGCGTGGTGGTGCTCTATGAGCGCCCGGAGAAGCCCCAGAACACCAACAAGCCCACCAGCAGAGAGTGGAGCTGATTTCAAATTCAAGGAGGAAAGAACATGAGCCTGGAAGAGATTTTTGAGAAAGTCAGAACGATCCTGGCCGAGCAGCTGGAGCTGGACGAGAGCGACATCTCCATGGATACCAACATCATCGACGATCTGGACGCCGACTCTCTGGACTTTGTGGAGATGGTCACCACCATCGAGGACGAGTTCAATCTGGTCATCACCGATGAGAAGGTGGGCGATTTCAAGACCGTCCGTCAGGTCGTGGAGTTCCTGAAGGAGCAGATCTGATCCGGATCCCTGCTGAGAAACAGCAAACTTGCAGCCGTCTCACCCGAGGCGGCTGCTTTTTCTTGAAAAACCTGGATCTGAATGGTATACTGGAATCAGCTTGATGAAGAAGGTGAAGACCATGAAACAGCTTCGCAGAATCTGGATGTTCATGCTGGCGCTGTGTCTGCTGCTCACGCTGGGCGCGCCCGCTCTGGCCGCAGATCAGCTGCACCTGCAGCAGGTCACGGTGAACCCCTATTACGCCGATCAGGTGTGCCCTTCGGAGGGCCTGCAGTGGACCGCTCCGGAGAACCATCTCTATCTGGCCGATGGGGAAAACGCCTCCGAGCCGCCAAGCTATGACACCCCGGAGGAGGCAGCAGACTACATCCGGGAGCAGATGGAGCAGCGAAACGAGACCATCTCCTTTTACCTGACCACCCCCGACGCGGACGCCTTCTACGCCTATGCGGACGGCTTCGGGTACGACGCCACGGTACACACCGGCGTGGGCACCCAGGGGGACTATCTGCGCTATCAGTATCTGAAGTACGAGACCTCAGCCGACGGCAATCTGCCGGAGATGCTGTACACCCTGACCTTCACCTACTACACCGACGCGGATCAGGAGGCGGAAGTCACCGCCAGACTGGATCAGCTCCTGCCCGGCATCTGCGCCAATGTCCGAACCTATGACCGGCTCCGGGCCATCTATGACTATATCTGCGATCACGTTGTCTACGACAACGAGCATCTCAACGACCAGAACTACCATCTGAAGGCCACGGCCTATGCCGCCCTGATCAACGGCACGGCGGTCTGTCAGGGCTATGCCAATCTCTTCTACCGCATGGCGCTGGACGCAGATATCGACGCCAGAATCGTGGTGGGGGACAGCCTCAACCACGCCTGGAACATCGCCAAAATCGGGGATCGGTATTACGAGCTTGACGCCACCTGGGACGCCGGGGAGACCAGCTATGACTACTTCCTCCGGGGCTCCGGTGACTTTCTGAACCATGACGGCATCGGCGACGAGTTTGCGGACAACGCCTTTGCCGCCGCCTATCCGCTGGCGGAATCCGCCTATGAACCGGCGGAGGAATTTGCGATCACCGTGCAGCCAGTTTCCCGGAGCGTCGTCACCACCGGAACTGCGGACTTCACCGTGACGGCCACCGGCGAGAATCTCAGCTACCAGTGGCAGTATCTGAATCCCGCCAATGGCCTCTGGAAAAACTGCTCCAGCGCAACGAAGGGCTACAACACCGCGACCCTGACGGTCCAGGGCGTCACCGGCAGCACCAACCGCAACGGTTATCAGTACCGCTGCGTGGTCTCCGACGGAACCGAAACCCTGACCAGCGCCCCCGCTACGCTGTCGGTTGTGGCCATCAAGACCCAGCCCAAGGCCCAGAGCGTCACCGGCGCGGATTATGCCCAGTTCACCGTGACGGCCACCGGCGAGGGCCTCAGCTACCAGTGGCAGTACAAGAACCCCGCCAACGGCCTCTGGAAGAACTGCTCCAGCGCCACCAAAGGCTACAACACCGCCACCCTGACGGTGCAGGGCGTCACCGGCGGCACCAACCGGGACGGCTACCAGTACCGCTGCAAGATCACCGGCGGCGGAACGACCCTCACCTCCAAGGCGGCCGCCCTCTCGGTTTTCGCCGTCAAGACCCAGCCCAAGGCCCAGAGCGTCACCGGCGCGGGTTACGCCCAGTTTACCGTGACGGCCACCGGCGAGAATCTCAGCTATCAGTGGCAGTATAAAAACCCCGCCACCGGCGTCTGGAAAAACTGCACCAAGGCCACAGCAGGTTACAATGCCGCCACGCTGACGGTGCAGGGCCTCACCGGCAGCACCAACCGCAACGGCTACCAGTACCGCTGCAGGATCACCGGCGATCTCGGGACCCTGACCACCAAGGCCGTCAAGCTCACCGTATCTTAATCAAAAAAGAACCGGCCCCCGGGCCGGTTCTTTTCGTTTAATAGGTTTTGCGTTCGGTAATCACCATGTCCATGGAACGATCGTGCCTGTCGGTGCAGATCTCCGGGAGCTTCTGGGCCTCGTAGGCGGCGGCGATGACAGAGGCGTTGTTGCACTTGGGCAAATAGCGGTCATAGTAGCCCGCGCCCATGCCCATCCGATTTCGGTGCTCGTCAAACCCCGCGCAGGGGCAGACCACCAGATCGATTTCCTCCGGCGGAATGACCTCGGACTGCTCCGGAATGGGCTCCAGAATGCCGAAGGCCCCTGTTCGGAAGCTTTCTGCATCCTTCGGCAGCAGCGCGACCATCTCGGTTTCACTGACGCAGCAGGGGAGACAGACCCGCTTGCCGTCCAGCTTCGCCTGTTGGAGAAAATCGGTTAGATCCGCCTCGGCCCCGAAGGCGTTGTATGCCAGAATCGTATTTGCCTTTTGATACTGCTCCGATTCCAGCAGCCTCTGGCAGATGGCGCGGGAGTTCTCCCTCCGCTCCGGTGCCGGAATGGCCTTTCGGGCGTCGAGACAGCTTCTCCGCTGCACCTGCTTCAGCACCTTCGGAAACAGTGTCCGCAGCTCCCCCGCCAGATACAGGGAGCCGAAGGCCACCACGGTGCCGCCGGTTTGCAAAACCCGCTTCAATCCGTCCTCCGCAGATGCGCAGACCACAGCATCACCGCCCAGGGCGCGGATCTTCTCCGCCAATGCATCGGCGGTCAGGGCTCTGGGATTGTTGGGCGTCAGACAGAAAAACTGCTTTCCCAGGGGCAGCACCGCCTGCAGCATCTCGTCGGCGTCCTTGTCCGCCAGAACGCCCATGAGGAAGGTGATCTTTTCACCGGGCAGATACCGTTTCACGCAGTCCGCCAGAGCCCGCGCGCACTGGCTGTTGTGGCCGCCGTCCAGGAGGAACAGCGGCTGATGGTGCAGTACCTCAAACCGGGCGGGCCAGGTTACGTTTTTCAGGCCCTTGCGCACCGCCTCATCGGGGATCTCCCAGCCGCGGCCCCGGAGCAGATCGATGGTCTCCAGCGCAACGGCGGCGTTTTTCAGCTGGTGGGCCCCCAGCAGGGGAATGCGGAGGTTTTTCCAAGTTCGATAAGTGAATTCCTGCCCCTGGAGGCTGTCGGAGATCGGCTGGATCTGGCCGAAATCCGCCCACCGGAGCGGGACGTCTTTTTCTTTGCAGACTGCCGCCACGGTCTCCATGGCCTCGGGGTCGCAGGGATAGGCCGCGCAGCTGCAGCCAGTTTTGATGATACCGGCCTTGGCGGAGGCGATCTCGTGATAGGTGTGGCCCAGATACTCCGTGTGCTCCAGCGCCAGATTGGTGATCACGGCTGCCTCCGGGGCGTCGATGGCGTTGGTGGAGTCCAGCGCGCCGCCGAGACCCACTTCCAGAACCACAATGTCGCAGCCTGCCTCCAGAAAGTAGACCATGGCGATGGCCGTCACCAGCTCAAACTGGCTGGGATGATCCTCCATCTGATCCGCCTGCACCCGCACCCGATCCGTGATCTCCGCCAGGGTCTCGCCGGGGATGTTTAAGCCGCTCACCTGCATCCGCTCGCAGAAATCCTGGATGTAGGGGCTGGTGTAGAGCCCGGTTTTGTATCCGGCGGCGCGCAGCACCGAGGCCAGCATGGCGCAGGTGCTGCCCTTGCCGTTGCTCCCGGCCACATGGACGAATTTTAAAGACTTCTGTGGATCGCCCATTCGACTGAGCAGTTCTTTTGTCCGCCCGAGCCCCAGCCGGGTGGTGCTCCAGGTGTAGTGCTCAATGTATTCAATGGCCTCCAGAGCCGTCATAGCTTCGCCCTCTTTTCCACGTCGTTGACGGCCTTGGCCAGCAGCGGGATCAGCACGATCTGCAGCGCCGCCATGACCCCGGCCTGCACCAGTCGCCCCACCAGCGTGGGCAGGTAGGGGAGACCGTACAATACCTTCAGCCAGAAGGTGTTCAGCAGCAGACTCAAAATCCCCTGCTGCAGCAGCACCGCCAGCACGATCCGCGGCATGCTCTGATCCCTGTACAGCAGCAGGCCGTACAGCAGCCCGGTCATGGCCGCCGTCACCGTGAAGCCCGGGAAAAAGGGCCCCACCGGGAACAGAAAGGCCCCCAGAATGTCCGCCAGAATGCTGATGATCATGGCGGGGATGGGCCCGAAGAGAATGGCGGAGATCACCACCGGAATGAAGTCCAGACTGAGCTTCAGACTGTTGGTGGGCCGGATGGTGCCGAACCTTGCGATGATGACCTCAATGGCCACCAGCAGGCTCATGACCGCCAGCATTTTGGTTGTAAAAATCGGTTTTTTCATAAAAAAGGCCCCTTTCGTGACCCTCGCCACGAAAGGAGCGAACCCTCTTTTGGTGGCAGCGGATGCGGACCGGCACCGCGCACCGAAGTGCTTCGTCTGCGGGCAACTTCCCATCCCGCAGCACTTAACGCGCTGATCCTACTCTGTCAATTTGTTCGGCGTTATTATAGACCAATTTACTGGGAATTGCAAGAAGAATTTGGGAAAAATCAAGTTGGAGTTTGTAGGGCGGGGACCTGTGCCCCGCCGTTGATCCAACGCCATTCCCAATGCGGCGGGGCACAGGTCCCCGCCCTACAAGGAATGAGCGCTATACTGAGAATTGGAACGTATTATTAGCCAATCTCCAGGCTCGCTCTGACGTCCTCCGCGATTTTTCTCAGCTTCGGCAGGGCAGCCTCCAGCATGGGACGTACCTGCTCGTCCAGCTGCTTTCCCTCCGGCAGGGCGCGGAGATTCACCAGCACGTTCAGATACGCGCACTCCATGGCCGCAGTCGCAGCATAGGCCGCGCAGCCCACGTCCGACTGCATGATTTTGCTGCCGTGCGCCCGCAGAGTTTCCAGCGGCGTCGCCAGTTCTGTGCAGCACTGGACGATCCCCATGGGGGCCAGGACCGCGTTCCGGGTGGCAGCCTCCAAAGCGGCAGCCGTATCGGGGTCATCCTTCGGCAGGGCGTAGGCTCTGGAGAGGGGCTCGAAGGCCTGGGCGTCGGCGTCCACCAGGGCCAGTAGCCGCATCCGCAGCCCGTCGCAGGCCTCGACAGCGGCCTGTACCTCGGCTTCGTGCGCGGCGTAGGCCTTCTTCCCGACGGTATAGTTCCCCGCCATGCTGCCGAGGGCCGCCGCCAGGGCGCCGATCAGGGCCGCCGCCCCACCGCCGCCGGGCACCGGCTCCTTGGCCGCAAGATGGTGGGAATATTCAAACAAACTCTGTTCCAGCAGGCTCATGGGATCACCTCAAAATACTCTGATAACAATCATTATAAGGAATTGATGGCGGCATTTCAAGAGGTCAATAGGCCGAATGAGGATTCTTTGACGATCATGAGGATCAGATCATTTTGCCTCCGGAACTTGTTTCGGAGCGCAAAATACCGCTCACGAAGAAAAAAGTTTTTTCTTTCGCAAGTCGCACTTGCGCCAAAATCTTTTTTCGCAGTGCATACTCCATCGGAAAACTTGTTTTTCGATGGCTTAAGCAATGGGCTCGATGGCGGAAATGTCGTAGGGCGACTCCTGATACACGAAGTAATTCAGCCAGTTGGAGAACAGCAGATTCGCGCTGGAGCGCCAGGTGTTTCTGGGCTGCTGGGTGGGGTCATCGTTGGGGTAGTAGTGCTCCGGCACGTGGATGGGCTTGCCGGCATTCAGATCCCGAAGATACTCCTGCTCCAGGGTGTCGGTGTCGTACTCCGAGTGGCCGGTGATGAAGATCTGTCTGCCGCCGTCGGTGGAGACCGCGTAGACCCCCGCCACGTCGCTCTCGGCCAGAATTTTCAGCTTTGGCTCTTGAACGATGGGCTCCCTGGGCGTGGCGGTGTGCCGGGAGTGGGGGACATGGAACACGTCGTCGAAGCCCCGGAAGAGAATGGAGCCCTTGTGGGTCACGCGATGGTCATAGACGCCGAAGAGCTTTTCCGGCAGCCGGATTTTGTTGATGCCGTAGTGGTAATACAGCCCCGCCTGAGCGCCCCAGCAGATGTGCAGGGTGCTCTGGACGTGGGACTTGCTCCACTCCATGATCTTACACAGCTCCTCCCAGTAGTCCGCCTGCTCGAAGGTCAGATTCTCGATGGGGGCGCCGGTGATGATCAGGCCGTCGAAGTTCCGGTGCTTGACGGACTCGAAGGTGGTGTAGAAGGCGAGCATGTGCTCCTGAGAGGTGTTTTTCGATGTATGACTGTCAAAGGCCATGAGCTCCGCCTGCACCTGGATCGGGGTATTTCCCAGCAGCCGAACCAGCTGGGTCTCGGTGGCGATCTTGGTGGGCATGAGATTCAGGATCAGGATGTGCAGCATCCGGATGTCCTGGGTCTCGGCGCGGGCCGTGTGGTAGTAGAAAATGTTCTCCCGCTGCAGCGCCTTGGCTGCAGGCAGATTGGGAGGAATGATGATGGGCATGATGTTCAAACTCCTTTCCCAAATAAAAAAACGGAGACCTCCGGTTGGAGATCTCCGTAAACATACAGTCGAACAGCGTTTAGGACATTCGCTGGAAGGTCTCTCCGGATTTTTCTGCGCGCCGAATCATGCACATGCACATGGGCATGTACATCATGCTGTTCATCATGCAGCGGGCGTACAGCATCAGCCGGGAGCTCCTTTCTTCTGGAATGTGTTCCCATTATACGCACGATGCTCCCAAAAGTCAACCGTCTTGGAAAAAATCATCATATTTGGCCGGGATGTTGAAAACCGGGGAGATTGGATTGAAAAAAGATTGACATAGTCGGGAAATCAAGATAAAGTAGAAACAGAACAGGAAAATGGAGGATACATCTATGGATCATAAAATCAAACGCATCGGCGTACTCACCAGCGGCGGGGACGCCCCGGGCATGAACGCCGCAGTCCGCGCCGTGGTCCGCACCGCTCTGGGTCAGGGCATCGACGTGGTGGGCATCCACCGCGGCTGGCAGGGTCTCATCACCGGCGACTTCGAGATGCTCAGCTCCAAAGACGTGAGCCACACCCTCAGCGCCGGCGGCACCATTCTTTACACCGCCCGCTGCGAGGAATTCATGCATGAAGAAGGCCGCAAGAAGGCCGTGGCCACCTGCAGACTCCTGGGTCTGGACGCGGTCATTGCCATCGGCGGCGACGGCACCTTCCGCGGCGCCCTGGAGCTCAGCCGCCTGGGCATCCCGACGGTGGGCGTCCCCGCCACCATTGACAACGACCTGGGCTGCTCCAACTACACCATCGGCTTCGACACCGCCTGCAACACCGCCGTCATGTGCATCGACAAGCTCCGCGACACCATGCAGTCCCACGAGCGCTGCTCCGTGGTGGAGGTCATGGGCCGCCACGCGGGCTTCCTGGCGCTGTATGTGGGCATCGCCGTGGGCGCCACCGCGGTGCTGGTGCCGGAGCGGGACTATGACTTCGACCGCGACGTGGCGGAGCCCATCCGCCGCTCCCGTCTGGCCGGCAACACCCACTTCATGGTGGTGGTGGCCGAGGGCGTGGGCAGCGCTTTCACCATCGGCGACGAGATCAAGGAGAACCTGGGCATCGACCCCCGCGTGACCGTCCTGGGTCACATCCAGCGCGGCGGCACCCCCAGCGTCCGTGACCGGGAGATCGCCACCCGCATGGGTTACGCAGCGGTCATGGCCCTGGTGGACGGCGACTTCAACACCGTCATCGGCACCAGCGGCGGCTTCCTGGTCCGGACCCCCATCGAAGAGGCGCTGCAGATGAAGAAGGGTCTCCAGATGGACCGCTACGAGGTGCTGGAAGCCGTCCAGCACAGCGACCCCCAGAAGGAAAACTGAACCGTTCCGCAACTGAAGAGAGACTGCCGCAGCAGGTTTTGTGCGGCGGTCTCTTTTTGCGCAGATGGGGGGGAGAATCCGATTCATACAGGAGGAGATTCATTTTTGAAAAAACGCTTTCCTATTCCGTGTTTTTCTGATATAATAGATTCGTTTTTGTAATAATGGTACCTTTATGTTTCCCGCAGCAAAAAAACCACCCATCAGGAGGTTCCTATGACCAGAAAACGACATTTTGTGAAACACATTTTTGTCCTGCTGCTGGCGGCAGTGCTGCTTTTGGGCACGATCACGGCGGCACAGGCGGCGTCGGCGATTTTGACAAAGCAGCCGATGGACGCGTCCACCGTTGGAACGGGCACCGTCAACTTCACCGTTGACGCATCGGGCAGCAATCTGACCTATCGTTGGCAGTACAAAGCGCCTGCCGGCAGCTGGAAAAACTGTTCCAGCGCGACGCAGGGGTATAATACCAATACCCTGACGGTTGCGGGCATCAGCAACGGCACCAACCGCGATGGCTATCAGTACCGTTGCGTCGTCACCTCCGGCAGCACGAAGCTGACCTCCAATGCTGCGACGCTTACAGTGTATGCAATCAAGACGCAGCCGGAGAGTGCGACCGTGGATGCGGGCGAAACTGCGGAATTCCGGGTGGCCGCCACGGGCAGCGATCTCAGTTATCAGTGGCAGTACAGAACACCCAATGGCAGCTGGAAAAACTGTTCCAGCGCGACGAAGGGCTATAATACGGACACGCTCACGGTTGAGAGCATCAACGGGAAGACCAGCCGCGACGGCTATCATTACCGCTGTGTGGTGACTTCCGGTGACGTGAAGCTGACCTCCAAGGCGGCGAAGCTCACGGTTGCAGGGCCTGTGATCGAGATTACATCGCAGCCGCAGGACGCGCAGACGGTAGGCGCGAACAAGGTTTCTTTCACTGTGAAAGCGAGCGGAAACGACCTCAGCTATCAGTGGCAGTATCTGAAGCCCGGTGGAAGCTGGAAAAACTGCTCCAGCGCCACCCAGGGCTACAACACCGACACCCTGACCGTTGCCGGCATCAGCGGCAGCACCAACCGCAACGGTTACCAGTACCGCTGTGTAATAACCTCCGGAATCGAAAACCTGGCTTCCGATGCAGCGACCCTCACGGTTACGGTGCCTGCTCCGACCGTCGAGATCACTGTCCAGCCTAAGGATGCCCGGGCGGAGGGAGAGAACAAGGTTTCTTTCACTGTGAAAGCGAGCGGCAGCGATCTCAGCTATCAGTGGCAGTATAAGAAGCCCGGTGGAAACTGGAAAAACTGCTCCAGCGCCACCCAGGGCTACAATACCGACACCCTGACGGTGGCGGGCATCAGCGGAGCCACCAACCGCAACGGCTACCAGTACCGCTGCGTTGTGAGCTCCGGCAGCGAGATGGAGACCTCCAAGGCGGCGACGCTCACGGTGACGCAGCCTGTGTCCGTCATTGAAATCACCTCCCAGCCCCAGGACGCGGTGGGCAAGGGCGGCGATACCGCAGTCTTCAGAATCAAGGCCGTCGGCGAGGGACTGACCTATCAGTGGCAGTACAGCACGGACAACGGCGAGAGCTGGATTAATGCCAGCAGTACGGGCACCAGCACCTCCTGCAAGATCAACAAGACCTCCAACGGACGGCTGTACCGCTGCGTCATCACGGACAGCTATGGAACGCAGGCGATTTCCGATGCGGCCAGCCTCACCTGGATTGCGCCCATCAGCATTGTCGGGCAGCCGGAGGACGCTTATGTTCCGGCTGGCGCTGAGGCGGTCTTCTCTGTGGAGCTGCAGGGAGCAGAAAACTGGGAGCTCATTTACCTCTGGCAGGCCAGCACCGACAGCGGCGAGACCTGGACAGAGGCCGACGGCGCTGTCTGGATTTCCGATGACGGGAATCAGACAACCGTCACCACCGGCGTGGACGAATCGACCTACGGACGTATGTATCGCTGCGTCATCACGGACGAGACCGGCGCAGTCTTTGTCAGCAAATCTGCGAAGGTGATGGAAAGCGGTATCCGGATTCTGGAGCAGCCCCAGGACGCCCTGGGAGAGAAGGACGAATACGCCGTCTTCAAAGTCGCGGCCTCCGGCGCCGGCCTGACCTACCAGTGGCAGTACAGCGACGATGAGGGTGAGACCTGGGTCGACGCAAGCAGCACCAAGACCAGCATCTCCTGCAAAATCAACGGCACCTCCAACGGACGCCTGTATCGCTGCGTTCTCACGGACAGCAGCGGAGCGCAGGCGGTGACGAGGGAGGCCAGACTCATCTGGCAGCGTCCGCTCAGCATTGTCAAGCAGCCCTCGGATGACTATGTCCAGAGAGGCGGCGAGGCGATCTTCACCGTCCAGGCAGTGGGCTGGAACCTGAGCTACGATTGGGAATACAGCGAGGACAACGGCGAGACCTGGCTTCCCGCATCCGGCACAAACGCCACATTTCACTGCGCTGCGGACGATGCGGCTGCGGCGCGGCAGTACCGCTGCGTCGTCACAAACGGAGACGGTGAACAGCAGACGACGCGCTCGGTGAGGGTGTACCTGACGGATCTTTCCATTACTTCTCAGCCGGAGGACGCCATGGGCAAGACCGGCGACATTGCAACCTTTACCGTCACGGCAGAGGGCTACGGCCTCAGCTATCAGTGGCAGTACAGCACCGACGGCGGCGAGACCTGGACGGACTCTGCGGCCAAGGCCTCCGTCACCTGCACCATCAACCGTACCTCCAACGGACGGCAGTACCGCTGCATCATCACCGATAAATATGGACAGACGGTGATTTCGGACACTGCTTCCATCACGTGGATCGCGCCCATCACCATTGTGAAGCAGCCTGCGGATGTCAGCGTCCTGAGCGGCGACGAGGTGACGTTCACCGTCCAGGCCGAGGGCTGGAACCTGAGCTACAGCTGGGAGTACAGCGAGGACGGCGGCGAGGCCTGGAACGAGACCGGCTGCACGGACGAGACGTTCTCCTTTGAAGCGGACGAGGCCGCCGCGGCGCGGCAGTACCGCTGCGTCATTACCGACGGAACCGGGGAGCAGAAGATCACCCGGGTGACGAAAGTGACCCTCAGCGATCTGCAGATTCTGACCCAGCCCCAGGACGCCCTGGGCGAAACCGGCGATATTGCTAGCTTCAAGGTGACGGCCAACGGCGTTGGTCTGACCTACCAGTGGCAGTACAGCGAGGACGGCGGCGAGACCTGGGTGAACTCCGCCACCAAGCAGACCGCCACCTGCACCATCAACCGTACCTCCAATGGACGGCTGTACCGCTGCATCGTCACCGACAGTTACGGGAAAACTGCGATCTCCAATACGGCCAGCGTCATCTGGATGCCGCCGCTGAAGATTGTCAAGCAGCCGGTGGACGCCTACGGCAGCTCCGGCAGCACGGTGGAGTTCACGGTCAAGGCCGAGGGCTGGAACCTGAGCTACAGCTGGGAGTACAGTGCGGATGACGGCGTTACCTGGACGCCCGCCGACTGCACGGAGGCGACCATCTCCTGCACCGTGGACGACACGACTGTGGGACGGCGGTTCCGCTGCATTGTCACGGACGGACAGGGCAACAGCCTGCCCAGCAGCTCCGCGCAGATCTGCTCGTCCGCAATTGTGATTGATCCGGAAACCGGCCTGGCCTACTACATCGTGGACGGAAACGTGAAGCTCACCGGCTGGCAGCGGATGGAGGACGGCACGCGTTATTTCGACGACAGCGGCTCCATGGCCAGAGGCGTCAGCACCGTCAACGGCAAGAAGTATTACTTTGACTGGAACACCGGCCTGCAGCGCTTCGGTCTGATCGATGTGGGCGCGGGCCACTACATGTACTTTGACGAGACCACCGGCAACCCCGTCTCCGGCCTGAAGACGGTGGACGGCGTCACCTATTACTTCTCTGCGGAATCCGGCCTCTCTCAGGGCGGCTTTGAGACCGTGGGAGATAGCACCTATTACTTTGACCGCGAGACCTATCGCATGGTGACAGGTATGCTCCGGCTGGACGACAAGGTGTTTTACTTCGGCGAGGACGGCAAGATGCTGACCGGCCTGATTGAAACGGACGACGGCGCATACTATGCCCGCGACACCGGCACCCTTTACAGCGGCACCTTCGTCGCAGACGGCAAGCGCTACTGCGCCGACGATGAGACCTACAAGCTGTTCACCGGCTTTTATGAGACCGGCGGCACCCGCTACTACTTCGACGGCGTCAACGGCGCCGGCAACGGTCTGACCTGGATCGACGGCAAGCTCTACAACTTCCGCAGCGACGGCAGCATCAAAACCGGCCTGCTGACCGTGGACGGCACGCGCTACTTCTTCGATCTGGAGACCGGCGAGGCTGTGTTCGGACTGGTCAGTTACGGCGGACGGATCTACGGCCTTACGGAAAACGGCGTGCAGACGGGACTTACCTTTATGGACGGCGCGCTGTATGATTTCAGCAGCAGCGGATACGCTTACCTGGGTCTGCAGACCATTGACGGCGACAAATACTACTTCGACACCACCACCGGTCAGGCCTGCAACGGCTGGAAAACCATCAACGGCATCCGCTATTACTTCGAGGATTACAAGGCGGTCTGCGGCCAGACCCGGGAGATCGACGGCGTCTCTTACACGTTCACCTCTTCCGGCGCCATGAAGAACCCCAATAAGAATTCCGGCTGCGTCACCGAGAACGGCGTGAAAATGTACTACGATCCCGAGTCCGGCGAGCGGCAGCTGGGCTTTGTCACCCTGGACGGCAACACGTTCTATTACACGGAAAACGGCCTCGCCACCGGACTCCTGGAGCTGGAGGACGGCGTCTGGTACTTCGATAACTCCTGCGTCATGCGCAAGGGACTCCAGAAGATCGGCGACAACGTGTACTACTTCGATCTCGAGACCGGGCGTCGCTGCTCCGGCCTGGTGACGACCACAGAAAAGCCCGTCTACGCAGATCCCGAAACCGGCGTTCTGCAGTCCGGATTTGTGGAGATCGACGGAAAGGAATACTACTTCCGTCCCAACGTCTTCACGGCCCAGACCGGCTGGCTGACGCTGGACAGCACACGGTATTACTTTGACGCTCAGGGTGTGCGCCGGACCGGCTTTGTGACCGTGGGCGACTACACCTATTATGTGGACGAAAGCGGCACGCGCACCGGGCTGAGCGAAATCAACGGTTCCACCTACTGCTTCTCCAACAGCGGCTATCTGCTCTACGGCGCGCGGACGATTGACGACAAGGCTTATTACTTCGACACGAAGACCGGCGCCATGCGCACCGGCCTGGTGGAGCTCAACGGCAAGTGGTATGGCTATCTGCCCGAGGGCGGCCTCGCGGCGGGGTACCATGACTTCGATGGAAAGACCTATTTCTTCACCGAGATGAACAACCAGCTGGTGCTGGGGCTGTACTCCGACAAGGACGGCAATCTGTTCAACTTCGACCTGGAGCGCGGTCTGGTCAAGAACGACGACTGGATCTGGGAGGGCGTCAGCTTCCACGCGGACAGCGCCGGAAAGGTGTCCGTCACTGTGGACGAGTCGAACCCGTTCTCCAAACTGATGGCCCGCGGCGTGGAGCTGCTGGGAACGCCCTACGGCAAGAACGAAGGTCAGCTTGTCTGCAGCAGTCTGGTTTATACCGTGATGCAGGCGGTGGATGTGGACATTCCGGAGACGGTCAACCGCCAGTACACCAAGCTCATGAGCGACAACACGGTCGATAAGGACTTCAGCGTGGACGCGCTGCAAAAGGGCGACGCGGTGTTCTATCTCAACGGAAAATGCGGCATCAGCGATTGCCACGAGATCAATGAGATCCAC
Source organism: uncultured Clostridia bacterium (assembly GCA_946187035.1). Lineage (GTDB taxonomy): Bacteria > Bacillota > Clostridia > Oscillospirales > Oscillospiraceae > CAG-103. The sequence goes on along the minus strand of CAMHPQ010000003.1, from coordinate 16,516 downwards.
CATGTGGGCATCTACCTTGGCGGAGGCAAAATGCTGGAGGCCACCTCCCTCTATTACAACGATGAACTGGAGGACAAGGAGGGCTATACGCTCATCCGCGACATCACCAACAGCGATGACATCTTTGTTGTCATGGTTGCGCACCTGATGTAACCCTTTCAGAACCCCATATGAAACGAATCCCCAGACGGAGTTTTCCGTCTGGGGATTTTTTGTGATGGGATTTACTGCGTGATGCCGATGAACATGGGCAGATTCGTTGCGGTATCCATGAGGATGTACACGAAGGGACGATCCGCGTGGACGATAGTGCCTCGGATGATGTCGTCATCCAGCGTGTAAGTTTCCTCCACAGCGTCGTCCGGGCCGCCGTCCATGTTGATGCCCGCGCCGGTCACGGCCAAGACCGCCTCGCCGTCGGAGACCGTGAAGCTGGGGAAGGTGGCATGCACCAGATCGTATTCGTTCCCCAGCAGCAGCTGCCGCAGGGATTGCCCGTCCAGAGCGTCCAGCAGCGACTCCGGCGTGACGCCCTCGTTGGGCACCAGTACTGCCAGCGCGAAGGGCGCGCCCAGCACCTGCAGCCGGAAGCCGGTGCAATTCTCATTCTCCAGATAGATTTGGGCCTGGGCGTAGTTCCTCCCCGTATCGGAGGGCCCCACCGGGTTGGCCCACTGACCCCGGAACCGCAGCGGATTGAGCCCTTCCACCTCGCTGCGATCCAGATGAGTGCGCCACTGGTTCCTGGCAGCCTCCAGCCCCGCAGGCGGTTCAGCCAGAAGGGGAGAGACCGTGTCCACAGCGGAGCGCCCGTCCTCCAGCGCGGCTGCAAACAGCTGAAGGGCCACCTCCGCGATGGCGTTTGACTGATCCTCAGACAGCACATCGTTCTCCAGATGCCGCCGCAGGGGCATGATCGGATAGATCTCCGCAAAGCGGTACAGCATGGTCACGGCCTCGGCTCTGGTGCAGGTGCTTTTGGCGTCCCATCTGATGCCGTCAGCGGTGCCGCGGCCCTTGATAATATCGCCGGTGATGGCGAGGCGCATGGGACCCACCGCCCAGGGACTCACTGGGTCGTCCTCCGTGAACTGGATGGGTCGGACGTAGTTCACCTCCACGCCGTCGGCCTCCGCGATCCGGTAGAGCATGGCGGCCAGCTGCTCTCTGGTGATGGGCGTGTCCGGCCGGAACAATCCTTCACCTACGCCGTTCACATAGCCCTGCTGCGCGCCCCAGGCCGCGGCCTCGGCAAACCAGCTGTTCTCCGGCACGTCCCGGAAGCTGCTCTTGCCCATTTCCCGGGATCCGCTCCACCGCCACAGGATCGTGAGGGCCATGGCCCGGGTCATGGTGCCGCCGGGGTGGAATTTCGTCTCGCTGACACCTTTTACCAGCCCCCGCTCCGTGAACTGCTGCACCGGCTCAAAGTACCAGGCATTCTCCGGCACATCGGTGAAAGCTGCCTTCGCCGCAAAGGCCCCCGTCATCCCCAGCAGCAGCGACAGGACAAGGCACAGACTCAACAATCGTTTCATCTTTTTCTCCTTTCTCCGAATTGCAATCATCCAAGTTGATTTTTTAAACTATTCTATCATACCAACGAACAATAATCCACTCACTCATTGGGATTCTCCGGAATAATCCTTCACTGTTCCGGTCTATAAAAGTGAAAGGCCTTTCAGAACAACAGAAAGGAGGTGCGCGCATGGAGGATGAGCAGATCATCGAATTGTTCCGGCGCAGAGACCAGCGGGCAATCCAGCAGGCCGAGGCAAAATATGGCTCCTACTGCCGAAAAATTGCCATGAATGTCCTGTCCAGCCGGGAGGACGCGGAGGAGTGCGTGAACGATACCTGGCTGCGGGTCTGGAACGCGATCCCACCGGAGCATCCGAGAGCGTTTTGCGCCTGGGTGGGAAAAATCACCCTCCGTCTCGCACTGAACCGCCGAGAGAAAGACCAGGCGCAAAAGAGATACGCGGGCTTGGAAGAACTCCTGTCTGAGCTGGAGGATTGCATCCCGTCCGAAGAGTCCGTTGAACGGCAGCTTGCCGCAAACGAGCTCACGCGCGTGATCAACCAATGGCTGGGCACCCTCAGCAGGGAGGACCGGGTGCTGTTCGTCAGAAGATACTGGTATGGCGACGCGGTGAAGAAGCTGGCGCAGGCGTGCGGCGTATCTCCCGGGAAAATGGCCAAAAGGCTGTACGTGCTGCGCGGCAAGCTGAAAGCAGCGCTGGCAAAGGAGGATATTGTTGTATGAATGCAGAAGAACTCTACAGAGGCATCCTGGAACTGGATGACAAATACATCGAGGAAGCGCAGGACGCAAACCTCGGCAGGAAGCATCCGGGATGGAGACGATATTTTGCAGCGGCGGCCTGCCTGTGCGTGGTTGCGGTCTCGGCTGCTGGCCTGTTTCGCGGAAAAGAGCAGCCCGCAGCGGCCTATCGTTTGCGCCTGTACCAAGAGGGACAGGAGGCGACGGAGATCTGCACGCTGTCCTATACCGATCACAGCACGGATTTTGAACACCTTGTCTCACGCCCAGACGGCGCCGTGATCCCGGCGGTGTTTGTGGCGGCAGAGCACGGCAACGCCAATGATGCAGACATGTCATTGGAGGAAGCCCAAGCCTATGCCTACCTGGATTTGGACGCCGCGCCGACGGAGCTTCAGGAGACCATACGAAAGGCGAGGAATGTCATCATCTACAGCCGGTCCTGGGTCGCGGACGGATTCGAGTGCTATGTCACCGCACCCGACGGGACGGTGGAAACGATTCCAACCTTCTCTGAGCTGTTCCCGGGTTGGGAGCTGCCGACGGTGGATCCCGGCGAATTATCCATGACTGCAGACGGGCTCGGGCGGGATGCGAAATACGGAATTTTCGTGGAAATCACGGAGATTCAGAGTGACTCTATGCTGTGCCGTGCGACTTCCTCCACGACGCCGTTTTCGGCGGGGCAGCGCATGCAGGTTTATTTCCCTGCGGATTTTGACGCAGGCAGCGTGAAGAAGGGAGAAACCCGATTTGTCTCCTTCTTCGGAAAAGACTGCGACGGCGCAGCCAGGACCATTTACGCAGATGAAATCAGTGCAGATGACGGGCATTGATACGGTGCCATTACGGAAAGCAAAAACGAGACCACCTGACGGCAGCCTCGTTTTTTTTGGCACCCACAAGAGGATTCGAACCTCCGGCCTGCCGCTTAGGAGTACCAATGTTTCAGCAGTACAGTCTGCTGTGTGATACTATAAAGCCATTGGAATCACACGATTTTTGCAGGTTTCATTGTTTTCTTTTACTGCCGTTTGCTACGCTCTGTTGCCTTTTATTTTGCTCAAACATTAGCTGGCGATTAGCAGAGCAGTGATCAGCGGTGGCAGGTTTCAATGTCTTTTCTTACTGTCTTATACTCTCTGATATCACATAAAATGACAGCCGACTTCATAAGAGGTCAGCTGTCATTTATTATGCGTTATTCAGTTGCTCTTTCGTCCACCGATGCTCCGGTGCGGCGTTCAGGGCACTTTCCAGAATGACGCGGCAGCGAGCACGCAGATTGAATGTGCCGCCGCATCTTGCCCATTCATAGCAGGTCTGATATGCAGAGTTAATCATGAGAGGCACCATGATCTCCAATGGTTCGGGGGTATTGATCAGCCCGGCGGCTTTCGCGTTTTTTCCAAGCCGGATCAGCCAGTCAAACAGATCCTGCGTTTTCTCCAGGATATCGATCTTCCGCGCGACATCCAGCTGCAGGAGTGTGACGCCCAGTTTCGGCCCGAATCGCAGTGTATGACTCAGATGCCGATCGCACAGCACCCACATGCGTTCAAAATCATTGGGCGCATCGAGGATTTCAGAGAAGGCGACCTCCTGATCCTGAATGGAACGTTCCAACACGTATTCGATGATCTGGCTCTTTCCGGAGAACGTGGCATAGAACACGCTGCGGGAAACGCCGGCGGCGTTGCAGATCTCGCTGATCGTGACCTTTTCGTATCCGCTTTCTATGAACATCGCGATGGCAGTGTTCGCAATGACGTCAGCATTCTTGTTGACAGTTGAGGACATGAAAACACCTCCCGAAGCAGGATTTGAATTCAATATACCTTTCATTCTGAATGATGTCAAGAAACGCACTACTTTTGCGTTTTTTGCAGCGATCCGGATTTGTGCGGGTGTGCAATCAAATACTGCTGCTTGTCCGGATATACAAACAAAAATGAGATTTTGTATTGCGGCTCATATTATCTGTTGGCTAAATGAAAACCCCGGTTTTGTGCGCATGGGAGAATTGTTTGTCAGTACATTGACGATAAAAAATGCCCTCCATATAATGAGGTTCAGGCTCAGAAAAACAAAATCCAGAAATCGAATCGGAGGCGAAAAAAATATGATTGCATATGATCAGATCATCACCGACGCCTTGACGGACGGAGGCCTGCTGGATGCCCTCCTGGCGCTCCAGAAGGCCGAGGGCTACGTGAGCGAGGACGCGCTCGGCGCGCTGGCAAAGCACGTCGGCGTGAGCGACGCTGCGCTCTATGACGCGGCGAGCTTTTATTCCATGCTGCGGTTCGAGAAACCGGCTCAGGTGGAAATCCGCGTCTGCCGCGGCACCGCCTGCCACTCCGGCGGCAACGCCGACCTCGTCGCGGCGCTCGAAAAGGCCACAGGCGTCAAGCTGGGCGAGAGCAATGAGCGCTATTCCCTCGGCTGGGTCGAATGTCTCGGCCAGTGTCAGGCAGCGCCGAACGTGCTCATCAACGGCGAGCTGTACACCAACGTAGAGATTGAAAAAATCCCGGAGCTGCTGGGAGGTGCCAAATGAACGAAGTCAGAATTGCATTGAGAAATGTCGGTCATATCGACCCCATGTCGATCGAGGAATACATTGCCGCCGGCGGCTATGAGGCGCTGAAGAAAGCCCGCACGATGGATCGCGGCAGTCTCATCGAGACCATCGAGGAAACCTCACGCCTCCGTGGCCGCGGGGGCGCGGCCTTCCCCACCGGCAAGAAGTGGAGCAGCGCATTTAAGAATGACTCAGAAGTGAAATACATCGTCTGCAACGCCGATGAGGGCGAACCCGGCACGTACAAGGATCGCGTCATCATGGAGGGCGACCCTCACACCGTCATCGAAGGCATCCTCATCGGTGCTTACGCCGTCGGCGCGAAGGAGTGCTTCATTTACGTCCGCGGCGAGTATGAAAACTCCATCCGTCTGCTCCGTAATGCGGTGAAGCAGGCCGAGGAAAAGAGCCTCTGCGGCGACACGGTCATCAAGGTCGTCTCCGGCGCTGGCACGTATGTCTGCGGCGAAGGCACCGCGATCGTGAACTCCCTCGAGGGCGTACGCGGCGAGCCCAGACTCAAGCCGCCCTCCATGGCAGTCGCAGGCCTGCATAAAAAACCCACCATCGTGAACAACGTCGAGACCTTCGCTGTGATCCCCGAAATCATCACGAAGGGTGCGGACTGGTTCGGCGCCATCGGCTCTGAGAAGTACACCGGCACGAAGCTGATGTGCATGTCCGGAGATGTGCAGAACAAGGTCTGCGTCGAGGTGCCCACCAACGCCACCCTGCGCGACGTCGTCGAGGGCTTCGGCGGGGGAGCGGCGAACGGCAAAAAGCTGAAAGCCATCCAGCTCGGCGGCTCCAGCTGCGGTTTTGTGACCCCGGACCAGCTGGACACTCCGATTGATTTTGATTCCATCCGCGCGATCGGCGCGAGCTTGGGTTCCGGCGCGGTTTATGTGATCGACGAGACACGAAACATCGTGGACATCCTCGCGGAGATCGCGAAGTTCTATCGCCACGAGAGCTGCGGCAAATGTTCTCCCTGCCGGGAGGGCACCATGCGCATCGCGGAGATCCTGGAGAAGTTCGCCGCAGGCGAAGGCTCCAAAGCGGACATTGAACTCATTGAATCCATGAGCGACTATATGAAAATGTCCTGCTTCTGCCCGCTGGGACAGAGCGCGACGACCGCTTTTATGAGCGCTTTAAAACTGTTCCCCGAAGACTTTGACGCGAAGCTGAGAAAGGAGGCGTGAGTATGGCAAACGTGAATCTGACCATTGACGGCAAGGCAATTACCGTTCCCGCCGGAACCACCATCCTCGCCGCCGCAAAAGCCAACGATATCTATATCCCGACTCTGTGCTTCCTCGAGAAGCTCGATCCCCACGCTTCCTGCCGCATGTGCGTCGTCGAGGTGGAGGGTGCAAGAACCTTCCAGCACGCCTGCGCCGCGAAGGTGCGAGAGGGCATGGTGGTCCATACGAACACTGAGGCCGTGCGCAAGTCCCGCAAGCTCACGCTGCAGCTTTTGCTCTCTGACCACAGCGTGGACTGCCATCACTGCCTGCGCATCGGAAGTTCCAAGTGCGCAGATCTTGATCCATGGTTCTGCGAGATGTGCTTCTTCTGTGACTGCGAGCGCGACGGCTTCTGCGATCTGCAGAACCTCGCCCGTGAGTATGAGGTGGATCAGCTCCCCTTCGAGCAGAAGCACAACCACTATCCCGTGGACGACAGCAGCGTCATCGTCCGCAACCCCAATAAGTGCATTAAGTGCAAGCGCTGTGTAGACGTCTGTGCCAACGTGCAGACCGTGCACAATCTTGCAGCCTCCGGCAGAGGCAGTGCCGTGAAAATCGGCCCCGCCTTCTCTAAGCCCATGGCGGAGAGCCTGTGCATCGGCTGCGCCCGCTGCGTCGAGGTCTGCCCGACAGGTGCGATCTTCGTCAAAGAGCACAAGGACGAGATGTTGGAGTATACGCACGAATACGAGACCAAAACCGTTGCCATGGCGGACGCGGCGCTGATTCCCGAGATCGATCACGTCTGGAAGCGCGAGCATGCGCCTATCACGATCGAGCAGATCGCGGGCGGTCTCAAGAAGCTTGGTTTCAAGGCCGTTGTGAGCGCGGAGGACGCGAAAGACGCCGCCCGCGCAGAGGCAGAAAAGCTGCTCGACAAGCGGCTGAAAAAAGGCCCCGCGATCTTTGCCGACACGCTCGCTGCGAAGAAGCTGCTGGAACGCGACTATGCTGACTACGCCGAACGATTTGTGTTCGCACCGTCCACTGCGAGCATCTTCGGCGCATATGCAAAAGAGACCCTCGGCGCGGACAAAACCGCCGTCTTCGGCGCGATCGGCCCCGAGGCGAGCGAGGTCTATGAGACCGGCTGCGCGGACTTTGCCATCAATGCCCGCGAGCTCTACCGCATCATGATCCGCACCGGCACAGAGCCGCACGAGGGTCGCACCCTCGTGCCGGAGCCCCTGCCACATGAGGCGTCCACCGGCAAATACGGCAAGCTCCTTGAGGACGCCGCGTGGAACATGGACAGCGAGGCTGAGACCTTTGAGATCAAGGCCGGTCGAAAGACGTATCGCTGCGCTGTCTGCCATAATCCCGCGCAGCTGAAACAAGTTCTGGACGCAGACATTGTCCGCGTGATCGCATAAGGAGGGCACACACATGAGCGAATGGAAAAAGACATGGTGCAACCTCTGCGCCGTTACCTGCGGCCTTGAGATGGAGGTCGAGGACAACAAGATCATCAACGTCCGTCCCGATCCGTCGAGCCCGCGCAGCTTTGGCTACTGCTGCCGTAAGGGCCGCAGTGCGAAGTATTTCGTAGAAAACCGTGATCGCCTGGAGTACCCGCTGAAGAAGGTCGGAGACCACTTTGAGCGTATCAGCTGGGAGCAGGCCTACAAGGAGATTGGCGAAAAGGCTCGCGCCATTGTGGACAAATACGGTCCGCGCAGTTTTGCCACCCTCGGCGGCGGCACGTATTCGCTTTCCACCCCAGGCGCCGCAATGCTTGGCATGATGGCCGCAGTCGGCAGTCCCTTTAATTTCAACCCCATCGGCGTGGAGTTCGGCGGCTGCTGGTGGAGTCACGGACGCATTTTCGGCGATCAGGGACACTATACGGAGCCGGATGACCGAAACAACGAGGCCGTGGTCTACTGGGGCTCCAACTCCTATGTGTCCCACCAGTTCCCGAACGCCAAGCGCATCTGCCGCGGCTTTTCACAGGACCCCAACAAGATGGTCATCGTCATCGATCCGCGCGTGTCGGAGACCGCCCGCATGGCGGATATGCACATCCGGCCCCGCAACGGCTCGGATGCACTGCTGCTGCGCGCCCTGATTGCGATCATCATCGAAAAGGGCTGGGAGCACAAGGATTATATCGCGGCGCATACCACCGGTTGGGCGCAGACGCGCAGCTGGTTTATCAATTTCGATATCGACGGCGCGCTGGATGTCTGCGGCCTTTCACGCAAGCAGGTCGAGGAGCTTGCCCGCGTGCTCACAACGAAGAAGTGGGGTATGCATCAGGATCTCGGTATCTATTTCGGACGCCATGCAACGCTCAACAGCTATCTCTGCCTGATCCTGATGATCGTCTGCGGCGTGGCGCTGGTCAAGGGCGGATGCGTGATGCCCGAGCGCGTGCTGGAACTTCCAAACTCGGACGAGCGCGACCCCAAAACCATGCGCACCACTGTGACGAACTGGTTTCCCGTGCTCAGCACCTATCCTGAGGGCGCGTTCCCGGATGAAGTGCTCGGCGACAATGAGGATCGCTTCCGTGTCGTTTTCTCTACGCTGACAAACCCTGCGCGCAGCTATCCGGATTCGCAGCGTATGGAGGAGGCACTCGATAAGCTGGATCTTTTTGTGGCCATGGATTGCGTTATGACTGAGACAACGCGGCACGCCGATTATATTCTCCCCACCATGAGCGCCTATGAGGCTAACGGCGATGTGAGCCTCTTTTCACTGAACTATCCGGAGGTCGTGTTTGTCAGCCGCAAGCGCGTGGTCAATCCGGTAGGTGAGGCGAAGGAGGACTCCATGGTCTTCGCAGAACTCACGCAGGCCATGGGCTATCTGCCCGAACTTCCCAAGAGCCTGTACGACGCGGCAGAGGAAGCTGTGCGCACCGGCGATCGGCTGAAATACTACTTCAAGGTTGTTGCCTGGATCATGAAGACCGGCGGAAAGTACATGGATCAGGCTGCCAGCATCATCATCCTCACGTTGGGCAAAGCCATGGGCAGTGCGGGACGCGCGACGAACTGGGCAGTGCTGATGACGAGCACGCTCAATAAGCGTGCCATCATGACTGTGAAGCCTGATACAAAAAAGCATCCGATTCTCTCCAAGATTCCTGTGTTCAAGGATATGTGTGTCATGGATGCTGCCTTCGAGCTGCTCGACACACATCCCGAAGGCGCGATCATCGCCATGGCGGACGAAGATCACATGATGGAAAAGCACATCACGCACAAGGACAAAAAGATGCACATGTGGTGCCAGGAAATCGAGGACTACCTGAACAAGTACATCTCTCCCGAGCAGGAGCGCGAGGCGCTGACGCTCAAGGACGGCAACAACATGATCCTGTCCTCCGGATACCGCTTTGAGGGCGGCATGGACAACGCCATGCGCAATCCCGGGGTGAACCAGTACCGCAAGGTCTATACGCTGCTCATGCATCCGGACGACGCGGCGAAATTCGGCTTTGCCGACGGCGAGATCATCAAGCTCTCCACGAACCGCGGCTCGATTGAGATCCCGGTGGAGTATTCCAGAAGAGCCTCTCGCGGCTACTGCCTCATGCCGCACCATTTCGGCTACTACTATCAGGGGAAAATGTGCGGAAAGCATGCGAACTTCCTCACCGACAACCGCGACATCGACGAGATGACCGGCAACTCCCGCTGGCGCTACACGCCCTGCCGTGTGGAGGCGATTACCTGAGAAAGAATAAATCCCTCATAGATAACCCGAAGGGTCTGTCAATTCGGCAGATTCTTCGGGCTTATTGTGATGTATTTGCTTGTCACTCAGGAGATTGGGCATGAAAGAAAAACGTTTTGGAAAACAAAATATTTAGACCTGCCACCTTTAAAATTAGCTGGTTTCCAAAAAATAGAATTAGCTGGAACGACCCATAATTAAGCTGTTCCAGCTAATTTTTATTAGCAGAAAAACGGTGGCAGATTGGAGTTCAAAACCAGTTACAGCTCAGAAAATCGGCTCTTATCAATATGAAAGGCAAAAAAGAATACAGCGCTGAAAATCGTTGATTTTCAACGCTGTATGGCACCCATGGGAGGACTCGAACCTCTGACCTATCGCTTAGGAGTTTTCGCTTACGCTTCGTACCGCGTAGTACGCGATGCCTTAAAATGCCCGCAAGCCCGCATGAATCAACGTTTTCTTAAAGAACAACATGTTACGGAGTGCTGGGCAGTATCGTGCTAATATACCAGTTAGAGGTGCCATTTTTGGGGCTCGTATTAGCAGAATGTTAGCCAAGTTGCAAGTTCCATCAAGCGATAGCTTTATTAGTGTGTTCATCATAGGACATCTCACTCGATGCGGGATGTCCATTTTTTGTGAATCGCTCACAGAACGAGCGATTGTCTCTTTCGGCTATGGAATTCAGTCATGAATCAGATCCCATTACAAACAAGGAGTCCTTTATCAGTTTTGAGTTACAGGAAAAGGTTTTCACACAAGGCTTACTAGTTGCAAAGGGATCTGATTACGTGTTGTCCAGATCGGGATAATATTATATCTTTTCCAATATTTAAGCTTTCTGTCCAAGATGTTATTCAGTATACACAAGGTGTCTTTTTTGATTTCTTCTTGGTCGTTGTCCAACTGCTCTCTATAAGTCCTAACTGATTGAAACGTACTCTCAATCAAATCGTCCACCACAAAAAACAAATAGTGTTCCGGTCGATTAGAAGTGCGCCCGAGCTGACAAATCAATCTCCGGAAATTATAGTCATCGCCTGAAAATCCAATAAAGATGCAGTTATCCCGATTGAGATAATAAGATTGAATGCTGTTCGCCCAGTTATACTCCTCTATCTGCGCCATTGTTTTGTAGCTGTCTTCCGTCAAGATCAGCTTCTCTGACTTCTGCGGATATGCCGGCGACTCTGCTTTTCCTCTGTCAGGAATAAACCCGTGAACATGGAAAATTTGAATTTTATCTGGTTCGTCGTATTCATTCCACTGCCCAGGATGTGTAACGATTTCCGATTCGTTTACACCAAAGACGTTGATCAGATAGTCCTGAACTAGAGTATGATAATCGTATGTAATTGCGCGGCGCGTCTTTTTCAGCAAATATACGACTGCCGGAAGCGTTTCGGTTTCAGCAACTCTGCGAAGCCATTCCTCATTAGGCTCCTCTTTGTTTATCTCTGAAACTTTTCTTCTCAAAAACTGCTCAGGCGTTTCAGCGTCTCCAATGATATAGGCAATGATCGTTTTAATACGTTCCTCTGCAAACTTTGGATCCGAGAAATCCAATAACTGTTTCAAATACTGGCCTGCTTCCAGATTGTTGCCGACCATGGATATCTTCAACTTTTTCAGGATCAGTGCCTGTTCTAGCCGCGCTTCTCGGAGGGGCTCTGGTTCGTTTCTCTGTTGACGCGCCAGTGCATTATATTGCATTGCATAGCCCAGAATTTGAGATAGCAACTTCTCCCAGCCAGGAATATTCGCTGAAGCACTGCTGCCTGCTCCAAGAACTAGTGTCACGTGATTTTTCTTAACTGCCTCACGAGCCATTTCAATAATGCTTTCTTGGGCAGAATCCGCATTGAGCTGCTCTAAAAAGGTATCTTTCAATTGATTTAAGATTTCCTCTTGTCCTAAATCTCTTGTGTCAAGCATCGCCTCGTGTGCCTCCCCCGATCCCCATTAATGCCGTAATCATTTTTCCAACTGCATCTGCATCTGTTCGATCTTCCACAAGACGAATGTTACGGAATGCAGTCTGATATTGCTGCATTTCCCGCTGATCTTCATAGTTGTTCATATAATCAGCTTTACAAATCTCCAAATAAATCTCCAAGGGTTTCACGGTCTCCCCAAATTCTTCATATTCTTGGATATAGAAATTAATTCTCCCAACAATTGCAGCCAACAATTCATCGTTTACAGAGAACCCATGCGCTTTCCAACTATTTAATCTTCTCTTTAGCTCGTCTTCTGCCTGTTGCGACAATCGTCCATTCTGCAAAAAATGACCATACTGCACCTTCAAAACTGAGACAACCCGCAAGGCTAAGTCGTCAGTTTTGTGCAGAACCATTTCAACATCTTGACACTCGAAGAAAAAACCAAGGAGATAATCTGAAATTGAAGCATCCAGCCGCATACACGCCTCAAGATCAGCGTATGTTTCGGTGAAACAGGTAATAATGATATCGGGAACGATGTTTTCTATGCTTACCTGATTTATAGCTTGAAATATGGACTGGGGATTGTAAGCTGGAATTTGGACCCTTAAGTTCATGACCAGTAAGGCTGTCCAACGCGTGAGATATGGGTCTATATTTTCCGTTTTATATCCTGCGCGAAGCTTCGCTACCTTCCATGCACGTTCTTCAGATTCTATTCTGCATGCTCGAATGTGTTGCAAGTTTGGCCAACCATGAATAATTTTATCGCACAAATCATAGAATTTTACCAATGTTTCCAGTTGCTTTTTAACAAGATGACGCACAAAAGTACAAGGAGTTATTTTGCCAGAGCAGTTGATCGTGTAGCCTATAAATATTTTACTTAATTCTTCTAAAAGCCATTCGTTTACTTTCACGCTCATTAAGGAGATTTCGTCAAATTCTTCGGAGATTCCCGTCAGTTTTTTAACGATATAGTCCGAAATATCTTCTTCAAGTTCCCTTGCGCAAACATTGTCGGCATGTCTTATCTCATCGAACAATTTTTCATCGCTTATTCCATGGCTTTCTGATAAATAACGAATGATTCTTTTTGCGGCTCCATCTCTGTAAACCAGACAAGCAATTATTCTACCATAATAGCGAGCCACAAACTGAATCATGTAGTTTAACCGCTGGCCTCGTTTGCGATCTCCGCAAAAGTGCATACACTCATGTGTCATTCGAAAAATGGTGCCACTACAGTCGAACAGCCCGATCTCCGACATCTGCGTGATGAACGGAACTTGTTCATAGATATATCCGTCTCGTTCTTCCGCCTGCAAGGCCCAGAAAGGCTTAATAGTATCCGTCCTATCGCAACCGCCACTTTTGACCAAGAACACATACTTTGCTTCCCCGATTCCAGCATGTTTCATAACCGACTCAGCAAACTGATTCTGCCATTGATTATATGCAATAATCAGAGAGGTTGCCGAGCTGACAGAAGTATGGTTATAGCGTTCACTCTCCATGAAAAAATTATCGGAGCGAGAGAGATCTGCCATAAAGCTTCCTGCCTGCTCATTAAACACGGCAATTGAATTCTCCACTATATCCCACACTTTAACATTGTGGGTATTCTCTTCTGACGACTTCAACTCCTCCACGCACTTTGCTAGGCATACAGAGTATGCGGGCAGCCATTGTGCCATAATGGACTGAAGCGATGCATTGTGATCTGCACTGCATATGTTGTCCAATGATGCAAGATGCTCATACATGGATCGCACATTCCGCATTTGGAGATTTGCAGTACAAAGCATAGTCTCATATTCGCTTAAAACATGTCTGAGCTTATTAATCTCCTCCCGCACACGGCCAGGCTTTTTTTCATCCCGCGAATTGCAAGTTGTGTCTATCTGATGACTCTCATCTTCTCTAGGCACCCATGCTGGCCAACGAAGCAGTGTTTCTGTATCCATTGCTATATTTTTCAAAGTATCCATTCCACATTTGTGGTTCGGCATTAGAAGGCGAAGTACCTCTCCAAACTGCTCTGTACCATGTGGGATAATAACGCAATCGCCAGATCCAGTGATATGATATACTTCTGCGATACTTGCGAGGTCAGCTTTCAGCTTCTCAACAGATGCTCCAGGACGTAGGCTAACCTGAACCGACATACTCATCTGATTGTCACGATGTTCCGTCAGAGGGTTGGGCTCGTCCACTTTTTCTCTCTGCCCGGCATGATACACCGGCATGGTATAATCAGTTGAAAGAACAGGATTCTCTGCGTCAAAGGCACGATGCAAATAGTCTAACATGGACGGTGCCAGATTCCAGCCTTTTTCTGCAAACAGAAGACAATAGTCTGAATATCCTAAGCTCGGCAGAATACAAAAATGGGCATCTTTAAGATCATCAGACGAAAACTGGTTCTTTTTACCATCCCGGTAATAATCCGCTTGTACTGCAATCTTTGCAAATCGCATCAGCTGCTCGTCTAAGCTAGCCTTTGGAAAGCTACCCTTGAAAAGATCCGTTAAATTAATGAGTGCTACCGTAATACACGGATACTGATCAAAGAAAGCATATTCTCCGGAAGCCCAACTTTCATAATCCAGACCAAGGCCCAGTAAAGTCGAAGTTATTTCCTGACTCGGAAAGAGGAGCTTGATTGGATAAACGCTTACTGGTTGGGCTTCCACTTTGCTGTAGTTCGGAGTAATTGCGCTCGGCATAAATTGCAGCCAAGTTTGGATCGGCTGGATCGAAAGACGATCAAAATAGCCTATCATATAATCGGCCTGATTGTGCCGACGCCCCAACGCGTCTTTTTCAATTTGGACAAGGAGACCGCACGGTTTATTTCTTTTTTCCATACTTTTTTTCTCCGAAGTTCCTGCATTTAACTTTGAAAAGGCACGATCCACAGCATCTAATAATCTGTGTCATCGTGCCTTAATTTAAAAGTTGATAAGCGTAAAAAGCTGCATTCTCAGTCTCATCTGCTAGGAATATCTATCTTCTGTTATTCTCCGCGACTCTTACTCTACGGACAAAGTCATTCTCCAAGCGTTTCTCGATCGTTTCATCGGGAGGTGCTTCGAGCGAAAAATTCAATTTCATTTTTGCATTTGGATTATGACGCGTTCCGTAAAAAGAGCTGCGCTGGAGATCCTCTCTCTTACCATTAATAAAAGGCATAGTCTTCACCATTGCTCATCACAAATTTGGAAATAAAATTCCATATGTCTTGACCCTGATATAGTATATGCGACCGGTTGTCAAATGATTCGCTCACACCCACTATATCCTGCCGCTCTTACGCTTTTCATAAGATGATAATGTATTTTAACACGTTCGTACCTTGTTGTCAATGATTAAAAAATTTGAACTGTAATGTTACAATAGGGCGAGAGTCAGAGAGCAAAAAGCATTTGAGAGTATTAGATTTGCTGTTAATTTGGCCCAACTCTGCAAGGCTCTATCATAATGATTGTAAAATTGCTCTATTGTTTGATGCTCAATAGGTGCTGTATGCCTCTAGCCGCTTCCGGTACAACAGCGGCACATGCCCGTCATTCTTGCCCGCGCTCTCGATGCTGCTGGCTTCTCTGAGGATGTACCACAGACGAGCTTGTGGGAAATAACCTTCTCAAACCATGGAAGTTCGATGCTCATTCCCATGCAGGCGACGTCTAGCATTGCAGTAGACTCATCACGAGTCGAGTGTAGTTTTACTCCGGGTGATTGTTGCCGATGATGCCGAAAGCATTCGCCTTTTCCCACTTGCCAGTTTTGATATACTAGGAATGCTCCTTTGAGGTCTCTATAGGCGTGAGTGGGGATGGCCTACTATTTCTATGGTGGAGAAGCAAGATGCTTTTCAATGTTTGTCCAACCCATTGTATTGACAGTAAATAGCGAGTGAAAACTAGAAAACGAGGATGAGCGGAATAGCTCTTCCTCGTTTTATCTTGATCTCATGCAACTTAAGGAGGATTCTATATGTTAAAAGAAACCGTCTCTTTCAATCAGAGGCAAAATGGAGCGCGCGCTCAACCGGATACGCTCCGGAAAGAAGAGACCGTGGTGCGCTTAGCACTTACAGATCTTTATCCATTCCCAAATCACCCTTACGAAATCCGAAACGATGCGGCTATGCAGGATACGATTGAACGTGTGAAAGCAAGCGGTGTAATCATGCCTGCTATCGTTCGGCCTCGATTTGAGGGCGGATATGAGATTATAGTAGGTCATCGACGAAAGGTGGCGTCTGAGCTTGCAGGATATGTGGATATGCCGTGCATCATCCGAAATCTGAACAATGATGAAGCTATTATTCAGCTCGTAGATTCTAACGCCCAGAGAGAAGATGTGCTGCCAAGCGAGCGCGCCAAAGCATACAAAATGCGACTTGACGCGATCAAACGGCAAGGAGCGCGGACAGATTTGAATGCGCCGAAGAAGTCGGCGAAGTACCGCAGCGATGATGAGGTTGGAAACGCGTAAGGAGTCAGTGGAGATACCATTCGCAACTTTATCTCCCTAAACAACCTTGTTCCGGAAGTGATGCAGATAGTAGATGAAATACAATCTCTTTGATGTCTTCCTATATTACGGACCGTTGTATGACTAATGGAAGGAATAATTGTTTTCACAAAGTGGTTTGATGATAGTATTAATAATGAAAGTACTAAATTGTGCCGTGCAACTGCAGTGGTGATGTTTAGGAAATGCTCTAAAAGAAGGAGGAACTTCAGTAACGTGT
>CAMHPQ010000002.1 GCA_946187035.1 uncultured Clostridia bacterium | reverse complement strand
AAGTGGCTGATTCTGACCATCTTCAACGTTGTCTTTATTCTGGGTCTTCTGATTTTCGGCGTGGACGACGGCACCGGCAACAAGGCCTGGTACCGCTTCCTGGGCATCGGCGTCCAGCCCACGGAGATCGTCAAGCTGACCTTTACCATCGTTCTGGCAAAGCAGATTTCCACCCTGCAGAAAAGCCCTCAGGGCTTGAACGCTCCCCTGTCCGCAGTACAGCTTGCAGGACACTTTGTTCTGATTTTCGGCGTTATCCTGGCAGCCTCCAAGGACCTGGGCTCCGCCCTGATCTTTTTCTTCATCTTCATCGTGATGCTGTTTGCTGCAGGCTTCGCCCTCCGCTGGTTTGCCATTGGCTTTGCTGCCATCGCCGCTATGATCCCTCTGCTGTGGAATTTCGTATTAAAGGACTATCAGAAGCAGCGCATCCTGGCCCCCTATGACAGCTCCATTGACCCCACCAATACCGGCATCAACTGGCAGGCTCATCAGAGCAAAATTGCCCTGGCTTCCGGAAGACTCACCGGCACCGGCCTATATCACGGCACGCAAAGCCAGTCCAGCCATTTCCCCGAAAAACACACCGACTTTATTTTCGGAGTCATCGGTGAAGAGCTCGGCATGATTGGCTGCATCGTGGTCGTACTTCTGCTGACAGCCATCATCATTCGATGCGTCATGGTGGGTATTCGCTCCGGCAACTCCATGAGCGCGCTGATCTGCTTTGGTGTGGCAGCGTTCATGACCTTCCAGGCCTTTGAAAACATCGGCATGTGTATCGGCATCACCCCGGTCATCGGTATTACGCTCCCCTTCTTCAGCTATGGCGGCTCTTCCCTGCTCGCCACATTTGCAGCCATGGGAATCGTCTCCGGTGTTCACTATCGCCCAAAAAGGCGTCGAAGCTCTATCTATTATTGATTCGAATATCGAAACAACCGCGCTGGAATCAGCGCGGTTGTTTCTCTATATATGCTTCTGCCGCATCCGCAGCTTGACGAAGCCAGCGGATGGATTCCACGGGATAATCTCCTACTGCCGTTTCTCCCGTGAGCATCAGCGAATCCGCACCGTCCAGCACGGCGTTGAAGACATCGCTGACCTCTGCTCGTGTTGGCACCTTGGAGTGTTCCATGGTGGCCAGCAGCTGCGTCACCACCAGAAACGGCTGTTTCGCCATCTGGCAGCGGGCGGCAATCTCCTTCTGCGCAGCCGGGAGACCGCAGAGCGTCACGGCGTTCCCCAAATCTCCCCGGGCGATGATGATCTCATCGGCATGGGAAAACAGAGATTCCAAATGGGCCATTCCTTGTTGGTTTTCGATCTTCGCAAAGATTTGTACATGCTGCCCGCCGCTGGTATCCAGGGCGCTTCGCAATGCGATCAGATCCTCCGGGCCACGGACAAAGGGCTGCATGACGCCGGTGACGCCAAACTCAGACATGTGGCGCAGGTTCTCAAGATCATCCTGCGTCAGCGCGGGCAGATGCAGATCCGCGCCGCTGATGGCGAGACTTTTTCGGCTCTGCAGAACCCCGCCGCGGCGGACGATGGCCGTGCGGTTTGAGACCATCTCCAGCAGCAGCTTTCCGTCATCCAGCAGCAGCTGCTGTCCCGGCTCCAGCGCATCCAAAACCGCTTCTGAAACCGGAATGTTCTCCCCCATGGAGACAGTATTCCCTTCTGCAAGCATCAGGGGCTCCGGAAGCTTCCCGATGCGAACCTCCGGCCCCTGCAGATCAATGAGAAGCTCTGCCTGTATGCCGGTCTCCCGCTCCGCCCGGTGGAGGGCTTCGATCTGATCAGCCGCATCGCTCAGCATAATATGGGAGAGATTCAGCCGGATGCCGTTCATCCCGGCTCGGAGCATCTCTGCCAGTATCGACGCATCCGCGCAGGCGGGCCCCAGTGTGCCGTAAATCCGAATCATAAGCTTTCCTTTCCGAATTCAGACCGCCTCTATGAGAGACGGTCTGATACTTATTGTGTTAAGCGCTTTTTGCAACGTCGCTTTTCTTCAGCGTTTCGCCATTCAGCACACGCTGAATCAGACTGCTGGCCGTATTTACCAGAGACGTATCCTGATACATGACATAGGCACGGAAGTTCGGCATGGAATAGGTATAGTTACTGCCGCCGTTGCCTGTGACAGCAAAGGACTTCACATTCCACTGCGCCCCGTCACTGAGCTGCATCTTCACCAGGTTGTTGATCTCATCCCCGCTGACATTCGTCACAAGCATTCCCTGCAGACTGTTCAGAATTTGCGCATGATGCAGGATGATGGTTCCGGCGGAGAGCTTGTCGATGACAGCGGTCAGGATCTTCATCTGGTTCTTTCCACGCTGGTTGTCGCCGGTGGCGAAGGCATAGCGCTCCCGGGCAAAGCCCAAGGCCTGCGCGCCGTTGAGGTGGTTCTCTCCGACCACGATCTGATGCTTTCCGTTCAGAGTCGTAAAGGCAGATTCGGACTCCACCGTGACGCCGCCGATGGCGTCGATCAGGGTCTCAAAGCCCGTGAAATTGATCTGAGCATAGTAATTGATCGGAATGGAATAGAGGTTCGACAGTGCGCCCACCGAGCAGCCAATTCCGTAAATTCCGCAATGGGTTAACTTGTCCAGGGCGCCTCTACCTGCGGGATTCGGCACATAATAATCACGAGGCGTATTCACCATCAGGATCTGCTTGCTCACTGGGTTGATGACCATGAGGATATTCACGTCGCTGCGGCTGGTGGTGAGCATCTTGCTCCGGGTATCCGAGCCGCTCAGATAGAGAACAAAGGGCTCCTGGGTTACGTTTACAGGCTGAAGATTCGTGATATTGAGATCATATTTCCCGATTTCCACTTTGCTGTCCTCAGCAATGGTACCCTCAATGATCTCCTCGGCATCACCCTCTTCGATCACCACCTCATAGAGGATGCGGGTATCCTCGGAGAAGGATTCATAGTCATCCAGATCCTCCAAGATGGAGGCATAGCCCTCGTTGAGGATGATAGCGTTCACTTTCTTTTCATAGAGCGCGTCCACCATATCCACCACAGCATCATGGGAAACCGTCTCAATGCCATCGAGCTTTTCCTTGAGCTCCTTGACCGCGGCCCGAGTGTTTGCGGCGTCATAACTCTCGGTGATGCCGAAGGTATAGTCCTTCGCATCCTCGATGTACTCCGCAGGATCGTCCTTCAACACATAGACAGCGACAGAGGAAGTGACGGCAACCTTGGCTGTCACCTTATCAATGGTCTCATCCACCTGGTCGGAGACGCGAACGCTGTAAAGCCCGCCGCCGATCATAGCCAGCGTGAGCAGCCAGGCGATGATTCGCCGCCAGCGCCCGGGATGCTTGCCCCGCTGGGCCTTTGCGCCAAGCAGATAAATCAGCCCTGCCAGCAGCCACAGCATTGTGAACAGAATGGTGATCAGCAGCTTGTGCTTCAGCGGCAGCATACTCAGCTTCCAGAGCCGCAGCGCCGCATAGGCCTCGGCTGCCAGCATGGCGACCCAGGCAATGACAAACAGAACAGACTTAAAAGATTTCATGCGTATTCCTTTCATTTTGGAGATTCTTGCTGAGACATTCTGAGATCTGAAAGGACTGACTCAGATATCCCATCATCTTTTCAGCTTGCGGAGAAACTTCTTTCCGTAGGAAAGCATATACCGTCCCTCCGGCCTGCGGATATAGAGCAATACCATGACAGTCGGTACAGTAATTCCGCAGATAACCGCATGCACGATCACAGAAATCCATCCGAGGCCTACCAGTATATGGCTGCAAATCAAATAATTCAGCGCGAGCAAGACACAGGCAGCGAAAAAATACATCAGGAAGGTGCCATAATAGCGCCATACGGAAAAACGATTCTGAAATCCGTGCCGGAAAACAATCAACGGATCGAACCACATGAAGGTCAGCCAGTCGGAGGCAATCGTGCCAACCAGAACACCGCTGATACCCCAGACATTGACCAGGGCAATGGAAACCACAAGATTAATGACCATGCCCAGGACGGGCCGGTATTTCGCCTGACGAAACAGACCCATGGTTGTGCGATAACGACTCAAGGCGTTTTTGAACGGCGCGGTAAACAGCTCCAGACCCATCAGAATGGAGAACGGCCGACCCAGCACCCAATCCTTGCCGATCCAGGCCTCAATCAGCTCATCACTGACGACGGAGATTCCCACAAAGGATACACCTCCCAAAATCGCAGCGACGAACATAACGATGTTGAATATCTCAAACTCGTGATCCACATCATGGGTCGTATGAAGATTTCCAAGACTGTGCGATACGGAGTTGAAGATCTTATTAAAAAGTGTACGGAGCGTCGTATAAAAAATGTAATAGTTGGAGTACATGGCAACCATGTCCAGGCCGAGAAACTTGGACAGGATGATGTTGTCCGTAGATTTCACAACGACGCCGTTGACTTTATACAGGAAAAGTGCTGAGCAGTCCTTGAAAACGCCCCTGGCTTCCTCAGAAGACAGCTTTTCCGGCGTCTCTTCTTTGATATAGGGGTACAGCTTATTGGCCATCCATGCGCAGGCAAAGTTCTGTCCGATAATTTGAACAATATGAATTGCCACATAGAGCTCAAAGCTTTTGAACAGATACAGACAGACAATTTGCAGGATGTTGGCGCCAATCAGGAAAAAGTAGCTGATCAGGTTGATAAGATACTCCTTCTGATTTGCGCTCAAAAGCGCGCTTTTATAAGCAAAAAACAGATAGGAGGAAACATTCTGCAGCAAATACAGGCAGAAAATCAACGCAGCGTTGAGATTTAAGGACGCCAGTTTGTCATAGTCCTTGATCAGCGAAGGAAGAAACGGAATCAGCAGAAGTCCAAGCGCTGCTACCACCAGACCGATCCACCGATAGACGGTTTTATAAAACTTCATCAAAACCGCGATCCGGTGGTGATCATCCCGGGCGATGGGATCATAGAGCTTGAAGATGATCGCATTGCCCACGCCGAGCTCCGCCAGAGACAGCATGGAGAGAATGTTGGTAAACAGTCCGTTGATGCCAAGATAGGACTTCCCCAACGTGCTGATAAACACAGTTCGGACAATGAACTGCATCACAATCGTGATCAGCTGACCTCCCATGCTGCTGACAAAATTATAGATTGTATTCGTTGTGCGAGAATGATTCATTGCAAAGCAACCCCAAAAGCTGTATTGCCGATTACACTGTTTGTGAATGATTGTGTGAAGCTTCGTGCCGTGATAACAGAACTGCCGCGCTGCAGGCAAACACAGATCCCAACCCTGAGATCCGCTCTTGCCTGCATCGTCAGCAGTTCACACTGTGTTCTGCGTCCTGTGAAGCAGCCCTGCACTCACGCATCACACATGTTCAGAAAACGCTCCAGCGCCCAGACCAGCCACTTCTGATCGCCGGTCATGCCGTTGGTGCAATGGGGCCAGAATTCCGGGCGGGTCGGCCCCTCCCAGTGCTCCAGCCACTCGTTCATGGGTCTGGGCATGGGGGTCTTGGGCGGCACCTGGAAGTCTGGATAAAGTCTGTGAAACACCTCGCGAACCAGATACTTGTTCTCCCCCGCCCGCACACGCTGCAGATCCAGCGGATGCTTCATATGGGTGGAGGCATAGGGAACAATCAGCTCCATATCCGCAAGGGCCGTGGCGTTCATGTAAAAGTTTACGCTGGCGTAAAATTCAAAATCCGTGAGAAACTCCGGAACCCGGATCATGCCGTCCTGCTCATACTCCCGATAGGGCTCCATGATCCACTGCGGCTCACGCAGGACATGATAGGGTTTCACAAAAGACCAGCGATCCGAAAAAGGCCCGATGGCCCAGTCCTGCGCCAGCAGGCTGCTGTGGCCGCCGTAGACACAGTCTGCGGTCTCGCCGAAGATCATTGCGTCAAAGCCATCCGCCTTCGCCTGCAGAGCGGCCTTATAGATCTGCACCTCAATGGAGTGGGTCGGCGCATGCTTCCGTGCCATAAGCAGCGGCGCATAGCGTTCAAAATCTTCCCAATAGATCTCAACAATCCGATGCTCCAGACCGCATTGCTCCGCATAACGGGCAGCAACAGGAGACTCATCTGTGACTTCCACACCAGGAACCACGCATTTGAACGTGTAGGCCACCGACCCCTCCGGCATGAACTTCGCCAGAATGGCGGAATCAATGCCGCCGCTGAGGGCAAGCGCGGTCTTTTTTCCGCGGCAGGCCTGCTCCACAACCTGCTTCAGATGGGACTCCAGCTCGAAGCTGTCTCCGATCTGCACACGTGGAATGTCATACTGCGTAACCGGATTCGGGTATTTCTCGTGAAAGCACCTGTTCTGATCCACCACAAAACGGTACATCAAAAAGGAACTCATGCAGTAGTTTTTATCGACGATCAAGCAAATCCCCCATTCTTACTCTTCACCGCGTCCGGCCTTCAGTGCTTTCGTGATTTTCGTGGAAGAAATGCCTTTCGTGTAGGGGAAATAGATGATTCTGATGCCTTCCTTGGCAAACTCCTCTTCATACTTTTTCCACTTCTCTGTGCCATACCAGTCGTCTCCGACGAACAGGATGGAAGCGCCCAATTCCTTACAGGCTTTGAGCTTATCCATGTCATACTGCGGCACAGCGGCGTCCACATATTTGATGCTCCGGACAATCTCAATGCGATCCTCAAAGGGGATCATGGCGTGCTTCCCTTTGTAAGTCACCAGATCATCCACCGTGACGCCGACAATCAGCTTGTCGCACAAACCCTTCGCATTCTTCAGAAGGTTCAAATGTCCGATGTGAAACAGATCATAAACGCCGGTCGTATATCCAATAACCATGACTGTATCCTCCCGAAATCTCTAAATTGCGGTGCTTCCGCGCCTTAATCGAACACTGATGAGCCGTTTTCGGCGCTTCGCCGCTCTGATTTTGAACTCTACCTTCGCGCCGCAGCGATAAGCGGCAAACCAAAACAGGAACATATAGCAAATCGTCATTCTGTGGATCGGCGTTGCAAGCCATAGAATGAAATACGCGCCAAAGATCAAGCCCAGAGCCTCAGCGGTCTTGCTGTCATTCTCTCGATAGAGCCGCACCGTGGTGATAATCAGCAGCACAATGATCAGCAGCATCAAAATAATACCGCCGTAGTATAAAAAATCGAGAAAGTAGTTATGACAGGAGTTGACCGCATGAATCTTTGAGGATTTTACGGCCTCTGACTCTACGCCGTAGCCGATAAACCATTTGCGGCGGATATAAGGCAGAGCACTCTCCCAAATTCTGCTTCGACCGGTCAGTGTGACGCTCTTCTTCAATACAGAAGTCACAAAGTGCTCAAATCTCTGCTGAATATTGAGCACAGTCAGCAAAAACGTAACGACTGCGGAGACAATAAAATAAAACCAGATATTCAGAATGCGCAGCGTTTTGCCATGATAAATAAACAGAATATAGGCCAACAAAAATACCATACACAGAACCGCATTCATGGATTTGCTCACCATGAAAGTCAGCAATGCCACAGCAGTCAACAATGTGGTGTGCGGGAGACTCTGACGGGTCAGATGCTCCTCAATCAGCGAAAGCCCCAGCATCGGCAGAATAATCTCAATGGTATTGTTGCGCATACCAAGGAAATAACCGAAATTCTGGTTTGCTTCAATGGCAATGTAGAGTCCCTTTGGCCGCAGGATAACGGAAATCACATTGAGCCAAAACAGGATTTCCAGCGCTCTGCGAACCGCTGTGATACTTCTCAGATAATTTGCTCTCGCAAACAAATCCACCAGCATAACCAGCGCCGGTCCATAAACCATAGCCAAAATACAGTTTTTAACAATGGAACTGCTGGCGCCGTACAGGACCGAAACAAACAGAATCCAGGCATAGTAGCCGATCATGGTAAAAACCCATGCCCAGGATTTTTTCCCCACGCACAGCCAATAAATGATCACAACCACAGAAATAGAAATTCTGCCGGCATTGTAGATCATGTCGAACATATTGAAACGCTGCAGATATGGTGAAGGAACCATAAACAGCACTGCAATTCCAAGCAGCAAATATTGCCAGGATATTGTAATCCCCCTGGCTCGCTCTGCGCGTGCAAGCGCATCAGTATTCACTGCATTTCACCTTCTTCCCGATTCTTTATCTTCTTACCTGCAATACGCCCCTCTGCACCAGCCACTGGTACAGCCGCTCACTATTTTTGTCGTCCTGATGCGCAAAGACCCGGTCACGAATCCGCAGCCGCTCACTCTGCCAGGGATCCTCCCCAGCCTTTACAGCCAGCAGAAAGCTTTTCAAATCCTCAAGCGTCTTGAGTTTCTCGCCCGGCATCTCCGATAGCGGATCATCTACAATGAATCCGCGCTTATAGTCTTCCATATCGCTGATCATAAATCCTATCGGTCTATCCAACAGCAGAAAATCATAAAACACCGAAGAGTAATCTGTCAGCATGACATCACAGTTTCCAATCAGCTCACACAGCTGAATGTCATTCGAGCGAAGCTGCTCATCGGTGACAAACAGAATATGGTCCAGTTCCAGAAACTCCAGGAAGCCGAGATCCTGCTTGTGATGGGGCTTCACCATCAAAAGATAACCCTGATCGGAAAGGAACTGGTTCAGCGCCAGCAGCTCATCCTTTGAATGAATGACGTTGATTCCGAACACATCGCTGTCATTGTCGGAATCGTCAAAATTCCCGCCTTTTTTGAAGGTCTCCATGGAGAGAATCAGTTTCTCGCCGCACCAGACGGGAGCGAGGGGCGTAATACAGTCTTTTTCGGTAAACACCTGGTCCAGGCGGGGCATGCCCAGCACCAGATACTGCTCATCTTTGTAGGCGTGTCCCAGCTTGAACTTTTCCACACCATCCACACCACAGCGCAGTTGATAATCCGGAAGGTTGATTTTCTCCTTGTCTCTGGAGAGGAAGCTCTTGGACGCTTTCAGCTGTGAGGCGGAGTGCGTCGTATGGATGAAGACCTGACCCGCTCTGCGCAGTGCGGTCGGCGGCTGATGGGTATAGATCACACAGGCAGTCGTGGCCAGGTAGTAATCCCGCGCCGGTAATGGATGTGACGCGTGCATCCGAACAAACTTCACGTTTTTCGGCGCATTGGCCTGGTGCTGCTCCGGATGATCCACCAGCCAGACGATCTGAGCGGTCTCGTGGATCCCCCTGGCGATCAAATAGTCATAGAACGCCCGGGTATTGTCCCAGAAATCACCGTCGCTCATCAGCAGGATCCGGTCTCTCCGCAGCGGAAACAGCGAGAACAGACGAATCATCAGGTTGTCCGCCGCGCGGCGGAACTGATTTGCAAGCTTACTCATGTTCGCCTCCGTCAGAGCTCAAAGCTGGACTTTTCAGGGAGAATGGACTCCATTGCTTCAATCATCTCCGCCTTGGCCTGATCGAAATCGAAGGTCTCCATTCCATCGTTGATGCAGACCATGTGGCCCTTCTGATTGCGGATATAGTCAACCGCTGCCTGATTATCGCTTGAGGCATTGAACAGCTTTCCGAAGCTCGAGCTTCTTGGAATGAACTTGCCGGAGCAGAGGTTCCAGTAGCGCATGAGCCAGTGGTTCAGGTCATTGAACTGGCGGAAGCGGTTGCCGCAGGTCGCGTCCAGCTTCTCCGGTTCCAGTTCCCAAAGGGTTGAGAACGTGGACTTCAGGTGGGACAGGGGCAGGTGCGGGTTCCGGAAGCCCACAAAGCTGCTCCACCGGGAGAGCATGACGGTACGAATCAGATTTTTCCCGTAGGCGGAATTGTATATCTTCCCGCGGTATTTCCGGAAAACCTCTTCTTTTTTGAAATACTGGTTGATGATACCGGTATTGTTTACGTTCGTGTGGCCGATGATCGGCATGGCGCTGCTGGGAACAATGGCGTTCAAAACAAATTCATCGCGCGGCAGACCATCCTCGAAAAAGTCCCACTCTTCACAGGGACGGATCAAAAACATATCGTCATTGAACAGAACAAACTGCTCAGACAGCTCCGGAATCCGGTGCAGATTCAGTTCAATGGTGTTGGAGTTGTAGGTCGGCAGATACTGCGCGGGGATGAAATCCGTGTGCTTGACAATCTGCAGCTTGGGGTGTGCCGTGTTCAGCCATTTCGGCGTGTGACCCCAGGTGACGAAAAAGATTCGATTCACCCACGGTGCAAACTGCTCCACGCCCCGGAACCAATACTGCAGATTGTCCCAGTCGCGATAGCGTGCGGCGCAGGAGGCAGCGTCCGTCACACGGGGATCATACTGCTTCTTTTCTTCCAGCCACGCAAGATCGGAACCGTCCACCCACAGAAGGACAAAATCAACCTGACCCATTCCTCAAACTACCTTTCCTGATGCGATAGGATCTGCTTTAATCCACATTAAAAACCCGTGCGCGTCCGTCACTCTGTATCCGGTTAAGGTCAATGCTGCGATTCGTGCGATCCTGAATAAATTGCTCAATTTCCGGCTTGCATCCCTGATCATAGTCGATCTGGCTGACCATCTGGCTCGCGCCGTTGGCCTCCACCACGATCCAGCCCTGATCGGTATAGGCGAGATCCCAGCCGATATACCCGATTTCCGGCACCACCGCACACATCTCTTTGACAAGTGCGATACACCCTTCCCAGTCCGGGAGCTGAAATCCACGAAATACAAGTCCCGAATCCGGGTGCTCCTCGTATACATGCTGGTATTCGTCGTGTCCGTCGCTGTTGAGGATGCCGGTCTTCGGATCAATGCCGATAAAAACGCCGCCGGAGCCGGCATTATCCACAAACTCGCCTTTGCGCCCGGTGCGGAAAAAGCAGGGGCCGATCTGTACGCCGTGGCGTGTCTGGAAGGAAATCACACGTGCGGTATTCACAGATGACGGGTTGAAGGCCGCCAAGACATCCGCCTGAATGATACGCTCCTCGATGGAGCACTTCCCTTTTTCCAGAATCTCCGAAAACTGATGGCCCAGGTGCTCAAGATCCGGTTTTACCAGAGAGATTCCGTGCCCGCAGGAATCGGATACCAGCTTGACAACCATCGCATCGTGTTTCTTAGCAAATGCCTCAAACTTCGGAAAATCCGCATTTCCATTGATGCTGATCAGTTCCCGCTTGAAATAGCTTCCCAGCTTTTCATAGGTGGCAGCCTTGTCATAAACATACTGCAGCTGCTTGAAATTGCTCATGATGTAAGGCATCATCCGACGGTTCATGTCGGTATAGTATGCCTTTTTCTGCTCCAGAGTGCGCTCACGAAGTTTATAATACTCGACTTCTTCCGGTGTAAAGCCATAGGCCAGGCAGTCAAACAGCATCCGGATTCGGCGCGATTCATACTCCTCCGGCGTGTAAGTGATCCCAGCTGCCTTCAAATATGCGTCATAGTCCTCCGTCAGCTTCCGGATCTGGCCGCCGCGATCTGCTTCACACGCTTCGATCAACGCCGAAATGCCGTCCGGATCAGCTTCGCCCTTCTGAACCTGCTCCACCGTGAGAAGCTGCGATCTGAATTCCTTCAGCTTCATCTCCGCAAGTTTCCGGTGGAGCGCAGGGATATCCGGAAGGAGTTTGCGAATCGTATATACGACTTTTCGATTCATGTTACAAGTTCTCCCTTTCAGTGATTGCCGGAGCCCGGATCAGTCCTGCCAGGTTCCTTGCATCTGCTCAGCGGCGATCCGGCGGATGCTCTCCTCCAGCGGAATCGCAGGACGGAAGCCGGTATCGGAACGAAGCAGCGCACAGTCAAGCGCCGTGTTCTGGGCAGAAATCTCTTCATTGTGAAGGATTTTAATCTCAATGTCTCTCTGATACGCACTGCCCAGCACCGTTTTAATCTGCTGCGCCATCTCGGAGAGCGTATAGGTTCCGTCCGGCCCGAGATTGTACACAGGCTTCCACGCCTCCGTCGGCATTTCCGCCGCACAGAGGATTCCGCTCACGGCATCCTCCACATCCAGGAATCCAAATCGCTGTCCGCTCTCCCGGATGGTGACAGCACCGGTCTGCAGCGCGCTGCGCACCAGCTTATTTACAACTCTCTGATCAAAGCCCGGGCCGATGAGGCTGGCCATGCGCAGGTTGGTGTGCCGGACGTCTCTGCAGATTGCGTTCACCAGCAATTCGGCGGCATACTTGCCCACCGCATAGGAAGACTCCAGGTTCAGCGGCTCCTGCTCATCTGCAGGGCGCTCCCTGGTCTGGCTGTAAACACTTTGGGAGGAGATGTTGATCACTGCGCAGACGCCATTATTCACAGCAGTTTCCAGCAACGACTGCACATAATGCAGACCGGAGGCCATTTTGACGCCGTCGGCGTTACGCGGAAATGCGCAGTTGATCAGAATGGTGTCATCCCCTAAGCATACATTCCCGGAGCGGAGCTCCTCCATGGTGCTAACGTACACGTTGGGATAGGCGGCATATTGATCCTGCAGCGCCTCTTTTTTTGAGGTCAGCGCAGTGACCGCAGTCCCCCGCTGCGCAAGCGTTTGGAGCAAATGGCTGCCGAGAAACCCTCCGGCGCCGGAAAGAAGAATCTTCATTGCAACCTCACTTTATATCAAATATACGCTCCGGATCAAACCGAACGACCATATTCTCACCCTGATCGTTGAGGACGGTGATATGTTCGTTCAGATAAGTGATCTCCTGCGCAAGCTGCTCACGGCTGTCGCAGATCATAATAAACCGAATCATAATCTGCCGCAGGGTATCACCGCTGGGCACCCGACTTCCCACCGGATAGCGACTTTCGTAACTGATGACGCCGGGCGTCGCCGCAACAGCCTCCTCCAGTCCCTCGATGCTGCCGACTACGCCGCCATGGCCAACCATAGACACAACTCCGCCCCATTTTCCGTGCAGGAACGGATCCTCCAGTTCCGAAGGGAAATCCGTGGGAACCGAAAGTGCATGGTCTACCAGCACCTGCATCGCATCCACACCATTGATCTCCCGCAGAATTCGATACGGAGCTTCGGCGGCGCTGCGCAGCCCGGCCTCAAAGATATGAAATTCGTCCGTGTCGGAATCATAAAGTCCCTGCACAAACAAAATACCGTCCTGAAGCTTCAGATATTTGCAAAGAGAACGCATGGAGGGATCCACCTGACGCAGGTATGGCTCCAGATATGGGCTCGGGTAGATCCGGGCGGCGGGAATCGTTGTAACACGTCCCTCGTGCACTGCCACGGGGTACCGAAAATCCATGCAAGCCAGGGTAACTTTGCCGTTGGCAATGGTGTAGTGAGCTGTAAACTCGTCTCCGCTGACGAATTCTTCCACAATGATTCGCCCGACGTGGGAATGCTCCAGTGCTTCCGGCACATGGGCCAGCAGCTCCTGCTCGTTGGCACAGATGGAAATACCCGCAGAAGTACTGGCGTCCACAGGCTTGAGAATCGCGGGATAGCGGATTCCCCTGCATGCAGCCGCGTCGATTTCCCTGCCGATGAAATAGGTCTTCGGACACGGGACACCGTGCATCTCGCACAATGTGCGGAAAAGATGCTTTTCCTCAATCATATGCCACTGGCGCAAATCGCAGTAAAACGGAAGATGGTTCATCTCCGCCAGCTCCATGGCTTTTTGAATGTTAAACTCACTGATACCGGAGAGAACGCCGTCCACCCGTCGAGTCTGAATCAGACGACTGAGCTTCTCCATATCCGTCGTGCTGATGAGGACATGTTCATCAGCAGCCAGCTTGGCCGGAGAACGCTCCGGCGGGAAATAATCTGCGACAATGGTGTATGCACCGTTTTCTCTGGCATAACGCACAATATCCTCAGAAGCAATGTTGCTCCCGAGCATCAGCAGCGTTTTTCCTTCATATTTCTTCATAAATGAACTCCGTGGTCAGCCTCACACAGACAGCGCAGGCGAGGCTACATCGGTTTCCCAGATCAGCTCCGCTTCTTCGGTTCCGTCCATCTCTGCGGCGACGCGGTCAATATATTCCTGCGGAACGCCATCCATATTGATAGCATTCCCGTCCAAATCGTAACCCATGAAAATGCCTCGCTTTACACCCGCACGGGCAGCAGCGCTCTTGCGGTCAAAGGCAAAGCGAACCAGATTCCAGAACATCATGCAATCGGTTTTGAAGCTCAGATGCTCCACATACCAAACGTCATTTTCAAATTGCTCCTGCCACGTCCAGACATGGCCGTCCAGTTTGCGCGGCGGGCATTCCAGTCCCGGGCGAACTGCAAGACGCTGACGATGACGTTTGTTATAACGATGTACATATTCCGGAACCAGCGGACGCGGGCCAATCAGGCTCATATCGCCCTTGAGTACACTCCAGAAGTTAAACAGCTCATCCAAAGAGGTTTTGCGGACAAAGCGCCCGAATCTGGTGATACGCTGAGACGCCGGCAGCAGGTCTCCATGCGCGTCATAGGTGTTTCGCATGTTGCGGAATTTGATGATCTGAAACGGCTTTGCATCCTTTCCGATTCGGATCTGCTTGAAGAAAATCGGGCGTCCTACGTCGAAAAAAGTGATGATTCCGATCACGAGATTGATCGGGAGCGTCACCAGAACGGCGATCAGAGACACAACAATGTCAATCGCACGTTTTCCATAGCGGGTATAAAACGTGTCACGAACCAAAACGTCATCCAGCCGTGCATTGACCAGCGGCAAACGATCTTCCGCCAGATACTTGGCGCAGCGCCAGCGCATTGCCTTGGTAAACTCGGTTCGCTCCATAGAGCGTGACTCCCTTCAGAAATCTGCGCGGCATTCAGCGCACGCGGACTTCGATGTAATCATTGATACTTGTCAGATAATGATGCATCTGTTCTTCACTTTCAAATCGGAAAAACAGGATACCCAGCGCCTTGGAGGCGTTGTCAAAATAATGCACGTCGCTTCCGGGCTGCTGGTAATACGCACGCCGAATGATCATGGGCTCCAGCTCCGGGGCGATATGGATTTCTTCCAGAACACCGTCGCGCGCAGCGTGGAGATTGTGTGTTGCGTAATACGGCTTCGGGTCTTTGCATCTTGCTGTAACGGGAATCCCCATGGCGGCCTGGATACTCATCTCCACCATGTTGACGTCAAAAATCATACCCAGCAGATCCGGGATCATGTTTCCGCCGCAGCGGGGACCGATGTCAATGGGCCAGACCCGGTCCTGGTCGTCTACAATCAGCTCCACATTCAGGGCTCCGTCTTGGATTCCGAGCTTTGTCACCATACTCTGCAGGGTCGATTGAATGTTTTGAAAATCCTTCTGCTCCAGCTGAGGCGGATAGCTCTTTCCAACCGGAACAAGGGGATTCACGCAGGCGTCCCGATGGCAGTTCATCAGGCCCCAGAGCACGATCTCACCATCCACGACAAAGATGTCGCCGCCTACAAGGTACGGGTGCTTCCGAACGATAAAATCCTCAACAATCAGGCGATGGCATCTGGAGAAGGACAGGGCAAATTCCGCCGCCTCAACGAGCCCCTCCGGGCCATGCAGAACCGTAGCGCCTTTGCTTCCGGAGGAGTCCACCGGTTTTACAATCACAGGGTAGCGAAATCGTTCCGCACTTTCACAAACGCTTTCTACGGAATCATATCCGCGAGACTGGGGAGCATGGAATCCGTTTTCAGCGAGAAACTTCCTGAATTTATCCTTGCTGCAAAGAATATCCACAGAGCGATATGGATTTCCGGGCAATCCCAGCTGCTCCGCCACATAGGCCGCCGTGGGCGCGGCGGGATCGGACGCATAGGCCAGAACGCCGTCAATTTTCTCCTTGCGGGCTACCTCCAGCACAGCATCCAGATCCGTTGTGCTGATCAGATAAAAGCGATCTGCCTCGTATTGTCCGGGATTGTCCGGAAGATAGTCGCAGAGAATCGTCTCATAACCCATCTGCTTTGCTGTTGTGATGGCGATTACCTGCTGGGCAGATCCACCAAGCAGCAAAAGCTTTTTCATGGAAGAACGCTCCTTATAATCAGGCATACAGGATCACATCGCAGATCCGGTCCACATCCTCCCTGCTGAGCCCCTCGTACAGCGGCAGCGTGAGAATATGCGTGGAGACATCGTGCGCTACGGGCGTGTTCTGCGGATAGAGGCCCTTATAGCAGGTCATCTCATTCACCGCAGGATAAAAATACTTGCGGGCGAAGATCTCCTGCTTCTGGAGATCCTCATATACCAGATCTCGGCTCTTGCCGAACTCTTTTTCTGCAAAGTAGACCGGGAAATATGCGTAATTGGACTTCACATCCTCCTGGGGCTGGCAAAGACGGATCCCCTTCACTCCGCCGAGGCGCTCCCGATAGTGGGTGACAACCTCCTCGCGGGACTGGATATATTCATCAATATGCCGCAGGTTGCAGATACCCATGGCCGCACGAAATTCATCCAGCTTGGCGTTTGCACCGACGGCGAGAACGTCCTCTTTGCCGTGAATGCCGAAGTTTTTCAGCTCATGCAGACGCACACGGTATTGGGCATCGTTAAACGCAATTGCCCCGCCCTCAATGCTGTGGAACACCTTGGTGGCATGGAAGCTGAACATGGAGGCGTCGCCAAAATTGCCGATCCCCACGCCCTTATAAGTCTCGCCAAAAGCATGGGCAGCATCATAGATGACCTTCAATCCATGCTTTTTCGCAATGGCGTCAATGGCCTCAACATCACAGATATTCCCATAGACATGCACCGGAATGATCGCAACCGTGCGGTCTGTAATCAGCGCCTCAATCTTCTCCGGGTCCATGGTGTAATCATCCGGTTTGATGTCACAAAACACCGGGGTCAAGCCGTTTCTCGTTATGGCATGGGTCGTAGACACGAACGTGAACGGGGTCGTAATCACTTCGCCGCCCGGAACCTGAAGTCCCAGAGCCTGGATTGCCA
The DNA here is from genome assembly GCA_946187035.1 of uncultured Clostridia bacterium. Lineage (GTDB taxonomy): Bacteria > Bacillota > Clostridia > Oscillospirales > Oscillospiraceae > CAG-103. The sequence goes on along the minus strand of CAMHPQ010000002.1, from coordinate 59,134 downwards.
TTTCGAGGGCCATATGCCCGTTGACGAACAGAGAGATGTATTGTGTGCCCAGATAGTCGATCAGCTGATGCTGAAACTTTTTATACACCGGGCCCATGTTGGTCAGAAATCGGCTTTCAAAAATAGGCCGGATTTCCTCCATGTATTCCTCCATGGACGGCATGGAGGATCGAGTTACATTGATCGGCATGCTGTAATCATCCTTTTCATGTATTAAGCGTCGGAATGGTTCCTTTCAAATACCTGCCAGGCATTTCGGATTTCCTCCGGTGTGAGCGCCTGATTGTGCGTGGTGGTGGAAATGGTATTGTTTTGCTCGGCAAGTCTGCGTCTGCTGACATAGTCCTCAAACGTACCGATTTTCCGCGCCGGACAGCCGGCATAGACCGAATTCGGCGCGCAGTCTTTTGTCACAACGGAACCGGACGCGATGATCACATTCGGCCCGATGCGGGTACCGTACAGAATCACAGAATTGGAGCCGATGAACACGTTGTCCATAATCTCGATGCAGCCGATTTGCTCCCGGAATCGAAACCCCTCAGAGTCCGGCATCCGGTTCAGAACGCGGTGGATGATGTCGTGGGTGCAGAAATCCACATTTCGCGCCACGGAAACGTTGTTATGAATGCGAATCAGCTCAGAATAAATGGGGATGGTTCTGGACTGCAGCGTCACGTTTTCTCCAACCATGCCATAGATTTTCTGCTTTCTGGCATAATCGGCGCGGCGTTTCCCGCCCCTTGTGAGGGCCGTTCGGATCGTCCACCACAGACGTTTGAATGTCATACCGTTATCCCTCCAGAGTTTCCTTAAAAGGAAGCCATGATTTCCTGATGGATCTCCTCAATGCTCCGCATGGTATCCCCGTGGGAGCAAAGCACCGTCTTCCAGCCGAGCTGATCCGCGCAGTACTCCGCGGCCTTTCTGGAACGGTCCAGATAGGCGAGATTGCTCTCGTGGATGTCTTTTTTGCTCTCGTCACCGTGGTATCTGCCGGTCATGAGCTTCTGGCTTACTGCCGGGTCCACTTTCAGATAAAACACGCTGTCCGGCGCCGGAATGCCCAGCAGCCGGTACTCAAAGTCAAAGAGCCAATCCAAAAACGCGTCCCACTGCTCCTCCGGCAGCTTGGAACACTGGTGGATGGCATTGGAGGTGGTGTAGCGATCAGCGATCACGACGCCGCCATTTTCATAGAATTCTCCCCAGGAGGTCTTGTAGGAGGCATAGCGATCCACCGCATAGAACGAGGACGCGGCAAAGGCGTTCACATCACTGGGATCAGAGCCGAAGGCACCGCCGAGATACATTTTGATCAGAGCCGAAGAATCGCTCTCGTAATCCGGAAAGGAGACCTCGCGGACTTCCCTGCCCTGGGCGCACAGCGTCTCATACAGCAGCTTTGCCTGGGTGGCCTTTCCGCTGCCGTCCAGACCCTCAATCACAATCAGCTTTCCCTTCATACCAGCACCGCCCGATTGCCGTACATCTTGTCGTAGTAGTTCTGGTACTCTCCGGAGATGATGGTCTCCCACCACTCCTGATGGTGCAGATACCAGTCGATGGTCTGCTCAATGCCGTCTGCAAACTTCGTCTCCGGCAGCCAGCCCAGCTCGTTGTGAATCTTGGTGGGGTCGATGGCATAGCGCATGTCATGGCCCTTCCGGTCTGCCACATGGGTGATGAGGCTTTCCGGCTTGCCGAGGGCGTTGCAGATCAGCTTTACAATGTCGATGTTGCGCATCTCATTGTGGCCGCCGATGTTATAAACCTCGCCCACGCGTCCGTTGTGGATCACCAGATCAATGGCCTTGCAGTGATCCTCCACATAGAGCCAGTCGCGCACGTTGAGGCCCTCGCCGTAGACCGGCAGCGGCTTGTCGTGCAGAGCGTTGACGATCATCAGCGGAATGAGCTTTTCCGGGAAATGATAGGGGCCATAGTTGTTGGAGCAGCGGCTGATGGTCACAGGCAGCTCATAGGTGCGGTGATAGGCCATGACCAGCAGGTCGGCGCTGGCCTTGCTGCTGCTGTAAGGGCTGGAGGTGTGGATCGGCGTCTCCTCAGTGAAGAAGAGATCCGGGCGATCCAGCGGCAGGTCGCCGTAGACCTCGTCCGTGGAGACCTGATGGTAACGCCGGATGCCGTATTTGCGGCAGGCGTCCATCAAAACGGCGGTGCCGATGATATTCGTCTGGAGAAAAATCTCCGGCGTCTCAATGCTGCGATCCACGTGGGATTCCGCGGCAAAATTCACCACGATGTCGGGGTGCTCCTCCTCAAACAGCCGGTAGACCGCCTCCCGATCACAGATATCATCCTTCACGAAACGGAAGTTCGATTGATTCATCACCGGTGCGAGGGTGGAGAGATTGCCTGCATAAGTCAGCTTATCCAGGCAGATGATCCGGTCCTCCGGATGGTTTTTCAGCATATGGAAGACAAAATTGCTTCCGATAAACCCGGCGCCGCCGGTAACAATGATGGTCATATCGGCAAATTCCTTTCCTTACTTCGGGATGCGACCCTCAGCCACCGCCAACAAATGCTTCCCGTAATTGGATTTTCCATAGGATTTGGCAGATTCAATCAGCTGATCCCGGTTGATCATATGCAGCCGGTAAGCAACCTCCTCCGGCGCAGAGACGATGATGCCCTGCATGTTCTGAATGGTCTGGATGAAGGTTGCCGCCTGCATCAGGCTGTCCATGGTGCCGGTGTCCAGCCAGGCAAAGCCGCGGCCCAGCACCTCGCAGTCCAGCTGGTTTTCATTCAGATAGAGGTCATTGAGCGACGTGATCTCCAGCTCGCCCCGGGCGGAGGGCTCTACACATTCGGCAAGGTCGCTGACACCTGCTGGATAGAAATAAAGACCGGTGACAGCATAGTTGCTTTTCGGTTTTTCTGGCTTCTCCTCCAGAGAAACCACACGGCCCCGGTGGTCAAACTCCACCACGCCGAATCGCTCCGGATCTTCGACATAATAGCCGAAAACTGTTGCCCTTCCTACCTCTGCCATTTTCACGGCATGCTGCATCTTATAGCCGAGTCCATTGCCGTAGAAAATATTGTCGCCGAGGATCATAGCACAGGAATCGTCGCCAATGAAATCACGACCAATCAAAAAAGCCTGTGCAAGGCCCTCGGGCTTCGGCTGTATGGCATAGGAGAGGTGGATGCCAAACTGGTGTCCGTCTCCCAGAAGATCAGAAAAGCGAGGCAGATCCTCCGGCGTGGAAATAATCAGAATATCCTGAATTCCCGCCAGCATCAGAGTTGACAGCGGGTAGTAGATCATCGGCTTATCATACACCGGAAGTAACTGCTTGGAGGTCACCCTGGTGAGTGGATACAGTCTGGTTCCGGCGCCGCCGGCAAGTATAATTCCCTTCATCGGAACTACCTCTTTCTGACAAAATGGGCATGATAATCTTAATTATAAGTTAATAAGTATTCTACAACATTTCGTGTTTTTCGTCAAGCCGTCCATTTAGTAAAACTATATAAGAATACAGAATGGAATTTGTCTGATGTTCCAAATATCACCCGTTCTTTCTCTGAATTCTTTGAAATATATTGTTTCAAAATCGGCAACAGGAAAATCTCTCCGGTTACGGAGAGATTTTCCTGTTATCTATTCATCATTCTGTCTCAGCCGTTTCAGGAGATGTTCGTCGGAAGATGCCAGAATCGTCTGATAGGTGGTATAGAGAACCATTCCCGGAAGCGCGCCGGAAGGCTTGCGAACATTGCGCACCATGGTATAGTCCACCGGCACCTTGCCCCCGTCGCGGCCCTGGGAGTAATAGACCGCCAGGGAGGCCGCCTGCTGGATGGTAACGTCATCCGGTTCTGCGTCCATGCAGCGCACAATCACGTGAGAGCCATGGATCTTCTGCACGTGCAACCAGAGATCCGTCCGTCTGGCGATTCGGTGGGTCAGCTCGTCGTTCTGGGCGTTGGAGCGGCCAACCAAGATCTTAAAGCCCGTGTCAGACACAAACCGCAGCGGGGCGCGGGGCTTTAGTTTTTCTTTCTTTTTGGTTTTCTCCGGTTTTAAATAACCGGTCTGTCGGAGCTCTGCACGAATGTCGGCAAGATCCTGTTCGCTCTCCGCGCGATGAAGCACATCCAAAACACTGTTGAGATAGGCTAGCTGCTTCTCTCCCTCCGCGATCAGGCCGGTGAGGTGCTGCTCGGCAGTTTTGGCCTTTTGGTATTGCTTGTAGAGTACGGCGGCGTTCTGCTGAGGCGTTTTCAGGGGATCGAGCCGGATTTCCACCGTGGGATAATCCTCCTCGTAGAAGTCCTCCGCCAGCAGCTTTGTGTCGCCCTTCTGCATCCGGTACAGGTTGGCGGTAATCAGGTCGGCTTTTCTTCTGAGCTGCTCCCGATCCTCGCTCCGGTGGAGTTCCTCCGTCCGCAAAGCCAGCTTCTTCGCCGTTCGATCCCGGAGGGTTTTAACGGTTTTCGTCAGGGTCTGGGACTTGCGGCGCATGGACTCGGCCTTGTCTCTGCGAAGATAGAATTCATCCAGCAGCTCGGAAAAGCTGTCCCGGGCTTCCATCTGCAGCGCCTCACCGTATTGTGAAATCGGAACCGCGCTGAAATCCTTGGGCTTATCACCGTCCAGCAGAATGATCGGTTGGAGGGCTCCGGCATTGACATGAGCGCAGAGGCCGTCCATCTCATGGAGTATTCGCTCACGCTGATCCGCAGTCAGGGAGAGGAAGCGCGGGGACGTCTCACCGAACGCCCGATGGCACAGTTCCCGGCACAGCAGCGGAGAGAGTCCGGAAAAGGTTTTCAGCAGCCAGGCATCCAGCGCGGCGCCGGGCTCCATGGCGTCCAGCAGCAGTCTTTTCTGATCTGGTGTGGCTTCAAAGAAATCGGGTTTTTCCTGTTTCGGCGGCAGGCGGTACAGTATTCCAGGCAGCAGAGGCCGTACGGCGCTCATGGCGGAGTCCACCCTTCGCATGCAGTCCAGGATCAGGCCATCCGGACCTGCCAGGATCACGTTGGACTGGCGGCCCATCATCTCCACGGCAAGGGTCTTTTCCGTCTCGTTGCCCAGCTCGTCTCTGGCGTCTAAACGCAGCAGGAGAATGCGTTCCCCTGCAGGCTGCTCCACCTCCCGGATCCGAGCACCCACCAGATGCTTTCGCAGCAGCATGCAGAACATGGGCGGTTCGGCAGGGTTTTCAAAGCGTCCCTCGGTCAAATGCACTCTTGCGCTGCCCACACCGCCGTGGATCAACAGACGTCCGTTGCCGTTCAATAGACGCAGACTCAAAAGCAGCATGTCCCGTTCTGGCTGCTGCACCTTATCGATTTTCGCGCCGGTGATGCGCGTTTTCAGCTCTCCGGTGACGCCGGACAGAAAAACAGCATCCAGCGGCATTTCAGACCCTCCCTACTGCGTGCACAGAATTGAACAGCTCCGTCAGACGCTTCGTCTCTCCCCGAAGCCAGAGCCAGCCAAAGAGGGTCTCCAGCCCGGTGGCGGCGTGGTACTCGGAGATGTTGGCGTGCTGGGGCACGGAATTCACCTTGGCGTTGCGGCCCCGCTTGTAGACCGCCATTTCCGCATCGGTCAAAAGGGGCAGCATGGAGGTCATCACCGCAGCCTGTGCGGGCGCATTTACCCGCCGCACCGTCTCCCGGTGGAGCTGCTGGACAGCGGTGACGCCGGCCTGCGCCAGCGCCGTGCGCATCATGAGCTCATAGACCCCGTCCCCAATGTGGGCCAGGGCCAGAACGCTGTACGCCCCTGCTTCCGCGTCACTGAGCTGCGGCGCAAAATCGGAGCCGGGGATGTATTCAACCGGATTCGCGGGGCCGCCCGAAGACAGCCCCGCGGTGTTAGCATTAAATTTCATCGTCATTCGATTCCTCAGTTTCCGAATCCGCGAAATCCATCTGGGTGCGCAGCACCTCGCCGGGCGCGGTGCCCTGGACCAGCTGCATCTCCTGCCACTGTTCGCGGGTGATCAGGATCTTTCTGGGCTTGGAGCCCTCGAAGGGACCAACCACACCCATCTCCTCCATCTGGTCCACCAGACGGGCGGCGCGGGAATAGCCCAGCTTCAATCTTCTCTGAAGCATGGAGACAGAGGCCTGTCCGGTCTCCAGGATCACGTCCACGCCCTGGGGCAGCAGCTCGTCATAGTCGCTGTCCTTATCGGCAGACGCGCTGTCACTTCCGCCGGAGGAACCGGAGCCGGAGCCCTTTGAATCCGCCTTGACAGCGTTCTGATCCACCTGATCCATGATGTCCTGGCTGTAATCCGCCTCGGAATTCTGTTTGATGAAGTTAATGACTTCCTCCCGCTCCTCGTCGGAAACAAAGGCTCCCTGCACACGCAGCGGCTTGCCCAGGGTCACGGGGGCATAGAGCATATCGCCGTTGCCCATGAGCTTTTCCGCCCCGGGGTTATCCAGAATGATGCGGCTCTCCAATGCGGACGAGACGCTCAGCGCGATGCGGCTGGGGATGTTGGCCTTCATGAGGCCGGTGATCACGTCCGCAGAGGGACGCTGGGTGGCAATGATCAGGTGCATGCCGGCGGCGCGGCCCATCTGGGCAACGCGGCAGATGCTCTCCTCCACCTCTTTGGCGGCGCAAAGCATCAAGTCGGCCAGCTCGTCGATGATGATGACAACGGTGGGCAGCTTCTCACCGTCCGGATCGCTCTCCTGCAGCTCGTTGTAGCTCTTCAGATCGCGGACCTGCACCTCGGAGAACAGGCGGTAGCGCTTGAGCATTTCCACCACCGCCCACTGGAGGGCACCGGCGGCTTTCTTCGGGTCGTTGACCACGGGGATATACAGGTGCGGGATGCCGTTATAGACCGTGAACTCCACCATCTTGGGGTCGATCATGATGAGACGCACCTCGTCGGGTGTGGCCTCATAGAGCAGAGACAGGATCAGGGAGTTTAAGCACACGGACTTACCGGAACCGGTGGTACCGGCGATGAGCATGTGCGGCAGCCGGGAGATGTTGCCGATGATGTTGTTGCCGCCGATGTCCTTGCCAACCGCGAAGGAGACCTTGCTCTTGGCGTTGCGGAAGTCGTTGGTGTCGATGATGTCACGCAGGCCGATGGTGCTCTTGATCTTGTTGGGCACCTCAATGCCAACGGTGGAGATCTTGTCAGGCACCGGGGCGATGCGGACGTTCTCCACGCCCAGCGCCAGGGCCAGATCGTTTGCCAGATTGGTGATCTTGTTGAGCTTTACGCCTGCCTCCAGCTGGAGGTCATAGCGCGTGACCGTGGGGCCGCGGGTGATGTCTCGGATGTTGGCGTTGACGCCGAAGCTGTTGAGGGCAGTCTCCAGACGATCCCGGTTGAACTGCACCTCTTCGGTGGCGTCGGCGCGGCTGCGGGTACCTGCCTTCAGGAAAGAGACCGGCGGCAGCTGATAGGTCGGATGCTCCGAAGCTTGACTGTCGATGGCAGAGGCGATGGCAGCCGTCTCCGCAGCGACTGCGGCGGCAGCGGCCTTCTTCGCGCCCTTAGGGCTGCTGACCTTCTCGCCGTCCTCGCTGGAGAGATCCACGCCGGCCAGATCGGCAGCCTCTTCCATGGTGAGGGGCTTGACGTTGGTGGTATCCTTCACGGCGGGCTTGCGCTCCGGCTCCCCGTCCAGCGGAATGTCGAAGGTCCAGTTGGTTTTCTGCAGCTTCGCGGTGGGCTTTTGGGCCTGCACCTGCTGAACCTGCGCTTTCGGCTTTACAGGCTCCAGCGGCTGTTCGGCTGCGGTGGGCGGCGCCGCACGGCGGGTGGTGCGCGTGGCGGCGGGCTTCACAGGAACCGGCTCGTCATAGAAATCGTCATAGGCGTTCTCGGGGGTGTACTGGGCCTCGCTGCGCTCCTGGAGCCAGGAGACAAACTTCCGCACGGTGAAATAGAAGCACCGCAGCAGGCAGTAAGCGAAAGCCAGAAGCAGCAGCGGGATCGCCACATATTTGCTCAAAGCTGCCTGCAGCAGCATGGCGAAACCGCCCGCGATGACGCCGCCGGCTGCGCCGGACTGCCCGTTCAAATAGAGCTCGCCGATCATGGCGCCCACATCGCCCTCGGTGAAATTCACCTTGCAGAGAATTAGATGCAGGAAACCGCCCAGGAGGATCGGCAGCAGAATGGCAGCCGTGATCCGGAACGCCAGACTCTCCCGATTGCGGGCGACGAACACCCACGCCAGCAGCACCATGGCAAAGGGAAATACCCAATAACCGTAGCCGATGATGCCCATAAGGAAGCTTCTAAAATATCTGAGCAGGAAGCCGTCGTTGGAGCCCTCCTGCAGGAAGAAGCCGATGAAGGCCAAAACGCCCAGAATCAGCGCGATTCCGGCATAGACCCACATCATGGGCACCGCCGGTTCCCTCGGCTCCGGAGCCGCCGCAGCCGTGGTCTTTTTCTTCGACGACGACTTGGTGGGCGCGCCCTTGGCCGGCGGTCGTTTGGCGGTGGATTTCGTTTTGTTGTTGGAACTTGCTTTCGCCATGAAAGTACTCCTTACAGTAAAGTGTTGATCAGAAAACCAGAGAGAGAATCAACGTCAGTGCGCCGGCGCCCCAGCAGTAGTAGCAGAAGCTGCCGAAGCGGCCCTTGCTGGTGATGCGCGTAACCAGCCGGATGGCAAAAACCCCGACCACCGTAGCGACCACGGTGCCGATCAGATAGGCCGGAATCAGAGAGGCGTCGATGCCCTCCCGCACCGCGTCCACAAAGGTCAGGATCGCGGAGCCCAGAACCGCGGGAACGGACATGAGGAAGGAAAACTTCACCGCGAAGTCCCGATCCAGTCCTCTGGACATGCCTGCTGTGATGGTGGTGCCGGAGCGGGAGATGCCCGGGATCACCGCCACGCACTGGCAGATGCCGATCAGCAGCGCATCCAACGCCGTCATGGTGCGGGCGTCCCGATTCCCGGTGGGCATTTTATCGGAGACATACAGAATGCAGCCGGTCAGCAGGAAAAACAGACCGATGGCAAAGGTGTGGTAGTAGAGCTGCTCCAGCTGATCCTTGATGGGCAGAATCAGCGCCAGCGGAATGGTTGCAATGATAATCATCACCACGAATCTCGCCATAGGCAGCGTCGGCTGCTTTTTCCCTTTTCCGTTTCCGCCGCCGGAGAACAGAAGAATCAGCTCCCGGATCATAGAGACGATGTCATTCCAATAGACGATCAGAATGGAGATCAGCGTGCCCAGATGCAGAAGAACGTCAAAGAACAGATGTCCCTGCTCTGTGGTGGACATGTGAAACAGATTCTGCAGTACCGACAAATGTCCGGAGCTGGAGATGGGCAGAAACTCCGCAATGCCCTGCACCAGGCCCAGGATGATGGCATTTATGATTGTCAAAGGCAATCCCTCCAGAAAGCGGAAATCACATTATGTAACCCTGAATGTATATCATAGCATACTTTTCTAAAAAGCACAAGTGGCAGATTTCATGAAGATCATGAAATCTGCCTTGAATCTGTTGATATTTCAGGGATTTTCAGTCTTTGTAGGCCGCCAGAACGCCCTTGTAGGTCATCCAGCAGTCCAGCTTGGACACCACCTCGAAGGGAGCGTGCATGCTCAGCACCGGAACGCCGGCGTCGATGGTGTCAATGTTCCGCTCGGCCATGAACTTGGCGATGGTTCCGCCGCCGCCCTGGTCCACCTTGCCCAGCTCGCACAGCTGCCAGATCACATCGTTCTTCGCAAAGAGCTTGCGCAGGTAGGCGACGATCTCGGCGGAGGCGTCGCTGGTGCCGCTCTTGCCCCGGGCGCCGGTGTACTTGCAGATGCCCATGCCGTAGTTGATCTTGGCCTCGTTGCGCTTCTCGCTGACCTCGGGATAGTTGGGGTCAAAGGCGTTGCACACGTCGGCGGAGAGGCAGAAGCTCTTTTCAAAGCAGCGGCGCAGCGCCACGCCCTGTCCCTCGCAGAGATCCTCCATGAAGGTGTCAAAGGCCTTGGACTGCATACCGCTGACGCCCTCGGAGCCGATCTCCTCCTTGTCAGCCAGAATGCAGACGGCGGTACGGCGCGGGGTCTTCAGATCCAGAATGGCCCGCAGCTCTGCGTAGGCGCAGACGCGGTCATCGTGGCCGTAGGCGCCGATCATGCTGCGGTCAAAGCCGATGTCGCGGCTCTGGAAGGCGGGGACGGCGGTGAGCTCGGCGGAGAGGAAGTCCTCCTCAGTGATGCCGTAGTCATCGTGCAGCAGGCTGAGGATGGCCAGCTTCACCCGGTCCTTGCCGTCGTCGGCGTAGGGCACGCTGCCGATGAGGATATTCAGCCCCTCGCCCTTGATGCCCTCGGACATGGTTTTCTTCATCTGATCCGCCGCCAGATGAGGCAGCAGGTCGGTGATGACAAACTGCGGATCGTCGGGATCCTGGCCGATGCAGACGTCGATCACGTCGCCGTTTTTCAGCGCCACCACGCCGTGGAGCTCCAGCGGGATCGTGACCCACTGATACTTTTTGATACCGCCGTAGTAATGGGTTTTGAAGTACGCCATCTCGGTATCTTCATACAGCGGCAGCTGCTTGAAGTCCAGCCGCGGGGAATCCACGTGAGCCCCTGCAATAACCGCGCCCTCAGACAGCGGCTCGGAGCCCATGACCGCCAGAATCAGGGACTTGCCCCGGTTGTTCAGATAGACCTTATCGCCAGCTTTCAGATCCATGCCAGGCTCGTAAGCTTTAAAACCCGCTTCCTCCGCCAGCTGGATGGAGACGCGCACGGCCTCCCGTTCGGTGCGGGCGGCGTCCATGAAGCGCTTGTAACCCTCGGCATAGGCGTAGACCAGCTTGGTCTCCTCAGAGTCGATCAGGTCATAGCCGTTCTTCTGCTCGTAAAACAGGCTCTCCCGCCAATCCTTTTCTTTGCTCATTTCAGTACCTCCATACTCAGTTTCTCACATTGCTGTTCAAACGCTTGCAGCGTGTGGCTGTTCTCTAAAATCAAATCGCAGTGCTCCGCAAACCACTCGTTGGGCTTCTGGGCGTCGATGCGGCTTTCGGCGTAGGCTCTAGTGACGCCCTCCCGCTTCAAGAGCCGTTCAACTCTGGCCGCTCTCGGCGCGGTGACGCCGACGATGGTATCACACAGTTCTCCCATGCCGCTCTCAAGCAGAGCGATGGCGTCGATGGCAGCGGATGTGCCGCCGTTTTTCGCGTGATCCCGGAGTCTTTTTTGAATCTCCTCGGTCACATATCGGTGGGTGATGCCGTTCAGATCCTCCAGCGCAGCTGCGTCACGGAAGACGATCTCCCCCAGTTTTTTGATCTGTAAAACGCAGTTATCCACCACGCCGGGGAATCGGGCGTCGATGGCATCCAGCATGGGCTTCGAGGTTTTCAGCAGTTCGTGGTAGACCTCGTCGCAGTCCAGCACCATGGCGCCACGCTGCTCCAGAGCCTGGAGAAACGTGGTCTTGCCGCAGCCGCTGCCGCCGGTGACGCCGACGATGCGCATAGACTGCACCAGCGCGTCCCAGATCTCTGCCTCGGGCAGTGCTCCCTGACGCAGGATTCGGTAAGGTGTCTTGGAAAGATCCACAATGGTGGATTCGGTGCCGATGCCGCAGGGCCCGCCATCCACCACAGCGGCGATCTTACCGTCGAAGTAGCGCAGCACCTCCCCCGCCGTTTTCGGGCTGGGTTCCCCGGAGGGATTGGCCGAAGGCGCAGCAAAGGGCACCCCTGCGCAGCGCAGCAGCTCCAGTGTTGCCGGATGATCCGGGCAGCGAAGGCCCACGGTGGTGCCGCCTGCCCGCACGATCTCCGGTACCTGCTCAGAGGACTCCAGCACGATGGTCAGCGGCCCCGGCCAGAATTTCTCTGCCAGCGCATAGGCGGCCTTCGGGACATTGACGCAAACCTTTTCCATTGCTTCCGCACCCGGAACCATCAGGGAAAGCGGCTTGATGGCAGGGCGGCCCTTCACCTCATAGATCTGCTCCACAGCCCCCACATCCAGACCGTTTCCCGCAAGGCCGTAGACAGTCTCGGTGGGAACAGCCACCAGCTCACCGGCTCGAATTAACGCCGCCGCGTGCTGATATTCGGTTTTGATGATCTCTGTTTTCATGCTTCTTCGGTGGACGCCTTGAGCCGCTCCGCCTGGTCGGCGGTGATCAGCGCGTCCATGATCTCATCCAGGTCCCCGTCCATGATCTGATCGATCTTATAGAGCGTAAGACCGATCCGATGATCCGTCACGCGGCCCTGGGGATAATTATAGGTACGGATCCGCTCGTTGCGCATGCCGGTGCCAACCTGACTTCTCCGCTCGGCGGCCACGGCCTGCTCCTGCTTCTCCCGCTCCATGGCATAGAGCCGGGAGGCCAGGATCTTCATGGCGCGGTCCTTGTTTTTATACTGGCTCCGCTCGTCCTGACACTCCACCACCGTGCCGGTGGGCAGATGGGTGATGCGGATGGCACTCTCGGTCTTGTTGACGTGCTGGCCGCCGGCGCCGCTGGAGCGATAGGTGTCGATCTGCAGATCCTTGGGATCCAATTGGAATGTCACCTCATCCAGCTCCGGCAGAACAGCCACGGTTGCGGTACTGGTATGGATCCGACCGCCGGACTCCGTCTCGGGGACACGCTGAACCCGGTGGACGCCGCTTTCAAATTTCAATCTCGAATAGGCGCCGGCGCCCTCGATGATGGCGCTCAGCTCCTTGACGCCGCCCAGCTCCGTCTCATTCAGGTTCACAACCTCCAGCTTCCAGCCGTGCTTCTCCGCGTACATGGCGTACATCCGGTATAGGCTGTGGGCGAAGAGGGCGCTCTCCTCTCCCCCGACGCCGCCGCGAATCTCCAGAATCACGTTTTTCTCGTCATTGGGGTCTTTGGGCAACAGCAGCAGTTTTAAGGCGTGCTCCTGGTCCGGAAGCCGCGCCTTAGCCGCAGAGAGTTCCTCCTTCGCCATCTCCGCCAGCTCCGGATCGTCCAGGAGGGTCTTTGCCTGCTCGATCTCATCCAGCGTGGCCGTGTAGGCGCGATAGGCCTCGATCACCGGCTGCAGCTCCCGCTGCTCCCGATAGAGCTTTTGGTAGACGTTGGGATCGGAATACCAGGCCGGGTCGGCGAGCTTGGCTTCGATCTCGGAATAGCGGGCCTCCGCCGCCTGCAGCCGCTCCAGCACGGTCTTCCCTCCTTACGAATTTCGTTTCTTCAATTCCCACTCGGGGATGGCTTTTGCCTGTTCGTAGAGCCGCTGATAGCTCCTGTGGCGCTCCGGGGCGATCTCTCCCGCTTCCAGCGCAGCCAGAATGGCGCAGTCCGGCTCCTTCAGATGGGCGCAGTCCTGAAACCGGCAGCCGCCCAGATAGGGCCGGAACTCCCGGAAATCATACTGCAGTTCCTCACAGGCGATGGGCTCGATGAGCTCCACCTCATAGCTGGCAAAGCCCGGCGTGTCGGCGATGTAGGTACCCTCGCCAAGATCGAAGAATTCCACGTGGCGGGTGGTGTGTCTGCCTCTGCCCAGCTTGTCGCTGACCTCCCCAACCGGGAGCTCCAGCTCCGGGGCCAGCCGGTTCAAGAGACTGGATTTTCCAACGCCGGAGTTGCCGGTGAAAGCACTGATCTTCCCTTTCAGCAGCGCTCTGAGTTCCTCCACACCCTCGCCGGTCTCGGCGCTGGTGCGCACCACGGGAAAGCCCGCCCCGGAATAGATCTCATAGAGACGGTCCGCATTATCCAGATCGGTCTTGTTGATGCAGACCACGGTCTCGCACCCGCAGTGGGCGGCGATGGCCGTGACCCGGTCGATCAGGAAGGGATCCGTCACGGGATTGGCGCCGGAGGCAAACATGATAATCTGATCAATGTTGGCCACGGCAGGGCGGATGAACTGATTCCGTCTCGGCAGAACCTGCTCCACGCGGCCCTTGCCCTCGCCCTCCGGCAGCACCTCCACCCGATCTCCCACCAGCGGGCTGGTGCCGTCATGGCGGAAGCGGCCCCGGGCCTTGCAGGTGAATACCCCATCTGGGGTGCTTACGGTATAGAATCCACTGAGCGCTTTGATAATCACGCCTTGGGGCATAGGCTTCCTCCTGTCATGGATTGGCCGTCTCCGCAGCCGGGGTCGGCGTTGCGGCAGGGCCGTTGGAAATCCAGATATAAATCTTTGTGAACTCCGCCACCTCGGTTCCGGGGGCGGTGCTCTGGCGGAAGACCGTGCCCGCCGGGGCGTCGTTCTCCTCTCTGTAGACCTCACCCAGCATGAGGGCAGAGCTCTCCAGTCGGACAATGGCGGCAGATTCGGACAGGCCCGTCACATCCGGGGCCTTCACGGTTCTGAGCTCCGGGCCGCCGCTGATGACGATTTTCACCGTAGAGCCTGCGGCCAGAGACTGTCCCGGCTCCGGATCCACAGAGACCACATAGCCCTCGGTGACGGTCTTGGACTCCTGCACCTCGGTCTGCACCAGGAAGCCCGCGTCCTCCAGCGTGGAGATGGCCTCCGAGGACTCCCAGTTGATTACATAGGGGATCTTGGTCAGGACGATGCCGGTGCTGACCGTCAGCTGCACGTTGATGCCCTCCGGGACGATCATCATGCTCTTTCCCGCCTCCGGCTTCTGTGACACGATGACGCCCTCGGCGATCTCCGGGTCTACAGTATAAACTACGGTGAAGCGATAGTCGCTCAGATCCTCGTCGTTGATGACGCTCTCATAGTTCTTTCCGGTGAAGTCCATCACTTCCAGCCGCTCAGCTTCGGAGAAGATATCCCGCAACAGGTAGTTCCACAGGAACGCGAACAGTCCCACAGCCACCAATGTCACAGCGAAAATGCCCGTGAAAAAGCTGACCCGGCGGGCGCGCTTTTTTCTTCTGGTGTACTGGGCCTCCGTGAGCTCCTTGCCCACGCCGAGGATGCTGATGGGCTCCCGCTCCGGCTTTTCTTCCTCCTCCGGAAGCTCCACCTGCTCCGTCTCCACGGGCTTTTCCGGATCCGGCTGGACGGCGCGGGGCTTCTGGCTGGTGGTGCGGAAGGCTTCGATATCCTGTAGCATCCGCTCCGCGCTGGGATAGCGCTGGGCCAGATCGGCGCACATGGCCTTCATGGTGATGCGCTCCAGCTTCTCCGGGATCTCCGGCACCAGCTTCCGCGGACGCTCGGCGGTTCCGGAGATGTGTTTTAAGGCGATCTCCTCCGGCTTTTCCCCCTCATAGGGCAGCTGGCCGGTGAGCATTTCATACATGACAACGCCCAGGGAGTACAGGTCGCTGCGGGCGTCGGCGTCCAGACCCCGCGCTTGTTCCGGGGCGATATAGTGCACGGAACCGATGGCGGTATCCGAACGCTCGTCTCCGTTCTGGTGCTCCAGGGCGGCGATGCCAAAGTCAGCCACCTTCACCACGCCGGTGCGGTCGATCATAATGTTCTGGGGCTTGATGTCCCGGTGGACGATGCCGTGCTCATGGGCGTGCTGCAGCGCCTGACAGATCTGGCTGGCAAAAAACAGCGTCTCCTGAGGGGTCAGTCTCCCCTTGCCGGAGATATACTGCTTGAGGGTGACGCCCTCGATCAGCTCCATGACGATATATTCCACGTCGCTGGAATGGCTCACGTCGTAGACAGAGACGATGTTCGGGTGAGAGAGCATGGCGACGGCCTGGCTCTCCGCCTGAAACTGTCCCCGCAGCTCGGGATCGGAAAAACTCTCCTCCCGGAGCATCTTCACCGCCACATAGCGGTTCAGCCGATGATCCAGCGCTTTATAGACCACGGACATGCCGCCGGAGCCGATGACCTCCAATAGCTCATAGCGCTCATCCAGCAGCGTTCCGATATTTTTATTCTGAGATCGTTCCATGGTGTCCTCCCATGTCAAGGTTTAATGACCGCGGCAGTGACGTTGTCGCGGGCATGATTGGCCGCAGCGGCGTCGATGAGCGCGCGGCAGATGTCCTCCGGTTTCCGGTGCGCCCGGCAGAGGGCGTGGATCTGCTCCTCACTGAGGGCATTCACCAAACCGTCGGAGCAGAGCAGTAAAAACTGTCCCGGACGCAGGGTGACGGAGTAGAGATCCGGCTCCACTCTCGCATCCACGCCGACAGCCCGTGTAATCAGGTTTCGGTTTGGGTGATGGGCCGCCTGCTGGGGAGAAATGCTGCCGCTGGCCACCAGATCGGCCACATAGGAGTGGTCTCTGGTGATCTGCTGCAGATGTCTTCGGCCCACCAGATAGGCGCGGCTGTCGCCCACATTCAGGAGTTCGGCGCGGTTGCCCCGCAGCACGGCAGCCACCAGTGTGGTGCCCATACCGGCGCAGCTCTCGTCCTCCTCCGACCGCTCAAAGACCGCGGTGTTGGCCCGCTCACAGGCCAGACGCAGCCAGACCGGCAGGAGGACGGCATTCTTTTTCCCGGCGTTCACATGCATGCGCAGATCGTCCAGAAACGTCTCGCAGCAGAGGGCGCTGGCGACCTGTCCGCCTCTGGCACCGCCCATGCCGTCACAGACCACCGCAACGGCGCAGCGTCCGGGACGCAGTGTCTCCGTACTGGCAAAATCCTGATTGTCCCGGCGCACCGGGCCCTTGTCCGTCAGGGAAAAATGCTTCATGGCAGAACCCCCTTCCCCAAAGAATGTCGGTATTCTGAGGCTTCCATCGCTTATGCGCGATGTTCTTTGACCTTCTTCCGAAGCTGGCCGCAGGAGGCGTCCACGTCTCCGCCGAGACTCCGGCGAACGGTGACGTTCACACCGGCCTCCTCCAGCAGTTGAATAAACCGGCGCAAGTGCTCCGGTGTGGAGGGCTTGAATTCCCGCTCCTCCACGTGATTCAAAGGAATCAGATTTACATGTGCGCTGCAGCGTCTGGCGTGCTTCGCCAGGAGCTTTGCATGGTGCGGGGTGTCGTTGACCCCGTCGATCATGGCGTACTCAAAGGAGATCCGCCGTCCGGTTTTTTCATAGTACCGCTCGCAAGCGGAGATCAGCGCCTCCACCCCGCGTCCACGGTTGGCGGGCATGATCTTCGATCTGGTCTCGTCATCCGGAGCGTGGAGCGAAACCGACAGAGTCAGCGGCAGATCCTCGTTGGCCAGATCCTCAAACCGCTCAATAAGTCCGCAGGTGGACAGGGAGATATGCCGCATGCCGATGTTGGCCCCCTCCGGATGGTTCACCAATCGAAGGAATCGGATCACGTTGTCGTAGTTGTCCAACGGCTCTCCGATGCCCATGAGGACGATGTTAGAGATCTTCATGCCGGACTCCGCCTGGGAGCACAGCACCTCCTGGAGCATCTCCGAGGGCTCCAGATTCCGGATCAGGCCGCCGATGGTGCTGGCACAGAAGGCGCAGCCCTGCCGACAGCCCACCTGAGAGGAGATGCAGACGGTGTTGCCGTGCTTGTAGCGCATGACCACCGTCTCCACCGCGTCCCCGTCCGGCAGCTGCCAGAGGTACTTGATGGTGCCGTCCAGACTGGAAACCTGCTTGCGGAGCATTTTTAAACAGGTGAGGCTGCATTCTGCTTTCAGTTTTTCCCGGAGGGACTTGGAGAGGTTCGTCATGTCGTCGAAGCTCTGAATGTCCCGGCTGAGCCACTGAAACACCTGCTTGGCCCGGTATTTCGGCTCGCCCCAGTCGGCCAAAAGGGTCTCGATTTCCTGTGGATAAAGGGATCTCAAATCGATCATTTCGATCTCCTCAGTTTGCAAATGAAAAATCCGTCTGTGCCGTCACTCTGCGGCCAGAGAGTGCGCATGTCCTCGCAGGAAAAGTCCCTATGGGAGGACAAAAACGCCTCCGCAACGGCCTCGTTTTCCCGTCTCAGGATCGTGCAGGTGGAATAGAGCAGCACACCGCCCAGGCGCACGCATTCCGAGAGGTTTTCCAGAATTTCGCCCTGCAGCGCCGGAAGGTTTTCCAGCGGCCCGGGATCCTTGTATCGGATCTCCGGCTTTTTTCGGATGACGCCCAGACCGGAGCAGGGCACGTCCGCCAGAACCACGTCATAGCTCCCCTGCTGCTGTCTCGCGTCCAGGGCCTTTGTATCGATGATGGAGATACCCAGCCGATCCGCACCCTCGCGAATCCGTTTGAGCTTGTTTTCGTGCAGATCGCAGGACAGGATGCTGCCCTGATTCTGCATCCGAATGGCGGCGGCGAAGCTCTTTCCGCCGGGGGCGGCGCAGGCATCCAGCACCTGCATACCCGGCAGTACATCCGCGGACAGCACCGCCATTCTGGCAGCGGCGTCCTGGATGTAGAATTCCCCGTTTCGGAAGGCCTCCGTGCCCGCCAGATCACCGCCGGGACACAGGAGCGCGTCCGGGAGATTCGGGTGCAATTCGCAGGGAAAGCCCGCCTCCTGAAGCTTCTTTTGCAGGGCTTCGGTGCCGGTTTTCAGCGTATTGGTCTGGAGGCAGACCGCGGGAATATCGTTGTTTGCCTTTAAGAAGGATTCCACGAATGCCGCATCGTGCTCATCAAGCAGCAGCTCAACCAGCCACTTTGGGTGACTGTAGAGAACCGAAAGCCGATCCGCCGTCTCTTCCGGCAGAGGCGGAAGCTGGTCTCCATTTTCCGAGACTCTCCGCAGTACCGCGTTCACCAGACCGGAGGCTCGTCCGCAGCCGCTTTTTTTGCACAACGCAACCGCCTCGTTCACCGCGGCGTGGGCCGGGATCTGCTGCAGAAATCGAAGCTGATAGATGGAGATTCGCAGGATGTCCAGCACCTTCGGCTCCAGCTTCTTTGCCGGGGTTTTGGAATATGCGTCCACGAAGACGTCCAGCAGTGCCAGATTCTGCAGGGTTCCGTAGCAGATTCTGGTGCAGAGGGCCGCGTCTCTGCGGTCAAGTCCCGCGCGCTGGATGGCGGCGTTCAGGGCCGGTTCCGACCAGGCGCCGTTGGTTCTCCATTTTTGCAGAACGGCCAGAGCCGCTTCTCTCGCAGTGCTCATCCGAGCTTCATGGGATGGCCCAGCAGCCAGTCGGCAGCCCGCATCCGCTTCTTACCCGGCGCCTGCAGCTCCGTGATGGTCACGGAGCCGTCCTTGCAGGCCACGGTGATTCCCTGTTTCCCGGCAGCAAAGACCGTGCCGGGGGCAGCGGAGGATTTCTGATCAGATATCTCCACCTTGTGAATCTTCATCAGCGTGCCGTCAATCTCCGCCGTCGCCGTGGGCCACGGAGAGAGGCCGCAGACGTGCTTGAGAATCTCTCTGGGCGTGCGGCTCCAGTCGATGGGGCACATGGATTTGTCAATCATCCTGGTAAACGTGGCTTCCGCGTGATTCTGCGGCGTTCTCGGGGCCGTGCCGGCTTCGATGGCGTCCAGCGTCTTCACCAGAAGCTCCGCGCCCATGTCCGCCAGACGGTCAAAGAGCTCGCCCGCCGTCTCCTGCTCGCCGATCTCGGTCTCCTCAGAGAAGATCACGTCTCCGGCGTCCATTTCCTTTGCCAGATACATGGTGGACACGCCGGTGGTTTTATCGCCGTTCAGCACCGCCCACTGGATGGGGGCCGCGCCGCGATACTTCGGCAGCAGGGATCCGTGGACGTTCACCGCGCCGTATTTCGGCAGCTCCAAGACATCCTCCGGCAGCAGCTTCCCGTAGGCGACCACAGCCAGAATGTCCGGCTGCAGCTCTTTCAGAACCTCCAGCGCCTCGCCGTTTTTCACCTTTTCCGGCTGGTAGACCGGAATTCCCGCCTCCAGCGCAACCTGCTTCACCGGGCTGTATTGCAGCTTCATGCCGCGGCCCACCGGCTTGTCCGGCTGGGTAAAGACGCCGATGACCTCGTGGCTCGACTTTAATAGCCGCTCCAGAGACGCAGAGGCGAAGTCCGGCGTGCCCATGAATACGACGCGCATCAGTCCGCATCCTCCGAAATGCCCAGCTCCTTGAGCTCTTCCTCCGTCAGCATCCGGCTGGCGCGGTCCACAAAGAGGGTACCCTCCAGGTGGTCCAGCTCATGGCAAAAGGCTCTGGCGGTGAGGCCCTCGCCTTCCACCTCGAACCAGTTGCCGTCACGGTCCTGGGCCTTGACCTTTACGTGCTGGGGACGCTTCACGACGCCAAACTCGCCGGGAATGCTGAGGCAGCCCTCAGCGCCCACCTGCTCGCCGTCCTGCTCGATGATCTCGGGGTTCACCAGCTCGATCATGTATTCCTCTTCGCCCTCGGCCACATTGGTCTCCAGGACGATGACCGCCCGTCTCAGGACGCCCACCTGGGGCGCGGCGAGGCCCACACCGCCGGACTTGGCCAGGGTCTGGCGCATATCGTCCATCAGGGTGTGGAAGCGGTCATTGAACTCCGTCACGGGGCGGCAGTGCTTGTTCAAAGTGGGGTCGCCGCGCTTGAGGATGTTTCTCTCTGCCATGTTCTTTCATCTCCATTAGTTGTACGGGTCGTCGTCCGCAAAGACGGACAGATCCCGAAATTGTTTTTCGCTGCTGCAATATTTCACGATGCTGGACGCCAGCATCCTTGCGCCGGAGCCCTCGGGGGCGTAGATCGTCACCCGATAGCGGAACCGGTTCATCACCCGCACCACCGGCAGCGGCGCAGGGCCCAGGATCTGCATGGAGCCCTGGGTTTCGTGGCGCAGGTAGTCCCGGATGAACACGCAGCCTTTCAGAACGCTGCTCTCGTTCATGCCGGAGACCGTGATGGTCAAAATCTCGGAAAACGGCGGCGTGCCGTGCATTTTCCGAAGGGCAATTTCGGATTCATAGAATCCCGGATAGTCCTGCTTCGCCGCCTGGAGGATCGTCTGATTCTCCGGCGTGAAGGTCTGGATCACCGCTCTGCCGGGTCGGTCTCCGCGGCCTCCCCTGCCCACAACCTGGGTGATCAAAGAGAAGGTTCGCTCGTTGGCCCGGTGGTCGCCGGAATAGAGACTCTGGTCTGCCAGAAGCACGCCCACCAGGGTGACGTTCTCGAAGTTCAGGCCCTTTGTCACCATCTGGGTGCCGATCAGAATTGGGATCTTTTTGTCCCGAAACTCCGACAAGATTCTCTCATGAGAGCCTGCCAGGGAGATCGTGTCCGCGTCCATGCGGAGGGTTTCCACACCGGGAAAGAGGGCGTGGAGCTCTTCCTCCACCTTTTCGGTTCCGTCGCCCACATACCGGAGCTCGCCGCCGCAGGCGGGGCAGTAATCGTCCACCTTTCGACGGTAGCCGCAGTGGTGGCACTGGAGGGAGCGGCTGAACTGATGGAACGTCAGGCTGACGCTGCAGCGCGGGCACTCGTACACATAGCCGCAGTCGCCGCATGTCACCAGCTTGCTGGTGCCTCTCCGGTTCAAAAACAGAATGCTCTGCTCTCCCCGGCGAAGGTTTTCTTCGATCTCGCTCTGCAGGATGGAGCTGACGGAGCCGGAATTGCCCAGGCGCAGCTCCTTTTTGAGATCCACGATCTGCACAGAGGGCAGCGCTTGTTCGTTGTAGCGCCCGGGGAGCTCATAGTAATGATACCGTCCCTGCTGGGCATGATAGCGGCTGACCACGTCCGGCGTGGCGGAGCCCAGCAGCAACAGAGCGTTCTGCTCCACGCAGCGGAACTTGGCCACCTCTCTGGCGTGGTAGCGCGGGTTGTTTTCGGATTTGTAGGTCTCCTCCTGCTCCTCGTCCAGAATCAGGAGTCCCAGCTCCCGCACCGGCGCAAAGACCGCGCTGCGGGTGCCGATGACCACTCTGGCGTCGCCTTTGCGGATACGCTTCCACTCGTCATACCGCTCCCCAATGGAGAGACGGCTGTGGAGCACGGCCACGGTGTCGCCGAAGCAGGCGGAGAAGGTCTGGATCATCTGCGGCGTCAGAGAGATCTCCGGCACCAGCAGAATCGCGCTCTTCCCCTGCTCCAGTACGTCCCGGATCAGGTGCAGATAGACCGTGGTCTTGCCGCTGCCCGTGACGCCGAAGAGCAGCGCCGCCGCGGCGTTGGGCGCCTCCAGATCGGTGCGCAGTCCCAGATAGGCTCTGCGCTGCCCCTCCGTCAGTTCCGGGATGGGCTGCCGCTCTGTCACCGGCTCCACCGGGCGGCGGTAGGCGGTCTCCCGCTCCAGCGTGACCAGCTGCTTGGTGACGAGTGCCTGGAGGCTGGGCATGGAGGCGCCTGTAAAGACGCACAGCTCCTTTGCCGGGGCGCGGCCCACATTGCAGAGCAGATCCAGAAGGCTCGCCTGCATCTTGGCCGAACGCTTGAGATGCAGCACCTCCTGCTGGGCGTCCTCCACCGGCACCGCCAGGGCGGCGTAGGTGATTTCCTTGTCTTTGACGCGCCGCTTTTCCGCCCCCTCCAGCATCAGAATGCCGGATTTCACCAGCAGCTTCAGCGTGGGCACGGCGTCCAACTCACCGAAGGCCCCCTGAAGGTCCTCCAGATCACAGCTGCCGCCGTGGGCGCAGACCGTCTCCACCAGGATCCGTTCCTTGTCGGTGGTACAGGCATTCAGGGCGTGCTCTGCGTCCATTCCGTCCGGGAGCCGATAGACCGTCTCAATCCGGTACCAGACCCCGGCGGGCAGGATGGCTTTCACCGCGTCATAGACCGTGCAGAAAAAGCGTTTGTGCATCCAAAGCGCCAGACGCAGCTGCCCGGCATCCAGCACAGGCTCGGCGTCCAGCGCCTTTTGTACAACTTTGATGGGGCCGGAGGGCTCCTCCTGCCGGATGGCCAGAACCACACCCTCCACCGGACGGTTGCCGCGCCCAAAGGGCACCAGCACCCGGCAGCCAGGGCGCACGAAGTCCATGGACTCCGGCAGCAGATAGCTGTAAGGCCGGTCAAAGGCATAGGCCGCGGCGGATACCGCGACCTTTACGGTCCGGGCCGAAGTGGTCACGGATCGACGATCTTGATCTCGCCGGAGTAAATTTCCTCGATGGCGAGGGAAACCGGCTTCTCTTCCAGAATCTCACCGGTGATCTGGGACGCCGTGGCGATATTCCGGGCACGGCGGGCGATGAGATTGACCAGCTGATAGCGGCTGCCGGCCTTGTCGGCCAGTTCAGCAACGGGGGGATAAAGCATCATAGTATATACACCTCTTATTAAGTATAAACAAATGGAATGGATCAGGCTCAGATGTTCAGATAATCCTTGCGCTCATCATATCGGCAGCAGGCGGCGGTGATGATGCCGTCCAGCTCGCGGGCTGCCTGATCGGGGTCGTCGTTGACGACGATGTAATCATAGAAGGTCGCCTCTCTGTACTCCGCTTTGGCGCGCTTCAGGCGATTTTGAATCACGGTATCGCTGTCGGTTCCCCGGTCCCGGAGCCGCTGACGCAGGGTCTCAAGACTCGGCGGGATCACGAAGATGGTAATGGCGTCGGTGATGCGGCTGCGCACCTGAGAGGCGCCCTGCACTTCAATATCCAGCAGGACGTGCTTTCCGGCGGCCCGGCGCTGCTCCACGTAGCGGCTGGGGGTGCCGTAGTAGTTGCCCACGTATTCGGCGTGCTCCAGCAGTTCCCCGTGGCGCACCATGCGCTCAAACATATCTCTGGTGACGAAGAAATAGTCCTTCCCCTCCTGCTCACCCTCACGCGGGGCGCGGGTGGTGGCGGAGACGGAGAAGCACAGATCGTCGCGCAGCTCCATCAGCTTCTGAATGACCGTACTCTTCCCAGCGCCGGAGGGGCCGGAGATGACGATCAGCTTTCCTCTTTTTTCAGCCATTCGATTCACCTTCCCTGATCTGCTCGAAGCGTTCCGCAATGGTCTCCGGCGAGAGAGCCGACAGGATCGTGTGCCCCGTGTCCATGATCAGCACCGACTGGGTCTTCCGCCCGAAGCTGGCGTCGATGAGCATGCCGATTTCCCGGCTGTCCTGCACGATGCGCTTGATGGGGGCGGAATCCGGGCTGACCACCGAGAGCAGCCGCTCCGCCGCCACCAGATTGCCGTAGCCAATGTTTAAAAGCTTCAACGTTCTATCCTCATTCTGTGATTTGGTAACGCTCACTCAATGTTCTGAATCTGCTCACGAATTTTTTCGATCTCGCTTTTCAGATCCACGACCACCTTTGCGATCTCCGCGTTTTGACACTTGGAGCCGATGGTGTTGGCCTCCCGGTTGAACTCCTGGATCAGGAAGTCCGCCTTTCTGCCGAAGGGAGAGCCGTTTGCGAGCATCTGGCGCATCTGGCTGAGGTGGCTGTGGAGACGGACGGTCTCCTCATCCACGGCGATGTGGTCGGCAAAGACGGCGCACTCGGTGATGATCCGCGCCTCGTCAATGTCCTTGCCCTCCAGCACAGCCTCCAGCTTCTGCCGCAGGCGCTGATGGTAGGCCTCCACCGTCTCCGGCGCGCGCTCCTCCACCACAGCCACCAGGGACTCAATGGAAGCGAGGCGGGTCTCCACATCCTGGCGGAGCTTCTCGCCCTCTCTGAGGCGCATGGCGTCGTATTCCTCCAGAGCCTGTTCCATCAATGCGGCGAGACCTTCGGCAACCTTCTCCTGATCGGCCTCAGCCTTCTCCACACTGAGGACGTCCGGGAATCGGGCAACGGCCAACGCGCTCAGATCATCGGGCAGACCGTGGGTCTCGGCGATGGATTTCACCGCCTCCACATAAGCTCTTGCCAGCGGCTCGTTGACGCGGACCACGGTGTCCTCCGCCTGGGAGGCGTCCACCGAGAGAAACACATCCACCTTGCCCCGGCTGATGTGGTTTCCCACCTCGGAGCGGACGGCGTCCTCGGCGAACAGGAAGCCTCTCGGCATCCGCACGGACACGTCCAGAAATTTGTTGTTTACACTTTTGAGCTCCACAGAGACGTTCAGTCCCTCCACGACGCCCTTGGCGCCGCCGTAGCCCGTCATGCTCTTGATCGGCATATGCTCACTCCTGTACTGAGATGATCTCAAAGGTAATTCCGCTGGATTTCTTCCGCCGCTGGTAGATCACATTCACCGCGACGCCCGCCAGGAAGAACAGGGCGGAAACGAGAATGCAGCCGCCCTCCGCCAGCTTCATGGCCGCGCCCACGGCGTAGCCCACGAAGAACAGAACGAACGGAATGATATACAGCAGCAGCGCCGCGCCCAGCACCTGAGAGGTGCGGCTCTCGATGACCACACGCTGTCCCGGCAGCGCCGAGACTTTGTTGAAAGCCGTGGTGCGGATGGTGCTCTGGAACACGCAGGCCTCGCAGGAGCCGCAGTTCCCGCCGCAGGCCGTGCCGCGCTCCACCTCCACCTCAGCGGTGTGGCGGTCAATGATTCTGGTGACAACAGCATCCTGTGTCATAGTGATTTCGTCCTTTCAGTTGAGGGTCACGGAGACGGTATAGTCTCCCACCGCGCCGGCGTCGTTGAAGCCGTCCACATAGACCTTGGCGGGCACCTCCACCGTGCCGTGGGTACTGGCGTAATCCGTGAGATCGGCCACGATTCGGACGTTGTCCGCCGTGATCTGCTTGAGATACTCAGCCGGCGCGCGGACGGTGATCTCCTTCATGGTAGTGCGCAGGATACCCTCGCCGCCGGTGAGGGAGATGTTCGTGGCGGTGAGCTTTTTGGTCTCCAATCCGGTGACAGTCACCGTGACGGTGGCCTCGGTCTCCCCGGTGAGATTCCGCAGGGTGTTGTCCAGCGCAATGGTGAAGGTGGTCTCGTAGTTCTCGGCAAAGTCCGTCAGGTCGATGGTGCCGATGACCAGCTGGTTCATGCCCTCCAGAGCGGCGGTGCTGCCGCAGACCTGAATGGAGCTGGGCTTGATTTCCACGGTGGTGTTCTTAGAGGTGGCGCCGGAGCCCTCAATGAGGTTCACGGTCAGAGGCAGTTCCTTGTTCATCAGAACCGGAACCGTGACGCTCACGGTACTCTGGGCGCTGGTGACGGATTCCGGCGCAATGGTCTTGCCGTCGGCATCCAGCAGCACGAAGTCCGAGCTCATGGGCCCGATGGTGGCGTTCAGATTCTGTCTGTCCACATAGACGCAGGCGCTGTCCACCTTCTTCAGCTCGCTGGCGGGGCCATAGAGGGTGATGCTGGAGGGCTCCACCACGATGGGATCCACGGTATAACCCTCGGCCACGCTGCCGGTGAAGACACCCTTGACCTCCACGGTCTTGGAGTTCTCCTGAACCACGGAGAATTCGATGGTCTCCGGCGTTTTGGACACGACCTCCACACCGTTTAAGTTGATGGATTCCGGAAACCGGATGGAATAGCTCACGATCATGTCGCGGGCCTGGGAAATGCCGCTGACATCCACCACTGCCGTCAGGTCGGAAGCGTGGAGATTGCCGATGTTGGCGCGGCTGCCGCTGACCTTCACAGAGACGGTTTCGGCGCTGGCTTCCGTGACGATGAGACCCCGGCTGGTGCGCAGCTCCTCGGCGCCGGTGAACTCCACATGGACGCCGCTGAACACCCGCTCGACGGTGGTGTCCTCCGTGGAGGCAATGTTCATCCAGATCAGGAACGAGGCCAGCAGAGAGACGATGATCCACAGCGCTTTGCTGTTCCAGATCTTGCTGAATTTCTGATTATTGTTCATCCTGACCCTCCCGCTTCTTCGGCAGCCAGCGCTTGAGGAACGCGAAACGGCTGTTGTCGGTGGGCTCTTCCTGCACCAGCTCCGCGCGGAGAATGGCCTCGAAGGTCTCCGGAGTCAGGCGGCGCTTGAGCATGCCGTCGATGGCGACGGAGATGCTGCCGGTCTCCTCAGAGACAATGACCACCACGGCGTCGCTCTGCTCGCTCATGCCGATGCCGGCACGGTGGCGTGTGCCCAGATCCGGGCTCAGGTTCGTGTTGCCGGTGAGCGGCAGCACACAGCCGGCGGCGGCGATGCGCCCGTTGCGGATGATGACTGCGCCGTCATGGAGGGGCGCTTTGATGAAAAAGATATTCTTCAGAAGCTCCGCCGAGACGTCCGCATTGATGATGGTGCCGCTGAGCACCTGCTCCTCCACTATATTGGTACGCTCAAACACGATCAGTGCACCGGTGCGGGAGGCGGACATCTGCGTGCAGGCCATGACCACCTGGGTGATCTCGCTCTCGGCCTCGAAGTTTTTGATCCGTCCGTTTCCGAAGAACGGAATGTTGCTGCCCATGCGCTCCAGCAGCCGCCGCAGCTCCGGCTGGAACAAAATGACCAGCGCAATGAGCCCCAGCTCGACGGTTCGCTGAAGCAATCGATTCATCATGCGCAGTTCCAGCACGCCCGACAGCCACAGAGCAAGGACGATCAGCAGAACGCCCCTGGCCAGATGGAAGGAGTTCGTCCGCCGAACCAGCATGATTAACTTGTAGATCAGGTAGGCGACCAGCAGGATATCCACGATGTCTGCCAGACTGATCGTGGACAGCAGCCCGCCCAGCCGCTGCAGAGGAATGGTAAATTGTGGCATATAAGAACCCTTCTCAGGTAGATACAGATACGGACAGTATATTATAACGCAATGCGCCGGAAATGGCAACCGTTTTCCGGCGATTTTTCATTGACAGAATGACCATTTCAGGTTATAAAAATAGAAAAAACCTGAGCAAGGAGTCCATCATGAAATATAAAACCGTATTGTTCGATCTGGACGGCACGCTGCTGGACACGCTGGAGGACATGGCCGACGCCCTGAACCGCATCATGCGGAAGTACGGTCTGCCGGAGCGGACCTTGAAAGAGGTGCGCAGCTTCGTTGGAAACGGCGCAAGACGTCTGATCGAGCTGGCAGCCGAGGGCGTGGACGACGAGACGCTGGAGCAGATTCTCGCGGATTATAAAGAGGACTATGACCGGAACTATCTGATCAAGACCGCCCCCTACCCCGGGATTCTGGAGCTTTTGAAAACCCTGCGTGAAAGCGGGGTCAAGACCGGCGTGGTGTCCAACAAGCCGGACAGCACCGTGCAGGAGCTCTCCGAGGCGCTGTTTCAGGATCTGGCGGACGTCTCGGTTGGAGAAAAGACCGGCATCCGCAGGAAGCCCGCGCCGGACACGGTTTTGGCCGCCATGGAGCAGCTGGGCTCCACAAAGGAGGACACCGTCTATGTGGGCGACTCCGAGGTGGACATCGCCACGGCCAGAGCCGCCGGAATCCCCTGCATCAGCGTGACCTGGGGGTTTCGGGATCGGGATATGCTGATTGAGGCCGGGGCGCAGACCTTTGCGGACAGCAGCGAGGAGCTCCTGAAGCTCCTGTAACTTCAACAAAATACAACGAACCTCCATCGGAGCTTGCCCGATGGAGGGTTTTTGATGCGTGTTCAGTTCACCGTGAGGATGACGGCGTTGGAAGTCAGCATTTTGCTGCCACTGGTGACGACGCAGCGGTATTGGTAGCCGTTGCGGTTGGTCTTGCCGGAAACGCCCTGCACGGTCAGGGCGGCGGTGTTGTAGCCCTGGGTGGCGGAACTGCAGTTTTTCCACGCGCCGGTGGGCGTCTTGTACTGCCACTGGTAGGTCAGGTTTTCGCCGGTTGCTGCAACCTTGAAGGTCGCCTTCCCGGAGCCGGTGACGGCGGCGTCCTTGGGCTGCGTCTTGATGGCAAAGACAGTGAGGGTGGCCGCTTCCGTCGTGGCGGTGTTGCCGTAGGCGTCCGTGACCACGCAGCGATACTGATACCCGTGGCGGTTGACGCCGTTGGACGCGCCGTAGACGATCAGTGTCTGGGTGTTGTAGCCGATGGTGGCGGCGGAGCAGTTTTTCCACACGCCGGTGGCGGGATTCTTATACTGCCACTGGTAGGTCAGGCCCTCGCCCTCGGCTGCCGTATAGAAGGAGGAGACGCGACCCGCGGTGGCGAAGGAGTCCGCCGGAGAGGCCGTAATCACCACAGCCTGGGCAATCGTCAGGGTGGCAGGCTCGGAGGTCACGACGTTGCCGTCCTGGTCCGTGACCTTGCAGCGATACTGATAGCCGTTGCGCGCCTCGGTGGCGACCACCTGCAGGGTGTCGGTGTTGTAGCCCACAGTTTTGGAGGAGCTGTTTTTCCATGCGCCCACAGGGGTCTTGTACTGCCACTGGTAGGTCAACTGCCCATTGGCATCAGCCTCCATTTTGAAGCTTGCAATTTTACCTATACTGGCCGTAGCGTTCTTTGGCTGGGTGATCACGCTGGCGTTCATGATCACGCGGGCGATATTGCTTAGCTGTTCATTGCCGTACTTATCCGAAACCGTGCAGCGGTAGAGCCGACCCTTGGTTCGCGAAATGATATAGCACTCCGCGCGGTAACCCACTCCGTCCGAATCGTTCCAGGTCTCGCCGTCATCGGTGCTGTACTGCCAGTAGTAGGATACGTCCTCTCCCTCGGCTACACAGAAGAACTCTGCCCAGTCTTTATAGTTTCCGGCGTAATCCACCGGTTGCTGAACGATTTTGAGACTCGGAGTCTCCACTGTCAGCGTCGCAGCCTCGGAAGACACAGTGTTTCTGTCCACATCCGTGACGATGCAGCGGTATTGATTGCCGTTCATGGAATCTTCGGCGGTGAACTCCAGCGTCGCAGCATTGCAGTCGCAATTCGCCCATTCCCCACCAGGGATCTTCACCTGCCATTGGTAGGAGGTAACATCCCCGGTGACCGCAACAGTGAAGCTAGCAGTTACCCCTGCAATTGTGGTCACGTCAGCAGGATTCGACACGATCTTCGCCGGAGCACTGCTGTAATGGATATTCGCGCCGGTCAGCGGCTCGTTATACGACTTGATGGCAATTTCCGACCACTGGGTGGAATTGCCGCCGAAGTAGACATCCTTAATAGAATCGCAGTTTCGGAATGCGCCGGTGTTCACCTTGGACAAAGTGTCCGGCAATGTGACCGTCTTCAATGCCGAACAGCCAAGAAAGGCGTAACTATCGATAGTTTTTACATCGTTTTCGATGGTAATACTTTCGAGGGCGGTGCAATTCTGGAAGGCATACTCCGAAATGGTGTCAATACTCGGGATTATAATTGTCATTAGCCCCGTACAGCCATCGAATGATTTGGTTCCCAAAGAGAGATTGAGTGGGAACTGAATGCTCAATAGGTTTGTGCAGCCATGAAATGCTGAATCTGATATAGAAATGCCGCTACCCGCAAAAGTAAGGCTTTCCATGCTGCTACAGTTATAGAATGCTTCAATTCCGATGCTGGTGACGCCGTCCGGGATTATTACGCTGTTCAGGCTGCTGCAGTCGGAAAATGCACATATTCCAATGCTAGTGATGCTAACCGGCAACGAAACGCCTGTCAGATTGCTGCAACAGGAAAAAGTAAAGTCTCCAATACTGGTGACACCATCCGGGATTGTCACATTCGTCAGGCTACTGCACCCATAAAATGTAGAGTCTCCAATACTAGAGACACCATCCGGGATTGTCACATTCGTCAGGCTACTGCACCCATAAAATGTAGAGTCTCCAATACTAGTGACACCATCCGGGATTGTCACGTTCGCCAGGCTACTGCACCCAGAGAATGCAGAGTTTCCGATACTGGTAATGCTGTCTGGAATTGTCACGCTCGTAAGTTTGCTGCAATCTTGGAACGCGGAGTTTCCAATATTGGTAACGCTGTCTGGGATCGTCACATTCGTCAAACTGCTGCAATTAGAGAATGCTTGGCCTCGGATGCTGGTAACACTGTTTGGAATCGTTACACTGGTCAGATTAGTGCAGTATTCAAATGCACTATATCCTATGCTGGTAATGCCAGGTTCCATGACAATAGACTTCAGTGCTTTGCCCCACTGAGTCCAGTTGTCTTTTAATCCGCTGTCAATAATCCCAGTACCGCTGATGGTCACGGTGCCGTCGGAAGTGAGCACCCAGTGAAGGGAGCCGTAGTCGCCTTCGTCCAGCACCTCCACCGCGCTGGCCGGGAACACCAGCAGCGAGCAGGCCAGGGTCAGGGCCAGAAGCAGGGATAAAAGCCGTTTTTTCATGTTCTTCCTCCTTTTTCGTTTGTTCGGATGTAATCATTTTATCATTGGAATTTTAAGATGGCAAGATGATTTCAGGGAATTCGGGGCGACAGGAGGAGAAATTGCAAAGAATTGTTTGTAGGGGATGGCGTCCTCGACGTCCCGGATGACCAATCAATCCAGTGTTGTCATCCTGAGCGTAGTCGAAGGATCTCAACACGAACCGCCGAGATTCTTCGACGCGCTTCGCTTGCTCAGAATGACAGAATGGGACGTCGAGGACGCCGTCCCCTACAGTTTCTATCTAACTCCCCGTCAAACTCCAAACTCCTAACTCCTAACTCCACACTGTCCATGTATCTTTTTCCCTTTCGGTGGAAAAACTACCGTTACTGTCAAAACGGGAGGCGGTTTCGGTGGTCGGAAAGGTGGAAATCTGCGGCGTGAACACCAGCGAGCTGAAGGTGCTCAGCAGCAAGGAGTGCGACGCGCTGCTTCGCAAGGCGCAGAATGGCGATCAGGCCGCCATGGACGCGCTCGTGACCGGGAATCTCCGTCTGGTGCTCAGCGTGATCCAGCGGTTTGCAGGCCGCGGCGAGAGCATGGAGGATCTGTTTCAGGTGGGGTGCGTGGGGCTGATCAAAGCGATCCGGAATTTTGATGTTAGCCTTGGCTTACGCTTTAGTACCTATGGGGTTCCTATGATTTCCGGGGAGATCAGGAGATTCCTTCGTGACTCCTCCCCCGTCCGGATCCCCCGCTCCACCAGAGACACCGCCTATCACGTGCTCCAGACCCGGGAAAAGCTCACCGCAAAGCTTGGCCGGGAGCCCAGCACCGACGAGATTGCCGAAGCGCTGGGGATCTCGCGGCAGGAGGTGGTCTTCGCCCTGGACGCCATCAGCGAGCCGGTGAGCCTCTACGAGCCCCTTTACTCCGACGGCGGGGAGAACGTCTGCGTCATGGATCAGATCGGCGACAACCGCAGCACCGACGAGCAGTGGCTGGATCGGCTGGCCCTGAGCAACGCCATGGCGCAGCTGGAGGCCAGAGAGCGGAAGATCCTCGATCTCCGGTTTTTCGTGGGCCGCACCCAGACCGAAGTGGCAAAGGAAATCGGAATCAGCCAGGCCCAGGTCTCCAGGCTTGAGAAAAACGCGGTTCAGAAGATCAAGAAAAACATGCTGCCGTCATAACTAAGTATTCACCTCCGCAAGGCGGAGGAAGGCGGGCATTCGCCCGCTTAATTGTGTGAAGCACACAATTTGAATACACCGTTGTAACATCATCATCCGCTATTTGCACTTTCAATGCAAATAGCCCAACGCAAAACTATGTTTTGTGTTGCACAGCGAACGCTGTGTTGATGATAGTGTTATAATTCGACACCCTTCCGCATAGGATCTTCCGATTATCTTGCGGGAGGGATTTTATGAAATGTATGTTTTCCGATCTGCGATATAAAGAGGTCATCAACGTGGCCACCGGGCAAAGGATGGGCTATCTCTGCGACGTGGAGATTGATCTGGATTCCGGGTGCGTCACCGCCTTCATTCTCCCCGGCTGCAGGCGGATGGGCGGGCTGCTCCCCGGGGAGCCGGACTGGGTGCTGCCCTGGAGCGGAATCGTCCGAATCGGGGAGGATATTATCCTCGCAAATCTCCAGCCCGCCTGCCGGAGAGAGCCCAGAGGCCGGAAATTGCCCTTTCCGGACTGAAAAACATGGAAAAATCAGCAAAAAAACCTTGAAAAACACTTGCTTTTTTCTTTTTGGCTTGGTATAATACTACGGCATTACGCACGGGATGTGGATGGGCGACCATGTGACTGCTGTTTGGTCGTGCCCAGAGGAAGCACCCGGAGGAAGGCATGAGAGAGCCAAATCAAAGCCGCCTAAAAGCGGCACTTTTTGGTGCTTTTCGTCTTGTTGTCCTCACCTTGCGATAGCAAGCTTTCGTCCGCCGCGGCGAAAATCTCTCAAGAATTGCTCGCTTTTAGGTGCGATGCAGTTTTCACAGAGTGGTTTTTCGTTCAGGCAATGAAAATGACGAAGTGCATCCTTTCGGATGGTCGAGGCAGTTGAGGCAGCATGGGCGAAAAAACACCTGTGAAAACCGACATTGAATTGTCTCTCGCATGCCCAACAAAATAAAGGAGGAAACACAATTATGGCAGTCGTATCTATGAAACAGCTTCTGGAAGCCGGCGTCCACTTCGGACACCAGACCCGCAGATGGAACCCCAAGATGGCGGAGTACATCTACTGCGAGCGCAATGGTATCTATATCATTGACCTGCAGAAGACCGTCAAGAAGCTCGAGGAGGCTTACAACTTCGTGCGCAGCCTGGCTGAGAACGGCCAGAGCATCCTTTTCGTCGGCACCAAGAAGCAGGCCGCTGACGCCATCAAGGAAGAGGCTTCCCGCGTGGGTCAGTACTACGTCAACGCCCGTTGGCTGGGCGGCATGCTCACCAACTTCAAGACCATGCGCACCCGTATCGATCGTCTGGCTCAGCTGAAGAAGATGCAGGAGGACGGCACCTTCGACATGCTCCCCAAGAAGGAAGTCATGAAGCTCATGGGCGAGATGGAGAAGCTCGAGAAGTACCTCGGCGGCGTCAAGGAGATGAAGAAGCTTCCCGGCGCTCTGTTCGTCGTTGACCCCCGCAAGGAGCACAACGCCATCGCTGAGGCTCGCAAGCTGCACATTCCGATCGTCGCCATCGTCGACACCAACTGCGACCCCGATGAGGTCGACTACGTCATCCCCGCCAACGACGACGCCATCCGCGCCATCCGCCTGATCTCCGCCACCATGGCCAACGCCGTGCAGGAGGGCATGCAGGGCGCCGACGCCGAGGTTCCCGCTGAGGAAGCCGAGAAGGTCGAGGAGTAATCAAACAGAACTTTCCGGGCGGCCTGCAAAATCTACAGACCGCCCGCCCCATCTATTTTTACTAAAGGAGATATGTATCATGGCATTTTCTGCTGCTGATGTTAAGAACCTGCGCGAAATGACCGGCGTGGGCATGATGGACTGCAAGAAGGCGCTCGTCGAGGCCGACGGCGACATTGACAAGGCTGTTGAGTGGCTCCGTGAGAAGGGTCTCGCCGCTGCCCAGAAGAAGGCTGGCCGCATCGCCGCCGAGGGCGTTGCTTACGCCGCCGTCATCGACGGCGTTGGCGTCATCGTCGAGGTCAATGCCGAGTCCGACTTCGTTGCGAAGAACGAGCTCTTCAACGAGTACGTCCAGGGCGTTGCCGCTGTCATCGCCAAGGAGAATCCCGCTGATCTGGACGCTCTGTACGCCGCTCCCTTCGGCAACGGCAAGACCGTGCAGGAAGAGCAGAACGACAAGGTTCTGGTCATCGGTGAGAACATCAAGGTTCGCCGCTTCGCCCGCTACGCCGAGGGTCTGAACGTCCCCTACGTCCACATGGGCGGCCGTATCGCCGTTCTGGTGAACATGGACGCTCCCGAGAACGACGCCGTCGTGGAGCTGGCCAAGGACATCGCCATGCAGGTCGCCGCTCTGAATCCCACCTTCCAGGACAAGAGCCAGATCGACGACGAGTTCATCGCCAAAGAGAAGGAGATCCGTCTGGCCCAGGCCAAGGAAGATCCCAAGAACGCCTCCAAGCCCGAAGCCATCCTCACCAAGATCGTCGAGGGCGGTCTTAGCAAGTACTTCAAGGAGATCTGCCTCATGCAGCAGCCCTTCGTCAAGGACGACAAGGTCTCTGTCGAGAGGCACATCGCCGACGTGGCCAAGGCTGCCGGCGTGGAGATCAAGCTCAACAGCTACACCCGCTTCGAGAAGGGCGAGGGCCTGGAGAAGCGTCAGGACGATCTGGCTGAAGAGGTCGCCAAGCTCGTCAAGTAAGCACTTCCCTACTGAATCAATCAGCGCACCGCGTTTGCGGTGCGCTTTTTTGTTATCTGTCGAAGGCGGGGTTCACGGCGTAGAAGTTCTTCTGATCCATCTTTTCGGTGGCGATGCGAAGGGCCTCGCCAAAACGCTGGAAGTGCACCACCTCCCGCTCTCTGAGGAACTTGATCACATCGTTCACGTCCGGGTCGTCGCTGAGGCGGAGGATGTTGTCATAGGTGGTGCGGGCCTTCTGCTCCGCGCCCATGTCCTCGGTGAGGTCGGTGATCACATCCCCCTTCACCGCCATGGTGGCCGCCGTCCAGGGGGTGCCGGAGGCGAACTGCGGGTAGACGCCTGCGGTGTGATCCACGAAGTAGGGCTCCAGCCCCGCGGCCTTCACCTGCTCCGGGGTCATGTTCCGGGTCAGCTGATAGATGATGGTGCCCACCATCTCCAGGTGCCCAAGTTCCTCTACGCCGATGTCCGTCAGGATGCCCGCCAGCTCCGGGTATGGCATGGAGAACCGCTGGCTCAGATACCGCATGGAGGCGCCGAGCTCACCGTCGGGGCCGCCATACTGAGAAATGATAAATTTTGCCAGTTTTGGGTTGGGGTTTTTGATCTGCACGGGGTATTGCAGCTTCTTTTCATAGACAAACATCGCTCAGTCCTCCTTCCACTGCCAGGGCCAAGGCTGGTCGATCCAGGTGAAGGATTCGGCGCAGCGCATATCGTCGATGGTAATGGCACCGTAGCGCTCTACATAGCGCTTGCGCCCTTCCCTGCTCAAACGAATGCAGGTCTGGAGAGCGGCGAAGGCCTCCTTGTCTTTCGGGTGGGTGTCCAGATAGAGCTTCAGCTCCTGGACGACGAAGTCCAGCGCCATCAGCTCGCACAGGGGCGTGGAGAGGTTCTCCGGCGTGTTCACCATGTTCATGAAGGGCAGATCCAGCCCCGGGAACAGGGTGCCGCGAGCCAGGGCCATCTTGTCTTCATAGGCCGGCTCGCTGCTCTGCTGCATGGGGGTGTAGCCCATGGCCAGCGGCGCGCAGGTCGGCAGCTTGCCCTGCTTGTAGGTGCAGTCTTCCAAATTGCATACCTCCTTGAAACGTCTTGGGATCCCGCAGCATCCTATGACAAATGTCCCTCTGCAGGTTCCGACTTTCAGGTTCGATTAAGTTTCAAGTGGTATGCTCGGCACAAAGGAGATGATCACCATGAAGAAACGGATTCTGGCCCTGATTTTTACACTGATTCTGTCCATGGGCGTGATGGCCTTCGCCAAGAACGCCGACAACGCCGCCCAGACTGCCGCCGCGGAGCAGACCTTCGTGGTGGACACAGTTTCGGTCAATGAGCGGATTTCATGCGAATCTTTCACAGATTCCTGAAACTGATTCCAGGCGAATTAATGATTGT
The DNA here is from genome assembly GCA_946187035.1 of uncultured Clostridia bacterium. Taxonomy (GTDB): domain Bacteria; phylum Bacillota; class Clostridia; order Oscillospirales; family Oscillospiraceae; genus CAG-103. The sequence continues at coordinate 22,963 of CAMHPQ010000002.1, read as the reverse complement.
TTAATTCTTCCGGGGTAACATAATACCAGAAACCAACCCCGGAGGTGAAGAACATGGAAGAGACTTTGCAATTTGGCATCTTCGGTGACTCCCTGATGAAGGGGACGCTGCCCGCGGATGGGATGCGCTATGCTTTTCACAAGGACATCATGGAGCGGCTGCTGCAGCCGATTCAGACAGCGGTGGTGGTGAACAAGGCCAAGTTCGGCGCCACCATTGAAAAGGGGCTGCGAGTGCTGCAGAAGGATCTGAACAACGGCAGCCGGTATGATTACGCCCTGTTGGAATACGGCGGCAACGACTGCAACTACGACTGGCCCGCCATTTCGGAAAACCCCCAGGGCACCCACGATCCGGCAGTGTCGCTGCCGGAGTTTACCCAGACCCTGCGCAGCATGATCGACGCGCTGCTGGCCTCCGGCGCCAAGCCGGTTTTGATGACTCTGCCGCCCATCGACGCAGAGAAATACCTCGACCGGATCTGTCAGCCCGGGCTGGATCGTGACGCCATCCTCCAGTGGCTGGGGGACGCCAACCGGATCTACCGCACCCAGGAGCTCTACTCCGACGCCATCTACAAGACCGCCATGGAGCTGGGTCTCCCCTGCGTGGATGTGCGCAGCATCTTTCTGCAGCAGGTGGACTTCCCTGCTCTGATCTCCGATGATGGGATCCATCCCTCGGAGAAAGGATATGAGCTTTTATACTCCACGCTGATCGATTCCATCCCCAAAATCCTATAAAAAAATAACGCCCCCGTCGGGCGTTATTTTTTTCTATTCTTATAATTCGGGCCAGAGATAGTAGTGATAGTTCAATCCGTTGAGCTCCCACTGGATGTCAGGAGCAAACTGAACGTTCTGGTTTGCCATCTCGCCGCGGGTAAAGTCCAGGCAATACTGCAGCCAGCCGGCCTGATCTTCCGTGGAGTAGCCCTGGCCGATGTAGTTGTTGTCATGGAGCATTTTGGTATAGGTGAGGATCACTTGCTGCATTCTCATATAATCTGTAAACAGCGTCCAGTAGTCCTCTGCGATGCCGTTGGCCTCCAGGGCGTCCATGAAAGCTTTTGTAACTTCACCACGGCTGCCGCCGGTGGTTTCCGCCTCAGCCATGTCCGTCTCCAGCTGCTGGCGGGCAGAGGCCGCATCCTGCTGGAACTGGGCTTCGTCGATGGTAACACCGGCATTGAGGGCCGCGTGGTACAAAGTCTGCACCACCACATAGTTCAGCACATTTTGCTCGGCTTCCTCCCTGCTGATGTCGGAGAGCATGACGGACTGGACGCGGTTTTCAAACAACGCTCTGGACATGGAGAAGTCGTTGGCCCGGATCACGTAGTCATCAGACGGCTCGTTCTGCAAACGCAGCGCCTCGGCCAGGAGATCCGCCTCCCGCTGCAGATTGGCTTCCAATTGATCGTCAGATACCACTGCGGCTTCGCTCCCCTGGGGCGTCTCGGATTTTGAGCAGGCCGCCAGAGCAATCAGCATAGTAAAAACAAGCAAAAACAGGATCATTCTTTTCTTTTTCATAGTATCCCTCCATGCCGCTATTCTACTCACGAAGCCGTCTTCTGTCAACCGAAGACATAGAAAAAGTGCCTGCCGGGGTGACAGGCACTTCTCTAAGTATCAAATCCATCAGCCGCCGAAGACCGCCAGCAGGAAACCGGCAGCGACAGCGGAGCCGATGACGCCGGCCACGTTCGGGCCCATGGCGTGCATGAGCAGGAAGTTGGACGGGTTGGCGCGGGCGCCCTCCAGCTGGCTGACACGGGCAGCCATGGGGACAGCAGACACGCCGGCAGAGCCGATCAGCGGGTTGATCTTGCCACCGGAGAGCTTGCACATGAGCTTGCCCAGCAGCAGGCCGCCGATGGTGGCGAACTCGAAGGCGATGAGGCCCAGGATGATGATGAACAGGGTGCGGGGCGCCAGGAAGCGCTCAGCCACCGCAGTGGCACCAACGGAGGTGCTCAGGAAGATGGTGACGATGTTCATCAGGGCGTTCTGGGCGGTGTCGCTGAGACGGTCGGTGAGGCCGCACTCTTTGAACAGGTTGCCCAGCATCAGGCAGCCCAGCAGCGGCGCCACGGAGGGCAGCAGCAGGCACACGAAGATGGTCACGATGATCGGGAACAGAACCTTCTGGGTCTTGGACACCGGACGGAGCTGCTCCATCTTGATCTCCCGCTCCTCCTTGGTGGTCAGCAGACGCATGACCGGCGGCTGGATCAGCGGGATCAGGGCCATGTAGGAGTAGGCCGCGATGGCGATGGGGGCCAGATAATTCGGCGCCAGCTTACTGGTCAGCCAAATGGCCGTGGGGCCGTCGGCGCCGCCGATGATACCGATGGAGGCGGCCACGTTGGGCTCAAAGCCGAAGATGCCAAGGGCCATCAGGAAGGCGGCGAAGATGCCGAACTGGGCAGCCGCGCCCAGCAGCAGGGATTTCGGGTTCGCAATCAGGGGGCCAAAGTCGGTCATGGCGCCCACGCCCATGAAGATCAGGGACGGGTACAGACCGCTCTTGACGCCGATGTAGAGGATGTCCAGCAGACCGCCCTCATGGATGATCTGGCCAACGCCCATGGTACCGGCGATGTAGGCGTCCCACATTTCCGGATGGTACATGTTGGAGCCCGGCAGGTTCGTGAGCAGCGCGCCGAAAGCGATGCCCACCAGAAGCAGCGGCTCGAACTTCTTCACCAGGCCCAGGTAAAGCAGCACACAGGCGATGACGATCATGAGAGCCTGCTGCCAGGTCATGGTCGTAAAGCCGGAGGTGCTTCCCAGACGGCCCAGAGTCTCTAAAATATGTTGCATCCCGTCACCTCATCAGATCACGACGAGCGTGTCGCCGGTGGCAACCATGGCGCCCTTGGAGACGGCAATCTGCTTGACCACGCCGTCGGAGGGAGCGCAGACCTCGTTCTCCATCTTCATGGCCTCGATGACGATGAGCACGTCGCCGGCCTTGACCGCGTCACCCTCCTTCACCTTGATGGCGAAGATGTTGCCGGGCAGCGGGGCTTCCACGACAGTACCGGCTGCAACGGCTGCGGGGGCGGCGGCAGCTGCAGGAGCAGCAGCGGCCACGGGAGCGGCGGCGACCATCACAGGGGCTGCCGGAGCGGGCGGAACGGGAGACTTGGCCTCGTACTCGTCGAGGATCATGGCCTCGCCCTTCTCTACCTCTACCTCATAAGTCGTACCCTTCAGGGTAATTTTGTATTTCATGTCAGGCTTCCTCCTTGATCTCACGGATGGAGATGAATCTCAGCTCATTGATGGGCGTCTTCAGCTCGTCGGCCACGATCGCCATGAGCATGGCGGCGGTGCGGGGATCGGTGTCATAGAGCTTCACCTCGCCGGCCACGCCGGGGGCCAGCTTTGCAGCCGGCGCCGCAGGGGCAGCCGCAACGGGCGCAGCCTCCGCAGCCGGGGCAGCGGCGGCTCTTTTCTTCTCGCGGCTGTCACCGACGGCGGTCATGATCTTGATGATGCACATCAGAAGAACCAGCGCGAAGAACACCACCAGAAGGCCGACCAGAGAATCCAGAAGCGCCTGTCCAAAATTGTAATTCGTCATGGCGCGCTACCTCATTCCTCGATGGGCTCGATGCTGTACTTGCAGACCTTCTCCTCCGCCTCGCGGCGGGCCTCGAAGAAGTTTTCTGCCACCTGGGGGAAGGCGATGTAGCTGAGGACGTCCTCCTCGCAGCGGGCGTCAGCGCCCAGATGCTCCTTGGCGGCCTCAAACTCGGGGGCGATGGACTCGGCATAGCGGCCCTTCACGGGCTCTTCGCCGGCCAGAATCTTGGCGCGGATCTCCGGATCGATGGGAGCCGGGGTCTTGCCGTATTCGCCGCGGCAGTAGGCCTTGATCTCGGCGCCGACGTTCTTGTAGCGCTCGCCGGCCAGCACGTTCTGCACCGCCTGGGTGCCGACCAGCTGGCTGGTGGGGGTCACCAGCGGAGGATAGCCCATGTCCTTGCGGACGCGGGGAGTCTCCAGCAGGGCCTCGTCGAACTTGTCCAGCGCGTTCAGCATCTTCAGCTGGCTCAGGAGGTTGGAGAGCATGCCGCCGGGGATCTGGTAGGTCAGGCACTGGGTGTCCGTGGCCATGGAGATCGGGTTCAGGGTGCCGTCGGCCAGGAAGTCGGCGCGGACGGGCTTGAAGAAGTTGGCCATCTCCAGCAGCTTGTCTTCCTTCAGACCGGTCTCGTAGCCCATTTCCTTCAGGGTGAAGTTCAGGGTCTCGGTGGCGGGCTGGCTGGTGCCGCCGGAGAAGGGAGAGATGGCGGTGTCGATGACGTCAGCGCCGGCCTCAACAGCCTTCAGATAGGTCATGAAAGCGGTACCGGTGGTGCAGTGGGTGTGAACCACCACGGGCAGATCCACCGCGTCCTTGATGGCGGAGACCAGATCATAAGCGCACTTGGGGCTCAGGATGCCGGCCATGTCCTTGATGCAGATGGAGGCGACGCCCATGGTCTGCAGCTCCTTCACCATGGAGACGTACTTCTCCAGGGTGTGCACCGGGCTGGTGGTGTAGGAGATGGTGCCGGAAGCCATGGCGCCCTGCTTGACGGTCTCCTCGATGGCGACACGGAGGTTGTCCACGTCGTTCAGAGCGTCAAAGATGCGGATGATGTCGATGCCGTTGCGCACGGATGCGCGGACGAAACGGCGAACGGCGTCGTCGCTGTAATGCTTGTAGCCCAGAATGTTCTGGCCGCGGAGCAGCATCTGCAGCTTGGTGTTGGGCATCTTCGCGCGGATCTTGCGCAGACGCTCCCAGGGATCCTCGTTCAGGAACCGGAGGCACACGTCGAAGGTCGCGCCGCCCCAGACCTCAGCGGAGTAGAAGCCGGCCTGGTCGATTGTCTCGAGAATGGGCTCGAACTTCGCATACGGCAGTCGCGTGGCAATCAGAGACTGGTTCGCGTCGCGCAGAACGGTCTCCGTAAACTGTACTTTCATTGACCTACCATCCTTTCGGAAAAAATTGTGCGTTTTTCCATGTTTACCGAACGATTATAACACAATAATTGTTGAAGTGGAAGAGGTTTTCGCGGTTAAAGTTTTCACCGGAGCGTTTTTCTTTTCACCGTCATATGTATTCTGATATTGCAGCATAATGCACAAATTATGATCCCGATTTTCGTAAAAATCTTTCCGAAATCCTTCCGCTAAAATCCTGCCAAATACGAAAAAAATGCTTTACAAATCAAAAAAATGTGTTATAATAATTGAGCCTGTGGGGGCGTAGCTCAGCTGGGAGAGCGTTCGGTTCGCATCCGAGAGGTCAAGGGTTCGAATCCCTCCGTCTCCACCAAGGGGTCAAGCTAAATGTAGCTTGACCCCTTTTTATTACATTTTTTGCCTTCAGTAAGAAGATTCTATTTTCCATGTTTATGGCATTTTAATAACCAGAACGAAAAAAACCATGCGGCAATACCATAAAGAATGTTCAGAATTGAAAGAATCATCAACGCAACTGAAATCCGCTTTCCAACGTGCTTTTTGATGCCGCAGATGAGACTGAAAACTCCCAGAGGAATATTCACGAGCAAAAAGACAATATTTCCAATCGATAATAAATCTGAGAGCGGACCGTTATTGCATGCCAAAGAGATGCAAAAAAGGGACGCCCAAGCAAACAGAACAACATGTGGAACAATCAGCCAGTCAAGGTTTCTTTTCTGCATGGCACGGATACTCCCTTTGCTGCATTCGCCAGTGAATGATTCATTATATTCATTTTACAGTAAAAGAAGGCACATTGCAATCTGGACGTCAAATCATTTCTATGGTATATTTTGTGGCGCAACTGTGTTTTTCTGACACGAATTCTGACACGGAGTATTCGATAAAGGAGATCAGATCATGCAGGATACTTACGATCAAATCGTCTCGATCATTCCGTCTGAAACGCTGAAACGCGAGATCAAGGCAGCGGACTACAGGCTGCCTGAGGCAGATCTTCTGACAATTTCGTTTCGCTATGCGGCTGACTTTGATACCAGAATCCAACTGCTTCGCAAACTTGAAAATCTCTTTTCAGGCGAGCTGAAAGCGTACACCGCGCGCCTGATCAATGTTCAGCTTCAAATGCTGGATGATTTTATGCAGCCAGCGGATGACGCTGTCTTCGAGCTGCGCATTCGGGAGGCCCCGGACATCTATGAAGAGCGATATCTTTGCCGGTCTTACACCGCCGCCCTTCAGATGATCTCTTTGTTCTACGAAGAATATGCGGGCATCAGCGCGGAAACCGACGATAGCTGGTATCGAATCGACAAACGGCGCATTCTCTCGGAGGACGCGGCGTTCTCGGAGGATACGCTCGGAACCCTGATCCTGCTTCCGGGGAAAAGAGTCTATTCGGTGGATGTGTTCTCTTCCTATGAGCACATGGCCGAGACGTGCGACGGAAAGTGTCTTCATTGTGCGCGATACTGTGTGCTCTGTAAGGAACCTCTGTTTCCCGCCTTCATCCGAAACGGCGACCCGGTTAAATGCACTGAACTGCACGGCAAGACGTTCTTCGGAATTGCCTGTCAGTTTGACGACTCCCCCTGCAGCGACTGCTACGTGATTCCGTTGGACAGCAATCCGATTCGTTGTCATGATTATGCCAACATTCATGACTTCCACATGCATTTCCCTCTGCCGCAGGTCGAACGGCTGGAGGCAGATGATATCCCAGAGGAGTTGCGGGAGGATTATTGGTCTGTCCGGGAGTTTCTGATTGACAATCACCGCTTCACCTGAGCGCGCAATACATAGCAAAGAACGGTAATTCAGCTCGAATTACCGTTCTTTATTATTATGGTTGATTTACTGTTTCCAGGGGTTTCTGGAATCGGGATCGGTGGGATCCCAGCCGCGCCAGGGGCTGCCGGTGGGGATCTTCTGTGCCGTGGGCTTGGCCACGGGGATGGAATTGCTGTCGTAGATGTGCACCGCCGTGCCGGAGGGGCAATTCTCATACAGCCACTTGGCGTCTTGCACCGTGACGCGGATGCAGCCGTGAGAGCAGATGGTGCCCAGTTGGTTGTAGGCGTCGTAGTAGAGGGTGCTGGGGTCGGCGGAGTGGTAGAACACCGAGTGGAACAGGATGCCCTGATAGACCTGGGTGCAATACTGTCCCCAGACGCCGCCCATCAGAACCTCCCAGCGCCATTTGGTGCCGGTGTGGAAGGTGCCCAGCGGGGTGCCGTAGCCGGGACTGCAGACAAAGGCCTTGTGCAGGATGGAGTAGTTGCCGCTCTTGTCCAGACCATAGACCATGACCGTGCACTGGCTGCGGCAGACCTCGATCTTATAGGGATAGGTGTTGTTTTTCGCAATGGCGGCGTACTCGGCGTCGGTGTAGTTCTGCACCGGGATCAAGACAGAGTTTGTCACCACGTCCGTACCGTAGAGCAGCTGGACCTTCACGCTGTGCTCAGCGGGCATCTGGCGCCGCCAGAAGGACTCGGCCACCGGCAGATTCAGGGTACCGCCGTTGTTTTTCAGGGTCACGCTGGTGTTGGACATGCGCTTGCCGTCCAGCCACCAGTGCACCGTGCACTTGCGCGCGCCGTTGGCAGCGCCGGTGGGATCCATGCCGGAATACTGAATGGAAACCGTCGTGGACAGGCGGTCAGGCGTCAGAGCGGCGGGCGCATCGGCCACACCGGAGACACCGGCGAGCCCTGCGTCATAGGAGATGCTCTCCGCGCCGCATTTCAGGGCGTTTTCAGAAGAGAGGGCGGCCAGCTCCACAGACTTCGCGCTGCCGCTACCCTCCAGATAGGCGTTCCGGGTGAAGACATGGACGTCGCCCACTTCCCCGTTCACGGTGACGTTGACGCCGGGGTTCTTGCGGATGTAAACGGAGGCTTTGGGCGCGTCGCCCTCCAGCGTGGCGGCCTTACCGGCGCCGGCCAGATAGAGTGTACCGTTGAAATCCGTCACATCCAGGGTCTTGGTTCCGGTGTAGACCGCGAAGCCATCCTCCGGCAGATCAGAGGGATCCTTGAAGAACACGATGCCGAGGTTATACAGCACCTGGGCAAACTCCGCTCTGGTGATGTTTGCTCTGGGCGTCAGCATGCCCTTGTTGCCCTGCAGGAGTCCCCGCTCCACCATGCCGGCCAGCTCCTGCGCGGCCCAGGCGTCCACCGTGTCCGCATCGGTGAAGCTCACCAGAGAGGCGGGGTTGCCCTTGGGGATGGAGAAGGTGCGCGCGATGATGACGAAGGCCTCTTCTCGGGTGATGTTGGCGTTGGGGCGCATGGTGAATTCGGTGTCGCCCTTGAGAATGCCCATCTCAGCCGCCACGGACAGCGCGTTGTAGTACCAGGCGCTCTTGCTCACGTCGCTGAACTGGGTGATGGACTTCCCTTCCGTGAGACCGAACACGCGGGTCAGGATCGTGGCGACCTGGGCGCGGGTGGCCTTCTCGTTGGGCATCAGATTTCCCTTGTCGTCGCCCTGGAGCAGGTTGTTCTCCACGGCGTAATCCATGGCGTTTTTGTACCAGGGAGTCGGCTCGGGGGTAGGCGTGGGCTCCGGCGTCGGGGTCGGTTCCGGCGTTGCCGTGGGTTCCGGCATGGCCGAAGGCTCCGGTGTCTCGGTGGGAGCGGCGGTCTCCTCAGGGGCCGCAGACGCTTCCGGCTCCGGGCTCTCCGCAGGCGCGGCGGTCTCAGCCGGTTCCGCAGTTGCCTCCGGCGAGGTCTCCGGCTCGGCGGGCTCCGTGGGTTCCGCTGTTACCACGGTCTCCTCGTCGTCGTTGGGGCCCTCCTGCGGCTCCACAGCCGCTGCGGGAATCAGCAGCAGAGAACCCACACAGAGGATCGCCAGCAGAAGGGAAATCAGGCGTTTTGTCATGGTTTTGCGTCTCCTCAAATTACAGTATAATAGGTATTATGGAAACTATTATACAACAAAGTAGTGGATTTGCAAGGGGAAAATTCACAGTATTTTCATATTTTTTCAGAAAAAACGCCCGCAGGGCTCCCCTGCGGACGTCTCTGGTGTTCTGATTTTGAATCAGAGGGCTTTCTCCTCCCACTCCGGCAGCTTGAAGCCCGGCAGCGCGAAGTCGTCCCCGATCAGCAGCGGGCGCTTCACCAGCATGGGATCGCTGGCGAGAAGCTTGAACTGCTCGTCCTCCGACATGGTGGGAAGCCGGTCCTTCATGCCCAGCTCCCGGTACGGGATGCCGCTGGTGTTCCAGAAGCGTTTCAGCGGCAGGCCGCTCTCCTTCACCCAGGCGCGGAGCTCCGCCTCCGTGGGCGGCTGGTCCTTGATTTCTCGTCTGGTGTACGCGATGCCCTGCTCGTCCAGCCAGGCCTGTGCCTTCTTGCAGGTGGTGCAGCGGGAATAACAGATAAACAGCATATGATTCGCTCCTTATTCTTGAATTTCGGGTAACGTGTCACTGAAAAACGCCTTGGAAAACGCGGCGAGGCATGCGGCGTCCTCCGCGCCCATGGTCTCGTAGGCGCTGTGCATGGCCAGCTGCGGCAGACCGATGTCCATGGCCCGCAGGGAGACCTGGGTGTTGGAGAGGTTTCCGAGGGTGGAGCCGCCCCGCTGGTCGGAGTGATTGGTGTACTCCTGCAGCCGGATGTCGTGGGCTTTGCAGAGCATCCGGCAGAGGGCCGCCGTGGCGCCGTCGGTGGTGTATTTCTGGGCCGCCTGATGCTTCAAAACCAGGCCGCCGTTGAGCTTCGGGCGGTTCACCGGGTCTGCCACGGAGGGATAGCCCGGGTGGAAGGCGTGGGCGTTGTCCGCAGAGACCAGGACGCTTCTTGCCAGCACGGCATGCCGCTGATCCGCGGACAGTGTCCAGAAATCCATCAGCCGCTCCAGCGTGTCTCTCAGGAAGGTGGAGGCCGCACCCTGTCTGGAGGTGCTGCCCACCTCCTCGTTGTCGAAGGCGCAGTAGAGCAGCGCGTCCTGTTTGGCCTCGGACTCCAGGAAGCCCTCCAGGGTGCCGTAGCAGCAGGCCAGATCATCCAGTCTCGGCGCGGAGAGGAATTCGTTTTTGAGACCCCAGATTCGCGGCTTCTGCCGGTTGGTCAGATAGAGATCCATGCCCACCACGGTCTCCGGATTCACGCCGCAGAACCGCAGCAGTTCGTCCAAGATCGCCGGGTCGCCGGAGGCAGTCAGCACCGGGAGCAGATTATTCTGCACCGAGGGGGCGTCCGAATCGGGAGCGGTAAAATGGATGGCCAGCGACGGGATCAACAGCAGATCCCGATCCGGCGCCACCAGCACCTGACGCAGGCTTCCCTGCTCCTCCACCAGCACGCGGCCAGCAACGGACAGGGGCCGATCCAGCCAGCTCTGCCGGATGGCGCCGCCGTACTGCTCCACGTTCAGCCGGGTCAGACCGCCGTCGGTGAGCGCCGGCCCCGGCTTCAGCTTGAAGGTGGGCGAGTCCGTATGGGCGGCGGTCAGACGCAGCCGGTGGGGTTTCTCCTGCGGCAGACGAAAGGCAATCAGGGAGCTGCCGTTTCTGGTGACGTAGTAGCGCTCCCCTGCCTGCAGCGACCAAAGGTCATTCTCCCGCAGTCTCTGAAAGCCCGCGGCATCCAACATCTCGCTGAGATTTCTCACCGCGTGGAAGCACCCGGGGCTCCGCCGCAGGAAGTCCATGAGGCCGCCGGTAATCGTTTTAGATTCCATTTCTTTTTCCTTATTCATGGCGATAGATTTTCTTGTCCAGGGCGAAGATCCGGTTGGTGAACATCCCCGGCTGGATCTCCGCCAGGGCCTCGGTGTAGATCTCCATGCGGCTGTCGATCAGGTCGATTTTCGACAAAAGCTCCGCCTCTGCACACATGGGCACCACCGCGGCGCCGAACTCCGGCTCCCCGTGGTGGCTCAAAAGCATGTGCTGCAGCAGGATGGATTTCTCCTCCGGGATGCACAATTCTGCCGCTGTCTTCGCCACCTCCTGGGCGCCCATGACCAGATGGCCCAGCAGCTGACCCTTCACGGTGTAGCCGGTGGAGAGCCCCAGCTCGGAGAAGACGAACTCCTCTTCCTTGGCGAAATCGTGGAGCAGGGTTCCCGCCAGCAGCAGGCTCCGATCCACCACGTCGGAATAGATCTCCGCCATGAGCTCCGCGATCTTCAGCATGTTGGAGGTGTGCATCAGCAGGCCGTTTAAGAAGCTGTGGTGGACGCTCTTGGCGGCGGGGATATTGCGGAAGGCCTCCCCGTGGCGCCGGAGCATGGTCTCGCAGAGTCTGCGATAATCTTCGTCCTCCAGAGACTGCACCAGCTTTTCGATCTCCGCCATGCGCTGCTCCGGGTCGATGGGCGCCGTGGGCACCAGCATGGATTTGTCAAAGACGTCGTTCTCCTGGGCAAGCCGGATCCGGTGGCCGGTGAGCTGGTGGGTGCCGCGATACTCGATCACCTCGCCGCGAACCTTTACCACTTGTCCCACGTTGGCCTCCCCCACCGGGCCGGGATAGTCCCAGACCATCATGGTGATGTAGCCAGAGCGGTCAGAGACCTGGGCACTCAGGTAGGGTCTGCCGTTGGCGGTGGTCTTGGAGGTGGCCTCCTTTAAGATGAAATAACACTCGATCACGTCCCCCACGTTCAGGTCCGCAATCTTCACATTCCGAAGCATGATATCTTCCTTTCCTTGAAATCATGGAAATATTATACGACAAAACTCATAGCCATGCAAGGAATTTACAAAGCAAAAAAGCTCCCCCGCAGGAGAGCTTATTGTTGGATGTGATTCGTGCTTATTCCTGCTTGGACAGAACCCGCTGCAGCACCGCGTCGTGGGCGGCCAGCTCCATGTGATCGTCCAGCGGCTCCAGCTGGAAGCCGGGGGTTCGGGTCTGGAGCGCCGTATTCAGCAGGAAGTCGCAGAAGGCCGGGTTTTTCGGCAGGATGGGGCCGTGGCTGTAGGTGCCGAAGACATTCCGATACCGGACGCCCTCTCCCCCGTCCTCGCCGTTGTTGCCGCCGCCTGCGAGGATTTTTCCGAGAGGCTCCACACCGGCTCCCAGATAAGTCTTGCCGCTGTGGTTTTCAAAGCCCACCACGGTGCTGCCGCCGGAAGCTTCCCCGCATTGGAAGGCGAAGTTTCCGATCATGCGCTCCTTGGAGCCCACGGTGTAAAAGTCGATGGCGTCGATGAAATCGCAGCGGACGCCGTCCCAGGTCTCATAGTATTTTCCCAGCATCTGATAGCCGCCGCAGATGGCCAGAACGGTCTTGCCGTCCTGGATGGCGGCCTTCAGTTCCTTGTCCTTGCCGGCTTTCAGGTCGGAGAGCAGAACCTCCTGCTCGAAGTCCTGACCGCCGCCGATGAAAATCAGATCCGCGTCCTGGAAGTCCGCCTTCGCCCCGGCGGGCACCTCGGTGACTTCGGCGGTGATGCCCCGCCACTTCAGACGCTGCTGCATGCAGAGGATGTTGCCGCGGTCGCCGTAGAGGTTCAGGAGATCCGGGTAGAGATGGCAAATTTTCAACGTACTGCTCATTCCCAAAACTCCTTTCCGCCCAGTCGCTTCTGCATCAGGCCGCGCAGATCCAGCATGGCCGTGTAGGTAGGCATGATAAAGACGCGGTTTTCGCTCTCGCACATTTTATCAATCAGCTTCGGATAGTCGTGGATGATCTCCATTTTCTCCTCCGGGACACCGGCGTATTTCAGCCGCAGCGCCATGTCCTCGGCCCGGACGCCGGAGACCAGCACCTTGGTCAGCCGCTCGTCCATGGTGCCCAGCCGCTCGAAGTCCGCATCCCAGATCCAGGAGATGTCGGTGCCGTCGGCGTCGTTGTCATTCAGGCAGACCACGAACATGGAGGGATCCGGCAGCGCTGCCAGATAGCGCATGACCTGGTTGCAGCCTGCGGGGTTTTTCACCAGCATCATGCGGCCGGGGGTGCCCTCCAGATCGAACTTTTCCATTCTGCCGAAGCCACAGTCGAAGCTGGCCAGAGCGCCGGCGATCTCCGCTCTCTGGAACCCGAAGGCGTCCAGGGCGGCGGCAGCTCCGGCGGCGTTGTAGATGTTATAGACCGCCGGCAGGTTGATGTGCAGGAACAGGTCTCTGCCGTTCAAGTCCATGTTGACGCTGCTGGAATCCACATCCTGAGCGGTGATCTCCGTGACCGCGTACTGGGGCGTGGGTCTGGAATAGCCGCACTTGGGGCACCGAAAGCCGCCCAGATGGCCGTAGGTGCGGTAGGAATACTCATACTCCGTCTTGCAGTGGATGCAGTGGGGCGCGTCGGAGAGCTCCTTGGAGTCCCCCGGCTCCAGCGGCACATTCAGGCCGAAGAACACCACGGGGTTCTTCACGTGGGACGGGATGGAGGCGATCAGCGAGCAGTCCGCGTTCAGGCACAGCAGCGACTCCGGAGAATGGGAGATCCCCTCGATGATGTTGTTGAGGGTGTGGGTGATCTCGCCGTAGCGGTCCAGCTGGTCCCGGAAGACGTTGGTAGCCACGATGACCTCGGGCTTTAAGTACTGCAGCACGGTCTTGGAGGCGGCCTCGTCGCACTCAATGACCGCAAACTCGCACTTCGGCTTGCCCAGCAGGGTGCTGTGGACGCAGAACTCCGCCGTGATGCCGGAGATCAGGTTGGCGCCGGATTTGTTGGAGAAATAGGACTTCTTCGTGTCGATGAAGGCCTGCTCCACCATGCGGGAGGTGGTGGTCTTGCCGTTGGTGCCGGTGATCAGGATGGTGCGGACATTCTTCGACAGCACCCCCAGCACCTGGGGATCGATTTTCAGCGCCACGCGCCCGGGAAATGCCGTGCCGCCTCTGCCCAGCAGACGGATGATCCATCTGGAGAATCGGCAGGCCAGCACGGCGAGAAAGGTTCGAATCAGATTCATATGGTTTAGTTTGCTCCTTTGACGACGGAATCAGGCACCGTCGGAATTTTGACGTCCTTGTCCAAGGCGTTGACCCGCGCCCGCACCACCACGGTGGCGGAGGCGTTTACGAAGAGAATCCGGTAATCCGCCGTGCCCTGGAGCACCAGCTCGGTCATTCTCCCCTTGTTGCCGGTCAGCGTGAGGACGCAGTTGGAATACTGCAGGTCGAAGGTGTCCAGCGCGCCCAGATAGGCGTCCAGGAAGCTCTGGACCATCTCATCGGGCACATCCACCCGATAGGTGGTGTAGCTCCGATCCCGGATCTTGTTGATCTCCAGATCGGATTTGTAGATCTTTCGGCCCCACTCCAGCAGCTCCATAAAGTTTCTGGGGATGGCGTCCTGGTTCTCGGCGTTGTCGCCGGTGGCCTCCACGTTCTTGCCGTGGATTTTATAGAACGTGTAGTCCCCCTTCTTGCCGTTCAGGGTGATCTGGGCGGCGGTGGTGTTCTGGAACGGGAAACGGATGGCCCGGAAGCGGCTTTCCACCTCATTGCCGGAGGCGTTGATGGTCACGTCGAAGCTCAGATCCGAGGCCTCGGCGTTGTAGACCTTCGCCAGCATTCTGCCGCAGTCCACATAGTCCTTGACCGTGTGGCGGTAGACCACCCATCCGGCTGCCAACAGCAGGCACAGCACCACCACAGCGGCGACAATGGCTCTCGTTCTCCGGCGCATGGTCTCACCTCCCTGTGGACGAAGCAGTCATTTCTGCTTCGGCATTGCTTCATGTGTCTTTGACGCAAATGAAAAAACGCCGAAACTGCAGTTGGATTCTATTGTACTATATTTCATCTGATTTGTCCACCTTATTCAATTGGTTTCTGTCATTGCCAAAGAATACTGCAACCATGAGAAAACGGTATATAAACATAGATCAGACCGGAGGTGTTTTCCAAAGCGCCTCCGGTCTGTTTTATTACTGAATCTGCAGAATCTCCGCAGTCCGGTTCATGACGGCCTCCAGCGCGCCGCCCAGCTTGCGGGAGAGCTTTTCCAGCTTGCGGTAGGCATGGCGGTCGTCTCCGGGCTCGCTGCCGAGGGCGACGATCTCCCCCTGCTCCAGATACTGCAGCCAGCGTTCCCGGTCACGGTGGTGCGTCAGAGCGGAGAAACTCAGCTCCCCTTTGCAGCCCATGGCAAAGAGCCGATGCACGTCTTCCTCCTCCAGCCGCTCCATGCCGGAGATGATGATGCCGCGCACCTGCTTTTGCAATCGCAGAAGGGATGCAGCCGTCTCCTCCGTGAGCCGTCCCTCCGGCAGACGCAGCAGCAGCCAGCCGTCCCCGGTGCAGAGCGTGGGAAGCGGCTCCCGCTCCAACTCCGGATGCCACAGCACCTCCGCACCCATCACCACGCGGGGCATCCCCTCCTGCAGCAGCAGCTCCAGATGCTCCGCCGCGGCCTCTCTTCGTTTTAAAAACAGCGCCGCCGGCATCTGGTTCAGATCCAGCAGCGGTGCGGCCACCAGAACATCCACCCCTTCCCGCTGGGCCTGCACCAGGCGGCGGATGGCGGTCAGATGGGTGGGGCAAAGATCGTCCATGCCCGGCAGAATCTGCGCACGAAAATCAATCAGCATATTCATATCCACTCTCTCCATCAAGAATTAAAGCATAATCTCACTTTTTTCTTTGCTCTCATTGATCAGCCGGTTCAGCCATTTTGCAGGCCAATAGAGCGCGAGGCCCAGCGCCATTGCGCCAAGCGTAAAGAGCGCGATCACGCCCAGGCACTTGGCGTAGGTGTGGTCATACATTCCGGCCACACATTCGCGCATGGCGTCCATGGCATAGCGAAAAGGCATGGCGGGATAGAGCTTCTGAAACACCCGGGGCAGCACCTCCACCGGATAGGTGCCGCCGGCGCCCGCCACCTGCACCACCAGCACGATAACGCCCAGCGCCTGGCCCACGTTCTCCAGCGCAAACACCAGCGCGTAGTTGATCATGGTGAAACAGACGCCGTTGAGGCAGGCCGCCAGCACGAAGCGCACCGGGTACAGGCACTGGATGCCGACATAGATGAGATCGCCCAGCGACACGATCAGCCCCTGGGCAAGCCCCACGAACAGGAACAGGCCGTAGCGCCCGAAGAAGCTCTGCCATGGCCGCAGGCCGGGATACTGCTCCGGATTCTTGATGCGAACCTTCAGCAGTACCGCCGTCAGCAGCGCGCCCACCCACTGGGCCAGCACGGTATAGAACGGCGCCATGGCGGAGCCGTATTCCCGCACCGGATAGAGCACCTGCGTGTTCATCCGCACCGGAGACGCGAGATATTCGGCAATCAGCCCGGCGTCATCCGTGAGGACGCCGGTCAGCCGCTCCAGGAGTTCGCTTTCCGACAATCGCTCCAGCAGGCCGGACACGGTGGCGAGCCGATCCTGCAGCCCGGCAACGGCCTGAGTGGTGCCGGTCAGACCGCCCTGCAGCGCATCGAGGGCATCTCCATATCGGCTCAGAACCCCGCCGAGGGTCTGAAAGCTGCCGCCCATTCCCGCCAGCGAAGCGCCCGCCGCATTCACTGCGCTCTGCGCCGCGCCGATTGCCTTTTGAAGCTTGCTCTCCAGCGCCTCCGTTCCGGCCTGAGAGATGTCCGCGACAATCTGCTGGGCTTCGCTGATTTCCTCCAGAACGGCCTGCTGCGCGGCTTGCACGCCGGGCCAGCCGTCCTCCGTCACGGTTTCCAGCCGGTTGAGGCGGTCATAGATTTTCCCGTATCGCTCCGCCAGGCTGGCAAACCGGTCTGCCAGCGCGTCCAGCCCCAGGGCCTTCAAATCCGCCGCTGCGGTCAAGGCGCTGTCCCGCCGCGCCGAGAGCAGCTGCAGCCGGGAATCCAAATCGCTTGTGACGAAGTCGTTATAACGGTTGACATCCGCAAAGGCCGCCGTCAGCACCTCGGAGAGCTCCTGCAGATCCGCGTCGAACTCCGCGCTCAGTCTTCGGAGAGCGGCTGCGGTCTCCTGGACGCCGGAATCCGCGTCCGAGATCGTCTCCCCCGCGCTGTCAATGACACTGCCGCCAGCCTGGGTGATCTTCGAGGCGTCACCCACCAGCGTTTCGGACAGGCCGATGAGATTGTCTGCCGCCGTCGTCAGGTCGGAGGCGGCTTCCAGCACACCCCCTGCGTCGCTGAGACGGTCACTCAGCTGCCGGGTCTGCGTCGAGAGCGTGCGCAGCAGGGTCTGGGGATCGTGTCCGCTGGAGGAGAGCACGGTGGACGCCTCGCTCACATAGGTGGCGATGGTCTCCACGAAGGCGGCGTTCACCTGCTCCTGCACGGCGGTTTTTGCCTTGCCGGTGATCTTTGGCGCAATTGCATTTTTCTTTTCGTTTTCATAGTACTGCAGCTTCGGATTTTCCAGCGAACCGCTGAGGAAGCTGAGGGCGTGGGCGGTGAAGTCCTCCGGCACGATCAGCGCAGCGTAGTAATCGCTGGCCCGGACGCCCTCCAGCGCCGTGTCCGCTGAATCTGGGAACTCCCAGCCGATGGAATCGTTGGACTGCAGCGCCTCGATGATCTTGTCGCCCACATTGATCTGCAGGCCCAGAATCTCGGTGCCCTGATCGCTGTTGACCACGGCCACGCGGATGCGCCCTGTGGCCTCGCTGTCATAGGGCGACCAGTTGGAGAAAATATTGAACCACGCATAGAGGCATGGGACGATACACAGCCCCATCAGCGTCACGATGGCGACGACACTGGCCGTCATCCGCTGCAGATCCTTGCCCATGATTGCGGCGATTGTTCTCATGCTTCCGCCTCTTTCTGCTCCGGTTTCTGCGCGGCCTCCTCCCGCCGGGCCGCAATGCGGTTGTGGATCGGACGCTCCAGCTCTGGCACCAGCTCGTCAAAGCCCAGCTCGCTGCTGGATACGCCCTGCATGGCCCGGATCACCTTGTGATCCAGATATTCCACCGTGATGAGATAGGCCGAGAGCAGGAACATGCCCAGCACCCAGACCAGAAGAAACACGATTCGGGAGCTATCTGTCAGCCAGAGCAGCACCGCAAGCACCGCCGGCAGCACCAGCAGGCCCCACAGTCCGCGGCGGATGCGGCGCTTGTTGGACTGGTGCAGCAGCTCCGTTTGCGTCAGAAGCTGGGCATACAGCTTTTCATACTGGTCGTCCCGCCTTGGTTTTCGCTTTCCCATCTCAGATCACCTCCGTTTCTTCCAGCTTTTCTTCCACAAATTCGTTCATGCCAATAAAGGGTCTGCGCACCAGCAGACCGATTGCAAGTCCCAGAGCGCCGAAGAGCAGCAGCTTGCCCAGATCGATCAGGTAATCATATCGATAGACGCCGCAGATTGCCTCCCGCATGGCGTTGATCGCATACGGGAACGGGAAAAAGAGATACATTTTCTCAAAAATCGGCGGCAGGATCTCGATGGGATAGCTGCCGCTGGAGCCCGCGATCTGCAGCACCATGACCACGACGACGATGGCCTTGCCGATGTCGCCGAAGGAGAGCGTGAGCGCATAGATCAGCAGCACGAACACCAGACTGGTGACAGCGGCGGCGGCCCAGAGCAGCCACGGTCTCGCCGCCTGCACATCCAGCAGCCAGAGGTCGCCAAGCACGATGACCGCCGCCTGCAGCTGCCCGACGAAAAAGAACAGCAGAAAACGTCCGAAAAACCGCTGGGTCTCCGTGGCAGCGGGGAACTTCTCTGCGTCCGCGTGTACCTTCAAAATCGCAACCAGGATGACTCCGCCCACCCAGAGGGCCAGCACGGAATAGAACGGGGCCATGGCGGTGCCGTAGGAATTGACCGAATAGACCTCCTGCACGTCTACATCCACCAGCGCGGAGAAGAAGGAGCCGTACTGGTCCGCATTTCCGCCCAGCATGTCGATGAGTGTCTGCAGCTGTTCGTCCGGCTCTGCCTGTTCAACGCGGGAAATGATCGTCGTGAGGCCGTCTTTTGCCCTTCCAAGCACGCTGCGAAGCTGGCGCAGGGCGGAATCCACCGCGCTGACGGTGCTCTGCGCCCCATCCATCACCGGAAGAACGCCGCTGATGCCACCCTGGACGCTGTTCAGCAGCGGCTGCACCGTGTCCAGAACCGCAGTGAGATCCCGCGCAAGGGTGTCGAAGGCAGGCTTCAGCGAACCGGTGACAACGGTACGCATGCCCTCGACGGTTTGGCTCCATTCCGTCAGCAACCCGGAAATGCCGCTCAGATCGCCGGAGCGGCGCAGCGCGTCCAATTCGCTCTGCAGCGCGGCAGTCCGGTCAATGAGCGCGTCCAGGTCCGCCGCGGCCCGTTTGGCACCGATCAGCGTGGGCTCCTTGGGAAAGATTGCGCGCAGGGTCTCCAAATGGGTCTGCAGCTGCGACGCATGGAGGATCATCCGGTCAAGCAGCGCCTCCTTGGTCTCGGTCACAGCCGAAACCGTCTCCGACTCTGAAAGCGCTTTGACGTCCTCCGCCAGAGCATCCAGCGCCGACTCGATGTCGCCCAACTGTTCAGAGGCTGCATCGGCCAGAGCATCCACGCTCTTCTGCGCGTCCGCGACTGCTTTTTTTGCGCCCTCCGCCGCGCCGCTTCCGGAGAGATCCACACCGGAGAGGTTTTTTTTCGTGCGCTCCAAAAGCCCGTTCAGACTGTCGGTGTTTGCGGAAAAGCCGTCAATCGCAGTGCAGTACTGCTCCAGCGTGTCGCGCAGCTCCGTCATCTCCGCAACGGCACGGCGCACCGCCTCGCCGGAATCCGCCGCGTCCTCCACGCCGTTTGCGGCGAGAAAGATCGTGCGAAAGAGCGTCTGCAGATATTTGGTGTTGATCGTCTCGTGGAGGGTGCTTGCCGCGGTCTCGGTGATCTTGGAGGCGACGGCATTTTTCTTGCCGTTTTCATAAAACGTCAGGCCGGCGTCCTCCGAGAGCAGCCCTTTTTCAAAATCGAACATGTTGGCGGTGAACTGCGGCTCAAAGACGATGGCCGCGTAGCTCTCCCCGGACGCCACCTCGGCAATGGCCGCCTCCGCCGTTTCGGGAAACACCCAGCCGATGCTGTCGCTCTCGCGCAGGGTGTCCATGACCTGATCGGCCATGTTGACAAAGGAGCCGTCGGAGAGCGTGGCGCCCGGATCGCGGCTGGCAACGGCGATGCGGATGTTGCCGGTGCTGCCGTAGGGATCGTGGTTGGCGTAAATATTGAACCACGCGTACAGTGCGGGCAGCACGCAGATGGCGATCAAGATCACCATGGCGAAAAACTGCCTGCTCACGCCGCGCAGATCGGATCGGAAGATTTGAAGAATCGTCTTCATTTCGTCACTCCTTGTTTTGGACGTAAAACAGATCTTAATTTCATCAATTATGGATGACAGAGCGGGAAATGACCATGGAGAATCCAGTCGATTCCTCCGGTTGTCTCACAGGATTCTGTTTCTGTGTAAACGGCAGAAAGCCGCCCTGATCGGACGGCTTCCCGTGAAGAGAAGAGAATATGAACAAGCTGCAGTCATCATGACGCAGATTGCTGCCAATTTTATGTGCTTCAGGTCAGGTGAGGAGCGGGCGTGTGGGGTCTGTGGTGCCGGCGCGTTTGCGTTTCCGGTTCGGAGACTTCGCTCTCGAGCCCGTGCAGCCGAAGGAGACTCAACGCCAATCCCAAAAGGCCGAGGCAGAGCAGGATGCCGTTGGACACTGACGCGTGATGCCAGGTCTCCTCTGCAGCCTGAAGCTTTTCTGTATAGACCGATGCCGCTGTCTCCAGAACGGAAGCGCAGCTGGCGCCGGGAATGACCGCTCCCTGCATCTCCGGCATTGCCGCAAGGGCATTCAAGCCGGAATAGAGGCGGCCTACATCGCTGTAGGCGTCCACCATTTCGTAGAGCTCGGCCGTGAACATGGGGTCGTCATATGCCGCGTGCGTCGGCGCGCCGGCTGTATAGGTCTGATCCATCTGCCCGAGCCGCTCTGCCGCCAGTGTCAGCGTTTGCGCGTTCTCGATCTGCTGTCTGGCGTCGGCGGAATCCCTTTGGTAATTCGCGTCGCTCTGCCGAAGTCGGATCGCTCCGGTGAATACGGCGATCACCGCGATCACCGCAAGACAGATGCACAGGATTTTTCTGGTTTTCATGACAATCACCTTTCTTTGTTTTGATGGTGCCAGTATAGCGCCCAAAAACCGAAAAGCAAACGGATAAAAAACCAGATTTCCGCAAAAAATGCGGTCTTCCCTCCCGCTCCGCAAAAATGAAGAAGACCGGCATTTCATGAAAACGAAAGGTCGGTCTTCTGTCAATAAAAGTGGAGGGGGAATCCCGCATCTTTGAAAGGAAAGAACAACTGTTTGCGGGATGGAATACGCTTTTATCATAATGAAATCACGTCGAAACGCAAGGAACAGTTTCTCGTGGGTGTCCGGTTTTTTCAGGAATCCTCGGAGTTATCCAATCGGGAAGCGTTCTCCGCCTTGCCGAATTCCGTCCGCACAAAAGATTCTGCCAGGCCGCTGAGATGATCCACCGCGGCATCCACGTCCACTTCCATCCGTTTCCACAAAAACCGGAGGAAAAACCCGAGAAACGCGATGCAGCAGAAATCCGCCAGTTCCCGCACCCGCTCGTCCGGGACGCCCTCCGCCTCCGGCCTGGCGCGAAGATTCTGGTCGAACACGTCATAGACCCGGCTGAAAAAGAACTGCTCCAGACGCTCTTTGGAAATGGAATTGTAGATATGGTAGATCAGCCGCCGGTTGTCCTGGCAATAATGCAGCAGCGCCTTCACGGACGCCTGCCAGTGGGTCGCGTCGGTGGGGATATAGCCGCTCACCTCCGCCATCAGCCAGTGGTCCAGCAGATCATAAATATCCTCATAGTGATAATAGAACGTGTTGGGACTGATCTCGCACCGCTTGACCAGTTCGGTCACGGTGATTTTGTCAAAGGGCATCTCTGTCAGCATCTCCTGAAAGGTCTGCTGAATCGCCTTTTCTGTGTACTGTATCATCGAAATCACCTCCATCAATTCTTAGTCAGTTTATCATAATTGTGAATCCATGTGGTTGGACACCGAAGCCGAATTGTGCGGTTTTTGCGCAATTGGCCGTTTTTCTCCATGGGAAGCCCCCCTGCAGCATGATACGGTTGAATCATTCAAAGGAAATGGAGGCATCCTATGAAGCATTCGGAACTTGCAGAAAATCGGCTTGCGGCTCTCACGGCCATTGGCGCGGCAGGCTTCGCTGCGGTGTGTGGCGTATCCGGCTTTCTCATGGCGGAGGCCATGAACCGACGCGAGCCGAAGCTCAGCCGCGAGGTGGCCCAGACGCTGCGGAAAAACGTCGTTCCGCCGCGGTACGGCGCCGGTATCTATGAAGCCCAGGAGCATCTCAGAAATGCGCCCCACGAGATGGTGACAACCGAGGGCTATGATCATGCAATGCTGGTCGGGCACTGGTTCCCCTGCGCGGAGCCGAAATGGTGCAGCCCTCAAGAGAGCTGCACCATTCCTTGTGAATCAAAGATTTCCGATATGGCCGTCCCAAACTCCGGGATGCATTGATTACTTCACCGTCAGGGTGGCGGCCTTGGAGATGATTTTATCAATTCCACCAGTGACGATGCAGCGATACTGGTAGCCGTTTCTGGCGGCGGTGGCCACCACGTTCAGGGTGGCGGTATTGTAGCCGTTGGTGACACTGGAGCAGTTCTTCCAGTTTCCGGTGGCGGGGTTCTTATACTGCCACTGGTAGGTCAAATTGCTGCCGGTTGCCGCGACCTTGAAGGTCGCCATGCTGCTCTTCGCGGCGGTCACATTGCTCGGCTGGGTCTTGATGGCGAAAACCGTAAGGGTCGCCGGATTGGAGGTCACGGTGTTTCCGCTTGCGTCCGTCACAATGCAGCGGTACTGGTAGCCGTTGCGGTTGGTGGTTCCGCTGACACCCGCCACCGTCAGGGTCGCAGTATTGTAGCCCTTGGTGGCGCTGGAGCAATTCTTCCACACGCCGGAGCTGTTCTTGTACTGCCACTGGTAGGTGAGACCGGTGCCGGTAGCGGTCACTTTGAAGGTGCC
>CAMHPQ010000001.1 GCA_946187035.1 uncultured Clostridia bacterium | reverse complement strand
GAACTACATTTTTGAAAAACGAGAGATTTTTTGAAAACGAGCCGATATAATATAACGCAAAACAGGAGGCTTAACGATGGTATATGTAATGGGAGACATCCATGGCAATATGCGGAGATTTCAATCGGTCATGGACCAGATAAGCCTGCAGCCAGAGGATATGCTGTATATCTTGGGCGATGTTATCGACCGGCATCCGGATGGAATTGCAATCCTCCAGCAAATCATGGAAACGCCAAACATGGAGACTATTCTCGGCAACCATGAATTCATGATGATGGAAGCGCTGACGGGTTCTTATGAGCGCAGAACCAGAGAAGAAGCAAGAATGAACATGGAAAACTTGGAGCTCTGGTACTCTAATGGAGGGGATGCAACACACCAGAAGTTCGAACAACTCACCAGTGAATCTCAAAATCAAATTCTTTGTTATCTGAGGGCCTTGCCGATTGAAAGAAGCGTAGAGGTGAATGGGATCGAGTATCTGCTGGTACATGCAGCACCAAAGTCCTTATATCCTGAATTCGGGTTCGGGTATCAAAACGAAGCGGAGTTTGCGGTCTGGTACCGCAATTGGACAGTGCTGAGGCCGGAGATTCCTGAAAACCAGATTGTTGTTTTTGGGCACACGCCAACATGCTATTTTCAGTCCGGGGATCCGATGGAAATCTGGCGCAAGGATCAGATGATGGGGATAGACTGTGGGAGCGGTTTTCCCAATGAACCAGAGCCGTATGTGCCTATGGGTCGACTGGCCTGTGTCCGATTGGATGATATGAAAGTGTTCTATTCAGATATAGAGGAGAAAACAGGTGGAGACAAGTAAGATATCCAAGGAAACCTTTTGCAAAGTAATTGCACTGATCAAAGAGCAGGAGAAGATCAACGAAGAAGTGGATCGGGCCCTGAAAAAAGTCTGCGGTTCCCATGTTGTATTTGGTGCGAACAACAGATATCTGGAAGGCCTATTGCTCTTGTTGAAAGAAGCACTTCCGGATCCTTGTGACTATGTCGGCTGGTGGCTGTACGAGACTGATGATTACCATGTCTGGTCAGCGGATTATACACAGGACTGGAATCTGAAAGATCCAGGTGATCTGTATGACTATATAGTCAATGAAACCAGCGGTTTAATGACAAAGGCCTCCCAATGACGTAGAATCAAGACAACAAAAACAACCGAGGAGGGGTACAGATGAATCTTAAAGAAGCCTTTCGCTACCAGAACCGTCTCCAGGCCTTTATGGATCAGGCGCAGGCCATCCTGGGATCTGACTCCAACATCACCAAAACGGAGAACACCTATCTCCGGAAAAAGGTGATGCCGGAAGCGGAGAACGAGACTGTCCTGGTGGCGCCGGATACGGAATATCACGACCGGATCACCGACATGGCGCGGTTCCTGATCCGCCTTCTGGAAGAGAAGGAAAAGCTGTTCTATGCCATCCGCACCGCCAAGAACAGCCTTCCCATCGACCTGGACAGCGAGGTCGCGCTGAACGCCTCCCGCCAGAGCGCGGCGCAGACCTTCAAGCACATGGCAGACCTGCGCGGCTCTGACCAGACCATCTTCAACGGCGGGACGGGCTACCGCTTCAACGCGGAGGGGAATCAGGTCAGCTATCGCTGCGATGTCCGTAAAGTCACCACCATCCACTTCGATCGCAACGTGATCCGAAAGGAGCTGAACCGGCTGTACCAGAAGTCGGACGAAATGTCCGCACAGCTGGATCTCTGCCTGGTGACGTCGAAGGTGGACTATGCGCCGTTGTTCGATGTGAATGCCAGCTTCGCGGAAGCGTTCGAGTCCGTGATGGGCGCTGCCGGGGCCTGATACCCCGGCGTGTCCCGGCTGTTTTGGGTGCGGCAAGAGGAAGGGAATGCGGAGACCGGTTCAGGTGCAGATGAACTATAACGCTGCACACGATCCGCAAGGATTTATGCTGGTGCGACTCGCCCCAAGAGTCTACATATAAAGGATATGACTGAAAAGTCACGCTCCCTGTATCCAGCTTCGTCCGACGTCCATCCGACCATTCGCATTTGGTCATCCCCCTCTATGCTGCGAATCAACCTTACATCTCCATGGAAGGAACGTCTTGAAAACGATTTTGTTTTTGATTGATATAATCTTCTCGCGCTTTGTCAACGCCTGTCTGGTCAGGCCGCAGCAGAGCATGAGAGAAAAATGGTTGAAGCGGAACCGGATGCTTGCCGTATCCAAAACAGCCGGGAAAAATGTGAGCAGCAGGCTGCTGCCTGCTGCTCATGGAGCATATGAAGTTGACTGACTACCGGAACCAGGATCTGATCCATCGGCACATCAAAGAGGTTGCCGAGGGCATACAGATTGTCCACGGAGGGGAGGCTCTGGCCGCGCTGCCACTTGTAAATGGCCTGAGGCTCTTCGAAACCGAAGTAGCGCTGCAGATCGCGCACCGTCAGCCCGCGCTCAAGGCGCATGCGTTTGATGTTGGCTCCCGTTGCGATCATATCGATCACGGGATAGGACTTCGTGTACATCGGTAATCACCCCTTTTTAGAAAGCAGTACTGCATCATATCAGAGATTGAGAAAAAATGCAAGTGCTTATGGAGGTACTTTTGAGAGACAGATTATATTGGCATCTGAAGAAGTTTTCACTGCGTCATGAATACTTCGCATATTTTGACGTTCCGCGGTATCTTGCGGATCCTCTCTTTGTAAAGCGAGAGGTGACAGTATGGTATGACGAGGAGCATGGTAGACCGGACAAGCCCTATGTCATGATCGTCTGCCACGTGCGGAAGAAGGATGCCCAAAAATTCATGGAAGCTCTGGAAGAGCTCAAAAAAAGTATGGTCATCTGTGGACACCTCGATTATGAGGAAATGGTGTCAGAGATGATGGATCAACTGGATGCAGCGGCGATGGAAAAAGGAGCCTGAAGTCGGCGGCAAAGAAGAGATTAGATGAGGAGGGAAGACATGACCCCGCTGAAGAAACAGAGTAAAAAGCAGCAGCGCGCATTTTACGCGGCCAGACGCGGGTCGTGGAATGGCGTAAACCCTGTGACCCGGACGGTACCGAGCCGAAAGGCCTATGACCGAAACCGGGTAAAGCAGGAACTGAGGAAAGAACAATAAATGCTTAAAACCTTGATAGGGAGTGATAAGATGAACGCCCCAACCATTGACAGGCTGCTGCGCTACTTTGATCGGGGACATATGAATCCATCTGCCCCGACAGAACGAATCAAAATGGCGATGGAACCGCTTTTCAAGACACTTTCATCTTTAGCGCCTCTGAATGAGAATTCGGAGGCCAAAGCCATTTGGCTCAAGATTCCTCGGGGTGAAATCAGCGACTATGGCAGCTTTGATGAGTTTAAAGACTATGGCGAAGTTGAGACCTACGAGGAATTTGAAACACAATGGAAAGAGAACTATCCTGAGGAGTACTGCTGGTATGAGCTGGTCATCGTAGAGAGCTTCAATAAAGACGGCAAGCTCCGATATCGAGGCGTAAGAGTTGGAGATGAGACGATCATCAGTGCCATGATGAATGAGAAACCGGCTGGTCAGAGCTTCACGGAAGATGCGGCAGTGAGCCTTTGCGGACTGTTGACAGAAGCCGCTGAAGAAGCGATGGAAAAACTGCGCGCCGGGACATACAACGATGAAGTAAATGAGCAACTCCCATTTTCGTTTAGGACTGGAGTGATACGCCGCTCAGTATTGTGGGAAAAGGAACCCGAGTACTTCGCGCCAATACCAAAAGGTCTGACACCGGAAACTGTAGCAGCTTTTAAAAATATGCTGTCCACCGGACAGAATGAGGAGACCGCAGTCGGCAGGCTGAAATCTATGACTGCCAATGACTTTTTCCGTGCATGTGCCATTGGCTACAAGGCCTGTGGATATGACCACGGAGATATGCCCCTGGCCGATCAGTATTTCGCGCATGCCGACGGACGTGATGAAGGCCTGAGCGGGAGAGGATACGGGCTAAACGCCGGCCCGGGCATTGTTTTTGATGATCCCGAAGCCTGGGAGGAATGGTATTTCCACCGGGAGCAGCATGGCGGACATCCGTGGGAGGTGTGCCGTGGTGGGAACAGCACGCATGTGGATCTCTTTGTTCGCCATGATCGGCACACGCTCGACTGGAAGGTTCGTCTTGGCGAAATGACAGGAGAAGAGGCAGCTGCACACCCGTGCGGGTACTACTTTCAGATTGCCGGCAAGCACCGTGCATCGGAGGCAGTCAATTTCTATACGGCTATTTATGAGGCTGGGCTCCCTGTAGTTCTCAATGACGCCAAAGAAATCCTCGCGCGGTTCGAGGGAACGGATTATGTAGGGATTGTCCCCCATTCGGTTATCTCCAAATACTGTGAGAGCATGTTTCCGGCAAAGTATGGCAAAGTCATAGACTTTATGCATGTGTACGAAGAGGAGCTGGAGCTCTACGGAGACCAGATTGAATGGCTGCCGCTCGAAGATGCAGTATTATTGGATCAATGAAGATTAAGAAAAGCGGGCGACAACGTGAAAGCTGTCACTCGCTTTTCTGTCGCTTCAGAATGATCATGCCACTGACATTAACCTCATTCCACCACAATCTCCAATTCAGATTCTTCTGGTTGAATATATTCCTCACACATTACAGAAACCTTGACCGTAAAGGTTCCCGTCTCCATTGGAATAATACAGAGGCTATCTGCGGTCTGAGTATATGTATGGAGAAGATCATGACTCCAGATATTAACTTTCTGTCCATTAATTTCTACGCTCCAATCAGTTGAATAATCACGGGCGATTAGTGCGGCATCTACGCTCAAAGATTTCGGCTGAGCAAAGCTCAATCCTGCATAGGAATCCCCCATATACCTAAGCAACTTCTGCAGATGTGCACCAGACTTTTCTAAAATTTGTCTCTGCATCATTGCTTCATCAATAGGATTTGTAGGCATTTTCGGCTTCTTCGGTTCAGCCATTGTTTCTGCCTCAGACCGCTTCATAATTATGAAAGACTTTGGAAACTCTAATGTAATATTAATATCCGTTGCTTTTGCTGTTCCATCATTAGAAATTATAAAATCCAAACGCTGACCGTTTTTTCGTATCTCGTTATAGATTCGCATTCTTTCGTCATATTCATCGATGGCCTTTTTTTCTGGCAGCTTTGAATTATAATCGTCAATTATCTCTTGCGTGACAAGATCTTTTACTTCATCGGGAACATCATCTGGAGACATAGATTCCACAGACCCAAAATACCCGCTTTCAGGTACTTGACACCTTTGTATAGTCTCTGTGATGGGTAATTCTTCATCACCTTCTGCATTCACATCTTCTTCATCTACTTCAAGCGGCTCATCAATAGTTCCAACAAATTGAACGCTGACGTTTAAGGCGGGCTTTCTTGATATAGACAAAGCTTTTAGCTTTTCATTTTCATCCGTCAGTTCTCGGACACGCTGACTGAGAGTAATGAGTTCATTTATGCTCGCATCTACATCAAAGCGATCACCACGCACCCATCCGGGGCGCTTTTTGCGATTCATCTGCTTAAGTAAAGCTAATGTGACTTTGGTACCGAGTTCATCAATATTTTCAAACCAATCTGCTTCGCGGTTTCCGGTGATTTCGTTCACCAATGCTTCAAGCTTTACGATTCTCTCTGGCTCCGTATCCATCTTATCAGCGGTTACGGCAGAGTTCCTTTTGATAAAAGTTAGGACAGGAATCCCATTTGCAACAGCATAGCGATACTCTTTTTCTGTATAGCTCATTCCGGCGTCTGGTTTTCCATCCGGAATCATAGAACCATATCGCTTGCCGATGATAAGGACATAATAGTCGGAAGAATCAATTGTTTCCTTAATGATTTCCCATTGTTCCTCATCGGCTGCATTGAACATCTCCATTCCTATAGGAAAGTGATACATTGAGAGGATGACATCACGGACTTTTTCCCGCTCACTGACAAGATCTTTGTACGTTGACGATATAAAAATCTGATATTTTTTCTCCATGGCTCTTACACCTCTTTAGATTATGTCAGTTGTAGCGTACCATAAAACAGGAAACGCTGCAAGACAGAGAAAAAGGCCAGAAGACCGGAAAGAAAACGCTAGCAGATTAGTCGGAATCTATGAATTACATTTTGGCGGATACGTACTACATTTTTGAAAAAAACGAGATTTTTCAGATTTGAAACGGTATAATGAAACAAATATTCAAATTATCTTCTGTTTGTTTCAATTACTGGCTTGACTTATGAAAATGTTGTGGTATTGTGTCTGCTTAACAAGGGAGAATTGAGGAAAGACCATGGGAGAAAAGTATGAAATCCGACTAACAGAACGGCAGCTGAAACTTGTAAATCAGGCGCTGGAAATGTTCTTCCGTATGCAAACGGGTCAGTTCCGAGATTATGCGGATCTTATGGCCTTCAAGAATTTCGACTACAAACGAAAAGGTCCCGAATGGGACAAGGAATTTGACCGGCGAATTCAGTGCCGAGACGAATTCCAGAAGGCGCTGGAAGAAAGCTACCGCCGTGTTTTCCGGGCAAAAGGATATGACGAAACCAGCCCATTCTCCAGGAATACAGAGGATATGGAATGTGCGATCGATATCTGGGAAGCAATTCGGTATAAGCTGTGGCAGGATCTTCCGGAGCCAAAATCACACTGGAGGGTCGATTCGAATCCGCCGTTCCATTGGTACAAAGAGGAACCGCTGGCTGAGATTCGGAAAGTGACCGACGAGTAAAATTGCGGAGCTTTCTAAAAACAACAAACGGAGTATGGTATAATATAACCGAGGTGAGAAAATGGTTTACTTCACAGGAGATATTCATGGAGTCCCGTGGGACATCAAAAGATACTGTAAGAGGAATAAGCTGACGGAGGATGACATCCTGGTAATTCTGGGAGACGTGGGCGCAAACTATTTCGGCAATGCGCGGGATGATGAGATGAAAAAGGTCCTGGCGAGCCTGGAGCCAACGATTTTCTGCATCCACGGCAATCATGAGCAGCGGCCGGCAAACATCCCCGGTTACGAGCTGATCGATTGGAAAGGCGGCAAGGTCTGGAGGCAGGAGCAGTATCCGAATCTGCTCTTCGCAAAAGACGGGGAGATCTTTGAGCTGGAGGGGCTTCGCTATCTTGTGATCGGCGGCGCCTACAGCGTGGACAAGTTCTACCGTCTCAGCCGCGGTGCCGGATGGTGGCCGGATGAGCAGCCGTCTGAGGAGATTAAAGCCTATGTGGAGCAGCAGATCCGGGAGAAGCCCTTTGACATCGTCCTGTCCCATACCTGCCCATATCGGTATGAACCGACTGAGATGTTCCTCAGCGGGATCGACCAGAGTACCGTGGATACCAGCACGGAAGAGTGGCTGGATCAGATCGAAGAGAAGATCAATTATATTGCATGGTTCTGCGGCCACTGGCACACAGATAAGCGTATCGACAAAATGCACTTCCTGTTCCACGGTGTGGAAACTGCAGCACAGTTTTCTCAGGAACAGGAAGTATAACACAGGGGCCTGGCTGCCCAACGCTGCCAACGAACAACGAAAAGAGGAGGTGACTACGTTGGTGAAGATCCTGACTTACATCAACAAATCCGGGAACGTATTCACACGGGACAGAGGACATATCAATGCAGAAGTTGAACTGGATCAGCTTACGCAGGATGGATGGGCAATCGAATCTGCATCGACGTCCGACATGGTTACCGGCGGGTTCGGAGGTACCACGTCCTTCACGCGTCTGACCGTAATTCTGAAGAAGGCTTGCTGAAAGGACGAATGAAGATGAGAGACTACTCGATGAAATCCACCAGCAAGTTCCTGAGCCTGATCCTCCGCCATAAGCCGGAAGTGATTGGGATTGCGTTGGATGAGCACGGCTGGGCGAATGTGGACGAGCTCATTGCCGGCATCGGGAAGAGCCGCAAATTCGATCTGCAGATGCTGGAGCAAATTGTTGATGAGGATGAAAAACGGCGCTATGCATTCAACGAAGACAAAACGTTGATCCGTGCCAATCAGGGGCACTCTATCCCAGTCGACGTTGAATTGGAGCAGAAAGTGCCTCCCGAGGTCCTATACCATGGCACGGGTGAAAAGTATATGGATCGCATCGACCAGGAAGGGCTGCGTCCCATGTCCAGGCTGTATGTGCATCTGACGGATAGCCTTGAAACTGCAAAGAAAGTGGGAGCAAGGCATGGGAAACCGGTCGTGTATGTCGTTCAGGCAAAGCAAATGCAGGAGGAAGGGTACATGTTCTACCTGTCGGCTAACAATGTGTGGCTCACCAAACGAGTTCCCGCCAGATACCTGACGAGAACAGATCCATAATGCGAAAAAGAGAGCGTCTACCCATTTCGGCGAAATGGCGAGTCGCTCTTTTTTGTCAAGGAAGTGCACTTCCTTGACATGGTAAGCCGGCTGAAAAGAGAGAAATGAACGATGCGAGAATGCTTGATAAGGTCCACAAGCCGGTTTGAAGAAATAGGGCTATAGCATAACAAAAGGGAGGCAGGCCAAGCGGCCTGTCTCCTTCTCTGTGCGGTTGTATTCAAACATGTGCCAAAGAGTTCACGGTTCGCCCTTTGCTGACGCTTTTACCAGCGATTCTCCACGTACTCGCAAAAGGCTGGCAGGTCATGGATCTCCAGCACCTGACCGTCATCCAGCGTCACCGTGCCGTTCCACAGGCCGTGTACCTGGTGGCTGTGCATGCGCATGACCAGCACGTTCAGATCGCTGTGGTGGTCGTAGGTCGGCGTCATGGTCAGATTGAAGCGCCCGTCCTCCGACACGAAGCGCCAGGGGTCCATCCAGCGGTCCGGCTTTGGAAAGGTCTCCACATCCACAGCGCCGAACTTGTGGGCTTTGCCGTCGCAGAACAAACAGGTTTCGGTGGCCTGGGACTCGTCCCCGATGCCCCAGGTGATCTCAAAGCCGAACAGGTGTTTCTCACCATGTTCATCCACTGCCCAGCCGGAACCGTTGCCCCAATACCACACCAGGGAGTAGGGCGTACAAACGCGGCCCCAGTCCAGGATGCAGAAGGTGTCCTCCCGAGAAAAGCGCCAGCTCTGCCCCTTTGCCTGCACCGTGCCCTCACAGGGCATGCAGTTCTGTTTGGTGGTCATGAAGTAGCGGTCGGGGCAGCCCCGGAAGGGCAGCACGGTGGTGATGTTCTCCAGCCCTGCAGGGATATGGGCGCGCATTTCACACTTCACGTCCCCGTTTTTGTAGCGAATGGTTTTCCATTCCTCGCCGGTATCCACCTCAAACAGGGCTTTCCCTACCCGGAAGCGCACCAGATTCGGCACATCACCTCTGGCGGGCAGCACGTAACGATCCTTCCCGCCCAGGAAGGGGGCCATGTCGGAAATCAGCGTCCTGCCTGCCTGCAGATCCACCAGCACCAGCGAGGCATAGCCGCCCAGGGAAATGTTGGCGAAGCTCACCTGCAGCATCAGCCGCCCGTCGGAGATTTGATAGAAGTCCCACTCCTTGCGCCGCAGCACGTGCTTCACCGCGCTGCGGTCATAGCGAAACACGTTCCGCCGCGCCCAGCCTGCGGCCAGCAGCGTCCCGTCCGGCCCAAGCAGCGGGGTCTCCTCGGTGTACTCCTTTTGCAAACTCGGCTTGTCCCAATCCTGCCAGCTCCTGTAAGTCCTTTCCATCGGTATCCCCCCGTCGGCGCATCATTCCGCCGTGATTATCGGTATCTGTGGACATTATACATGATAGGCTTTACACGCGCAAGCTCCCCCCCTTCGGCCCGCAAAAAGGGGAAAAAGCGACGGTTGCGCGGTGCCCGTTGGGATGGTATGGTTTTTCATCTCAACCATAAAAGCTTTCGATGACCTTTCGGACGGAGCGGGACATCTCCCTGGAGAAATCCGAATTGTATTTCCGGTCACAGAATGCCTGGATCCAATCTTCAAAAGAACGGGAACCGCATCTATCCGCAAACATCTCCCGCAGTTCTGAATCATCCAGTTCGTGATAGGCGTTCTCCTGCACGATGTATTTCAAATCAAATCGCGCCGGCTTTTCCCGGGCTTTCTGCTGTTCTGTCGGGTAGCCGAATACCAGCATTGCTGTTGGAAAAACGTACCTGGGCAGACCCAGGATATCCTGCTGGGTTTCGATGTTTTCCATGATATCTCCGATATAACAGGATCCGATTCCCAGCGACTCGGCAGCTGTGACCGCATTCTGGGCTGCAATGTTTGCGTCGCATACGGCCAGCATCAGATCGCCGACATCCGGGTTCCTTGGCGTGCAGCCTCCCGCCTTGTACGCATTATACCATTTCAGGCAGTCCGCACAGAAAACCAACACCAGCTTTCCCTTTTCAATAAAGGGCTGATTGTCGCAGGAAATGCTCAAGCGGTGTTTAAGATCCGGATCTGTGATCCGCAATATCGTGTAAAGCTGCTGATTCCCGGGTGTCGGCGCCTGGGCCGCGGCAGAAAGGATCGTGTGTATATCCTGTTCCGATATTTCCCGGTCCGTATATGCCCGTACGGATTTTCGGTCAAAGAGTGATTGTATCACAGGATTCATGATTTGTTCCTCCTCGGAGCGTTTGTATCGACAGCATAGCATGCCGCGGCGCTTTTTCCAAGGGGTGACGACTCTTTTGATTTGTAGCTGGCGAAGGTTAGGGCTTTGCGCGTCGTTCGAGTTTAGCACCCCCGTGGCCCACTTTCAAGGCTCCGGCTTCGCCTCGCCTCCGGCGGCCTTGACTGTGGTACCCGGGGGGCGCTTTTTTCGCTGTACTACATTTTCGCGGTTTTGTACTACATTTTTGGAAATCGCGAGATTTTTGATCCGGTCCCAGATATAATCAAATCATATGAAATCTCTGCGTTGGATGGAATCACTATGACCGAATTGCTGGAATACAAAGGATACCGCGCCAGAATTGAATATGACTCTGCCGATGGAATCTTCTTCGGGACAGTGATTGACATCCGAGACTCCATTGGCTTTCATGCTGCGAGCGCAGATGACCTGCAGCTCGCTTTTCAGAATGCCATGGAGGACTATTTTGAGATGTGTCGGCAACGGTGATTACTATGAAGAAGAGAACGGTCGAAGTCTGGATTCCACACGCGAGAACGGAACATGACATGGAGGCTCCTGAGATTGAACAGGCAATTGAAGCAGCCAAAGGGCAGAAACGGCTGCCGGTTATTTGCTTTGCCGGCGAGGAAGACCTCTTGGAAAACACGATGAGAATCCTGCGCTTGGAACTGATCCGCGGACGTGCGGGCCAATGGTGAAAAGATGAATCCCTTTTCCATCTGCGGATATGCACGTATTTCAGTCGATCTGGACGAGGGCCGGGACAATACCTCCATCGAAAACCAGATCACCATCATCAAAGAGTATGTCCAAAACTGCTTCCCCGGAAGCTCGCTTGATCTGTACGTGGATCGGGATCGGTCCGGATACACCTTCAGCCAGCGGGAGCAGTACCAGATCATGCGCAGACGCATGCTTGCGCATCAGTACGATATACTCATCGTCAAAGACCTGTCCCGGTTCTCACGCCGCAATGGGCAGGGGCTTGTGGAGTTGGAATTCCTGAGAGATCTGGGAATCCGTATCATTGCCATCGGGGATAACATCGATTATCCGACCAATGATGATTGGATCCGGATCCAGATCTATTTTCTCATGAATGAGATGCCGGTGGTCGATGCCTCCAAGAAGGTTCGGCATGTCATCCAGCGCCGGCAGCAGGACGGGAAGTGGATTACGGCGGTCCCCTATGGATACTATCTGACCGACACCAAGGCAATGGCCTTTACGATTGATCCGACAGAGGCGGACGTGGTCCGCACCATCTTCCGGTTATACAACGATGGCTGGGGTTACAAGCGGATTGCAAACTGGCTGACAGCACAGCACTACCCAACGCCGCGACGAGATGAGATTGCGCGGATTGAAGCCCGGGGCGGCAGCACGGTGATGCGTGCGCAGGACGCATGGAGCACCGTTACGGTCCAGGGCATCTTGGACAACGACTTTTATGTCGGTACGCTGCGGCAGGGTAAGTATACCCGGGGAAAGATTAATGGCGCAGATATAAAGCGCGATGAAAAAGACCATGTGGTGTTCCAGAACCACCATGAAGCAATCATAGACGCATGCACCTTTGCCATTACACAAGAACTTCGGAAGATCCGAAAGCGCAGCAACTACCGTGGCTTCAGAAAGAACAACAGCCCTTATCGTGGGCTCCTTACATGCGGCGACTGCGGAAGCCCCATGTTTTTCATGAGCCGCAGCGATCTGCCCCCGGCTTACCGCTGTGGTGCTTATCACAGGCGGGGACTCGCTGCATGCACCAGCCACCATATCCGTGTCGAGACATTGGACGAGATCGTGCGGGAGTATCTCCGCCGCGTCCTCAACGATGCAGAAGACTTGCTTGCGGATCTCCGTTTGACGGAATCAAGGACGGTAGACCAGCAGAGCCCAAGTGCCTCCAGGGCGCTGGAACTGAAGCTTCATACGCTGCAAAGCGATCTGAAAGCGATTACGATCCAGAAAGCGCGCGACCAGCAGCGGTATCCGGAGAAAGCGGATGTCATCGATGAGACGTATGATGCGATCGAAATGGATCTGATTAACCAGATCGAAGGCGTGAAAAACCATCTTTCCTCTCTGGAAGGCAGAAAAGCAGATAACAGCTGTCGGCCAGAAAGCGCCTCTGCGGCAGGCTTGTTGGAGAGAATAATAAATGGGACAAGCATCGGAGAAGACGTCTTGCGAACGGTGCTCAGCAGGGTATATGTGTACGAAGACCATGTGGAAGTGCAGTTCAAAGCGGATTTCGGCGCACTTCTGAAAAAATGAGCCCCATGCGCAACAATACGCATGGGGTATCAAGTGAGTTTAGAGACTGCTTCGCTCTAGCAGGTCTTCCATCTTACAATGCAAAGCCTTGCTGAGCTTGAACAGCGTAACAGCAGATGTTTTGTTGATGTCCCGCTGGCCCTGCTCGAATAGCTGGATTTGACGGAGAGGAACATCCGCGTCTCTGGCGAGATCTGACTGGGACATCCCGCAGGTATCTCTGCGCTGCCGAAGCCTGGTCTGGGTGGACGCTTGTCTCATCTGTACATCCATCTGATCCACAAATTGAGAGATATCCATCTCATGATATAACGGATACATCTGAAGGATTTGATCGAAAGAGATTGCGGACAAGATTTCCATGAAAGAGCAGCCGGAGTGCCACTGGTAATAGGCCAGAGCCCAGCCAGCCCAGTATTCCGGGGACTTATCCAAGTACATGGCGTCATCAGCATCCTGGTAGGATACACGAGCCTCATCCAGCATCTCGCGGGCAAGCTCGCATCCGTTCATGCCTGCAACATAGCGGGGATTCCCGGCTGCAAACTGTTTTGCGGACTCGGTAACTGCCAGCGCTTTGCCAAACAGACTCGGATCGACGCCCAGAGTCATGATTGCAAAGTCTGCTGCATGACCAAGGATGTTTTGGGCGGTGGAAAGATAGAGTTCATCGTAAGCGTGGATCGCCATTTTGGATTCCCTCCCTCATGATGTCAAGCATGTACAGCTCTGAGATTCCGTCTGCCGCCTGTTTTGTCTTTCGGTATTCTCTTCGCGCCTCGCGATCTCGTGCTGACTTCTTCTCATAATAGGTCGAAGCATCCGCGGGCTCAGCGTCCAGGAAATGAATATGCTGATAGGAGCGCTCGCTCTTCAGCACAATTTGCTCGCCGAGCTTTCCCAAATGCATCGCTTCCGACAGCTTCCGGAGCGAAATGGTGCCGGCAACAAAATCCTGTGCAAAAGAAAAGTAGGAGTCATCGGCTCGGTATCCGATAATGATGTCATACGACGATATATCTACGTAGAAATTCTCCTGCAGATAGTTTTTGGCCTCTTCTGCAATGCTGCCGTTCTGCCAGTAGCTGCGGTGTTTTGTCAAGACGGCAAGCCAGTTCAGAATGTTGTACTCCGGGCTGTTCAGATTCAGGATTTGCAGCCCGCCAAGATCCAATTCGTAGCGGTTTGCGAATCCGTCGGTGTTTTTCGCGCACGCCCACTCCTTGGCGAGCTCAAGGCTCTCTGTCATATAGAAACCGGAGCCATAGTCGTTCTGCGGCTTACCGCCGTGGAAGACCGGCAGTTCAAGAATGTGGTCGGAACCATGATAGACAATCATTTGAATCCCTCCTCAATGACATTATATCGCTACAGCGATATAATGTCAACGGTTAATTGATGATGCTCTATTGCGCGCTTGCGTAGGATGATAGGTGCAGCTTCTATTTGATTATTTGCCTTTCGTCTAAGCTGCGGATTTGCTTCAGCTTCAGGGTTGTGGTCATAGGAGCAACTCTTTTGAGTGCTTTATTTCGATGAACTATATTATTGAAAATGGCGAGTTTTGAGTATCTGCCACAGCTGGTGTTAGACAAGATCACAATATATGAAATCGTATGACGATGAATATGGAGCTGTCTGATAAACTGTATTTGCCATGTATTGAAAAGAAACAATGCATATCGGCAGAAAGAGTGATCCTTGTCAATATGCATTGCATCTTATAATTCTATTTTTCTGTATCTTTTGGGGTGTCAAAGAAATGAGGAAATTTCTCTTTGAACGCTTTCCAGGATTCTTGAATATCTTCATCTGACATCTTGTTCTCGCGCTGCTCAATGATGTCCAGGACCTGAAGAATGTATTTAGTATGAGCTTCAGATGTGTAATCCAACCGCATATAGTCATCGATGATGGTGTTTAGCTTGTCCGCGGGCATGGCTTCCAGTTCTGGTTGAGGATATAGATAATCTGCTGCATTGCAAAGGGAGAGAAGAGTTTTCAAGCTCCCAGTGTAATAAAGATAGGCTGCGTGAGCGATATATGCGCCATCCATAATCACAAGCACACCATCGCTGGCTGCATCGTGTGTGATGAATAGACAGTACCATATTCCGTTTTCCACTTGGGATAAAAGTCCTTTTTGCAGAAAAAGCCAGTTTGTATTTAGGTTTTCAATAAAGCTTTCATAGTGGGCTTGTTTCAAAACCAGGACGGAAGTAATCTTAAAACGATGGACTTCTCCAACAGTGTTTGGGGAACGTAAATCTATAATGCTATGAGGGGATCGAACAAACCTGGCGTAGAATTCTTTGGGCATTGTAATTACCTCGGTTAAAGAAAAAGCGCACAGCCGGAGCTGTGCGCGAAAAACGCTGAACTCCTATGCTGCTACGCAACCTTTGGCCACCCGAGGGAAAGCAAAGACGGAGAAAGCGTTTTTGCCGAAGCAATACACTTTCCCTTGATGGCCATATTCTGTTGCGTAGCAATAATACTTTAGCATATATTATGCGTGTTTTCAATGGTAATCTCCTGTATGTCTGTAACCTTGGTCATTATATTGCGAGATGTTTTTTTGCTCAAAAGTTTCAGGAAAACCTGTGTTATGAGAAAACCTCAGCATAGTATAAATAATAATCTTCTTTTCCCGGTGGGTACCTTTGTTAGCTTTCTATTGGAAAAGTTACATTGGAGATGGATTCCTGAACTTTTTCTGCCAAAATTGACAGGAAAGCTCCACTGGATGGGCGAGTAGGCAGAGCGTGACCAGCCATCAACTCCAATGCAGAACGGTTTGATTCCCATGCAATTTGAGAAACTGTGCGAATGTTGCGCTCAACACAGCGCCAATTAGTATTAAAATGCTTTGCCACATCGGGATAAATCCATTTCGTTACCAGTAGGAGACGCTCTGGCTCCTGGATGGAAAGAAAAACTGCGTGCGAGGCGTGACGATAGCCTGTGTAATTGGATGTTATGCCGAGCTGGTGCAAAAGACGACATATTTCAGCTTTATTCATATAATCTGTTGTTTCCATCTTGATTCTCCAAAATGTCGACCTGTGCCTGAAAGCCAAACAGGAAAGCGTTCATTTCGTCTTGCTTTAACATACCTAGCAGGAACATCAGCGCAATAGAAGAAAAACAATATTTTCCGCGTTCCAGGTCACCGTATGCTCGGCATGATATTCGAAGCTGTTCCGCCATGCGCTCTTGTGACAGTTTGCGATCTGCGCGAAGAGAGTCGGTAAATGCTGCAAGGTAGTTTTTGGTTATCTCTTTGTACTCATTCATCAAGCTCGTCCCCATCTTTCGACTTTTTCTGAGAAAATTCTAGCTTGTGCGACAGTGTGTAACCACGAAGCGCACTTCCTTGATGGGAGCTTTTTTCACTCGTATGCGAATTCTTGCGCTTTTGATTCAACATGCCATAAAAATATGGCTACGATTTAAGGAAAAGGGACTGAGAAAACAGGAATTGAGTTGCCATTTTATGCTGAATGCTGTAGAATTTAAGCACTAAACCATAGAGGGAAGTGTTGGAATGGCGGGCTCTCGGGAACATGAGCAAAGAGAATTCTTAGATGCTCTCTACCATGAGATGAAGTGGAAATTGCTTTACTACGCGCGACGGCACTTGAACGATCCGCAGCAGGCAGAGGATGCTGTGCAAAACGCACTGGTGGTTGCCTGTAGGAGGGTAGACATGTTAATAACACACGAAAAACCACAGGCATGGCTCATGGAAGTGCTGCGGCGAACCATTTTGGATATGAGAGAGAAAATTGCGGAAGACTTTGCGAGAAACTCTGGGGATCCAGAGATAATCCAGGGTGTGCATTATGATGATTACCATGTTGCTGAATTCAGTGATTTACTAGACCCGGATGATTTCGAAATAATTGAAAAGACGATTGTACAGCGTTGGTCCTTAAAAGAAGTCGCTGAAGGTTTGGGGATATCTGAGGAAGCAGCGAAGAAACGAAAGCAACGGGCCACCAAGCGACTGCGACAGAATTATTTTGAAGAAAAAGACTAGATTGAGTCCCTTTCTTGCTGGGAAATGCCATATAAAAGGCAGAAGGAGGTACCTAAGTGTCAAACTACGACAACTTTAACCCGACCGACCGTGCCGAGCTGGAGCAGATGTCTACGGAAGAACTGAATGAAATTCTGGATGCCAGCATGGAGCCGGGAGCTCGGATCAGCACAGATACAGTGTTGCTTGTATTGGAGGTGTTGGAGGCCCGAGCAGAAGATACGCAGACACCAGAATTGGATGCTGCGTGGGAGGCCGTCAAGAATGAGCACCTGCCGCAGGCAGGTCAGACGGCTTCGAAAAAAGAACACGAGATGGACAACAAAAATGAACATACTGTAGAGCCTTTGCGTCCGAAGCGCAGATCCTTCGCCAAAGTCGCTGGGATTGCTGCGGCAGTTATGATCGTAATCTTTGCTGCAGGGACCTTCATTCCTACTGCCCAGGGAACGAGTTTTTGGACCGCTTTTATTGAGTGGACAAAGGAGACGTTTGGGTTTGATAGGAACGGCGAAGAGTGGGACGATACTGTAATCCCAGAGCAACTACAAGAATTGTATAATAACTTCTTGGAGTATGAGATTACAGAAGTGCAATTCCTACCGCACTACATCCCGGAAGGTTACCAGCCAGTTTTGAACAAAGTTGATGATCGAGAAGATGTGACTGTGTTTTTTTGCCATCTTCAAAATGAGGATGATTCAATCATGCTCCAGTATCGATTCTGGAAGGAGAGAGACTCTTCAGCAGAAGTTCAAAAAGACTTGGATAACCAGGAAGAGTACGAGGGTGCTAATGGCCAAACATATTATATTGCTGAAAACGAGGGATTATTTAATGCTAAATGGATCAAAGGTAATATTGAGTGCTCAATTCTGAATGTCTCGTCTCGTGAGGAGCTAATTACAATATTAGATTCGATACGAGGAGAATGATAAATGAAAACTAAAAAACTATTGGCTATGATTCTTGTGATTATGGCATTCTTAAACGTTGGTGCGATGGCAGCATATATTCCGCCTGATTCTCCAGATGCAAGTGCCTATATTGCAGAGTATTCTGCGAGAGTAATCAATGGCGGAAGTGGAAACTTGAAAGTCAGTTTTGATGTTACTGGGACTGCAACTATGGCAAGACTGGGCGCAACTTCAATTTCAATTTATAAAAGCAACGGAACCTATGTGACGACCATCCATTCTGGTGATTCTGGTAGAAGCGGCATGATGGCAAGCAATACGTCATATCATGGCGACACTGAGACCATCTATGTAGGTGCTGGAAGTTACTATGCTGTTGTAATTTTCTACGCTAAAAATAGCAGCGGTGGGATTGGTACAAAGACTTATCAAACCGGCACCAAGACGATCACAAATCCGTGATTTGAAAGTAAAAGTATAAGACACAGGGTATTTTTTGTAGAAAGTGCAGAGTAATAAACGATTCATGAACTAAAAAATGCGAGATGATGTGAACAACATCATCTCGCACGTGTAATAAAAATGGAGAATTCATGTGGCAAACAGCAGGGCGGGAGTAAGTATAGTGCCCATGATAAGGCAAGATTCAATATGCGTTGATTGAACGATGCAGGAAATGGAGAATAAATGATATTTACAGAAAGTATGTTGGATGAGTACTCCAAGCCATTGAGCGAGGAAGAGGATCGGCAGTGTAAAAACGCAATTGGGTCGGTTGGGAATGCGCTTAAAAGCTTGGGCTTTTTTGATGCGGGAAATGGTATTTCACCACTTTATTCTGATACATATTCCTATTCGCTTCAAATGAAGCATAATAACGGGCGGCAGATTAAACTGTTTGTGCAAGGATCCTATGCTAATAACACAAATGTAAGAAGAAACAGTGATGTTGATATTGCAGTAGTCCAAGAAGAAACATTTAGCGTGGAATACCGCAAAGATCCAATTCGCCCGCAGACTAACGCTGACTATAAGTTCGTGAAAGCAGACGAGTCTACTACAACTTTTAAGGATGAAGTACAAGAATGTCTTGAAAGAGTATTTGGCAGTAGTGTTGAGCGAAAAAATAAATCTATAAAAGTCCATGGAAATGCTACAAGAAAAGACGCAGATACGGTGCCTTGTAGACGTTATAGAGATTATCGGAGTGACTACAATAAGGACCCTAGTAATTATGTTGCAGGAATTGTAATTACTCCGGATGTAGGCGAAATAATCATCAACTATCCCGAGCAGCATATAAAAAACGGCCGCGAAAAAAATGTGGCCACCTACTATTACTACAAAAAAATGGTGCGCATTATGAAAAAAATGCGCTATATTATGCAGGATAGTCAAAATATCTCAGCTTGCTCAAAAGCCAATAATGTTAGTTCTTTCCTTTTGGAGTCTCTGTTGTGGAATGTACAAGACGTTTGGTATTTACGAAATTGTAGCGGAACTAGAAAGGTGTTTGCATTTGATAAGCTAATTGAACATCTTATCTCCGTTCGAGGCGAATTTATGAGCTATAAGGAAGCAAATGGGATTAAACCACTATGTAAGGACGAAACGGTTAAGAGCAATTTGTGCAGCTTCCTATTTCAATTGAAGGATTTTTATCAGTTTGTGTAAGGGAGCCGATTGTGTAAGAATATGTGAAGATGTTACGATTGTATTTATGAAATACGAGTCTATTAATTGTAGAAAAAGAGGAGTTTATCTATAGAAGGTGAGCAAATGAAATACACTGAACAGCAATTACAAGCCTGGACTGCTCCGCTCTCAAAAACTG
This sequence comes from uncultured Clostridia bacterium, assembly GCA_946187035.1. Taxonomy (GTDB): domain Bacteria; phylum Bacillota; class Clostridia; order Oscillospirales; family Oscillospiraceae; genus CAG-103. The sequence continues at coordinate 110,978 of CAMHPQ010000001.1, read as the reverse complement.
AAGAGCAGAGAGCGGAGAACACCATAAAAATGATAAAAGTTGCCGTTGAGGGTTGCAAAGAACTCAGGGAATTAGACTATGAGGTTTTTATTCAGGGCTCTTTCGCGAATAATACTAATGTCCGTACTGATAGTGATGTTGATGTATGTATTATGCTAAAGACCACGTTTTATTATGACCTTCCAAGCGGCAAAACCGGAGAAGATTATAATTTTTTGCCTGGGACAGTAGAGTTCAACAGATACCGAGATCTTGTCAAAGAGGCCTTGCAGGATAAATTTGGATGGCAGTATGTAACAGATGGAAATAAATCTTTGAAAGTCCGCGAGAATACATATCATGTGCGAGCGGATGTGGTACCAGCATTTCAGTATCGTAACTACAAATACAATAACAGCTATGATAGTTGGAATTATGTAGAAGGCACTAAGTTGTATTCAAAAGAAAATAAAGAAGTAATTAATTTTCCAAAGGTCCATATCGAACATGGGAAATCAAAGAATCTACGTACAAGCTACAAGTACAAAAAGCTTATCCGTATCATGAAGCATATAAAGAATGAGATGGTAGATGTAGGAATAACTGATGGAGATAAAATCACATCGTTTCTCATCGAATGCCTTATATGGAACACCCCAGATAGTGTCATTATTGGGTACAATACTTGGACAGAAACCGTGAAACAAGCTATCATTTATCTTTATAATGCTATCAAAGATGGAAAGCATGTAGAGTGGGGAGAAGTCAGTGAAATGTTGTATCTTTTCCGTGGACGGAAGTGGGACGATCAGGATGTAAAGCAATGGCTGTACGATGCATGGAACTATCTTGAATATTGAGTATTAGTTATGAATGAAACTGCAAAAAAATTTATGAACATGAGCTTGTGGAGCGTTCTCATTATATTTGTGCTACGTTGTTTGATCGGGTGGAGCGAAATCGCGCAAATTAAACAAAATGCTGAATTGATAAAGGGATTCTATACGTTTTTTGGCTATGCTGGAGAAGCAATCGGCACCAGTGCTATAGTAATGGCAGTATTCAATAAATGGGGATGGAAATGGAAACCTCTGAATTTCCTGGCAGGTGGAATGCCTGTTTTAGAGAAAAAATATAAGGGGAAGATTAGATTCATTTGGGAAGGTAAAGAACAAGAGCGTGACTCCCAAATAATTATTATCCAGACTTTTTTGAAAGTGGTTGTGAAGCTTGGAACAGCGGAAAGCTCAAGCAATTCTATTACTGCAACAATTATTGAGACGAACAACGAGAATCAGCTTATTTATACGTATGAGAACACGCCAAGGGCAGAACTGCAGAACAGAAGTGCAATACACTATGGGACTGCAATGTTAAAGGTTGATGATCCAAAGCATTTAACAGGAAATTACTATACTGGCAGACTTTCGAGAGGATCGATGGATTTCTGGGCAGTATCAGAAAAGTAAGGAGAAGAAGCAATGATCTTGTCGCATCTGGAGTTGTATAGCTTTAGAAAATTCAAGTCTAACTGGCGATACCTATGATAGCAATACTGCCATCTTTAAGGATTGGGAGATTATTGATATTAGGACGTTGTGATATATCAATCCAATTAGGAGAAAACCATGGACACAGAAAGATTCATCCCTTTAAGTGTAGATGCTGATATTCCAAACTTTGTGGATTTGGAACAGTATGACTTGGATATAATAGAATACCATGTCGAGCTTACTAGAGAAGTACAGGAAATCCAACATCTGTATGGGATGTTACGTTTTAATTTAAATGCACTTCATAAAGAGTATACACTTTATGCGAACGGAACCACAGTGTGTAAAAGTAGTCCTGTTGTTGACTATGAACGCGATTTTTATGCTATCAACGCTCTGGTTACAAATATTCTTTCGTCTGGAAAATCACTATGTGATGCAATGGAGAACTGCTTCAAGATAAGTTTTCCAGATGCTGATGAGTATAAGCGATGGAAAAAATTTGCATCTGAAAAATATGATAGCGTTTTTTCATTTAGATTCTTATCAAAAATGAGAGATTTTTCTCAACACGGTCACATTCCTGTAAGTGTTGGAGATGGGAAAGGATCATTTTGTTTCGATCTAATTCAGATAAAGAATAAACCGCATTTTCGTCATAATTCAGCAATGAAGCAAGAGTACCAAGAAATTATTGAAGAAATAAATATGATTAATCATGGCGTGCCGTCCTTATCTTTAGTATATAGTCTTGCAGAATATGTGTATGTCTTGCTGTTAATATATTATCAATTCTGGCTTGAGGTGAATAATCCTTTAGAGAATAGCGCAACAATGTTTGAAAGTGTTGTGAAAAAATATCCTTTTAATGAAAAAGAAGGAACGTTTATATATAAAAGCGAAGGTTCAATTGTACATTGTGTTATGCTGGAAGACACCCGTAAAATGCTCCATAAAAACAAAAAGGAAGCTGAAGAAGCTTATATTGAGTACAAAAAAGCGTGGGAGGAGATATATAATCCTGAGTGTATAAAATGGTTTAGCTCAAGAACAAGACAGAAGGTATCTTCTCAAAAGGATTAATAGCATGAACAATAGCATGAACGTTACGGTATCGAGCTTTCGTGTTAAGGGTGAAAACATGAGAACAATAAAAGTGGTAGCCGCTATCATCCGTGACGGGGATAAGATCTTTGCGACACAGCGCGGATATGGCGATTTTAAGGATGGTTGGGAGTTCCCAGGCGGGAAGATTGAACCGGGCGAAACTCCGCAACAGGCGCTTGTGCGGGAGATTAGAGAAGAACTTGATACGGAGATTGCGGTTGGAGATTATCTAACTACGATCGAGTATGATTACCCAACATTTCACCTCAGCATGCAGTGTTTCTGGTGCACGATCGCAGACGGAACACCTGTGCTGAAAGAACATGAAGCGGCGCGCTGGCTGGAAGTTGAGAAGCTTGACAGCGTCGACTGGCTTCCAGCTGACTTATCCATCATCGGGCTCATCAAGGCCAGCCTGAAATAGTTCGTATCTGTGGAACCGGAGAAATCAATTCTTGTGTGCCGGAGGAGGTGAGCCGAGTGTCATCTTTTGATTGGGACAGTGATCGAAGTCATTCTTTTGCTGATGATCTGATTGAACATCAGATTTACGAAGATATCATGGGCAAAGAAGAATTCGGGCCTGTTTTCACGGGGCGCAGTCGGCGGAGCCAATCTTCGAAGACATCGGAGGCAAAGACCACCCAACCTTCTACATCTGCAGAGGAGGAGACAGTCGACACCGAGCCGGTGTATCACGATGAACGTGCTGATCGTCGAAATAAGACCATTGCACGCGTACTGGCGTGGTTTCTCGTTATTGTGATCGTCTTTGCCTTTGCGAATCACAAGTACGGACAGTATCAGATGAAAAAGGGCCTTGATGCGCTGTGGAATAATCCCAAAGGCTGCGATGAACTTGAAGCGGCTCAGCATTTTAAGAAAGCCGGAATCCTGATCAAACAGCGTGGCTCAAAGGATCTTCTCAATCTGTGCTATGCGCAGCGGGCATATGCAGATGAAAAGAAATATGTAGATGCAATGATGTACGCCCGTGAGATCGATTACGACACAGTACGGGACGTCGATCTTTCATCAGCGTTGGCATATCTTTTGCTGGTCGATCATCTTTCCATCTATTTTAAAACAGCGGAGGACTATTCGGTCGGGCTTCCATATGTGGGGATGCCGGAAGACGATCTCGATTTGACTTGCATGGGGGCAGCAGACTCGTATCACGGGAAAAAGCAGATGCAGATAGACGGGAGAGAAGTCACGGTCACTGCCTATAATTATTATAACACCATGGATTATCTGCTTTTCACAGCCTGGTGCAATGGGGGGAAGGTCGTTGCGATCGAAGACCATACCAAGTCGCCTTTCGGTATCGATCCGCGCAGCGCTTCCTGGCAATCCTCAACGGATACAAATGTACCCACAAGTACTCCAACACCCAGCAGCTCATACTACTATTCTGGTTGGAAGATACGTAACTCCAGGGATCTGTACGGTGCATCGGACTATTCAAACCCGGATGATTTCTATGATGATCATTACGATGATTTCTTCGACTACGATGAGGCCGAGGAGTACTGGGTGGAGCATGAGTATGATTGATATGATTGATCAGTAATAATCTTTCGTGCACTCCTGTTCACAAGGACGAGTCAAATACCACATCTGTTTGATATCATGTTGCGCACAGATATTGCTTGCCAATCATCGGCACTGAGGATATAATTATGTGGAATAGCTGTGGATCATAGACCAGACGCTGAGGTTGTTGTGAGTTATCATTAATAATAAAAATATTGGTATTACCGTGTGAATGTAATGGAGGTTATCGTAGATGCCTAACTGGGGACAAGTTTTGAACGAAATTCAGGGAATGAGAGTTGAAAACCCGCTAGATACTATTCGGCGAAAATACCTTGCGAGCATGAATAAATACACTGGGCGCAATGTCATCGCTTACTATTCTGGATTCTTGCAGAAGCCTAATGAGAATGTATCTATTGATGACAATGATAAAAATGCTCTTATGCAAGCTGTGTATGGATTGGATAAGACAAAAGGGTTGGATCTAATTCTGCACACACCGGGCGGGAATACAGCGGCAACAGAATCAATTGTCCATTATCTACGTGCAGTTTTTGGGAATGATATTAGAGCATTTATACCTCAAATGGCTATGTCTGCTGGAACAATGATTGCATTGTCCTGCAAAGAGATAGTTATGGGAAAACAGTCAAATATTGGTCCCATTGATCCTCAGTTTGGAGGTATGTCTTGCGCTGGCGTAATAGAGGAGTTTCAAAATGCTATCAATAGTATTAAAGCAGAACCCTCTTCAGCGCCGCTATGGCAAGTCATTATTTCCAAGTATCATCCAACTTTTTTAGGCGACTGTCAGAAAGCTATTGATTGGTCTGATAAAATGGTCATACAATGGTTATGCTCTAATATGTTGTCGGGGCATGTAAAGCCTGAAGATGATGCGAAGAAGATAGTCGAAAAACTTGGAAGCTATAAAGAAACCTTCACTCATGCCAAGCATATCCACATCAATGAATGTAAGGACCTCGGTATAGCTGTTGTTCCATTGGAAGAACTTGAAAAGAAGGAAATCGATGGGTGTAAAGACTTGCAAGATTGTGTTCTGACAATCCATCATACTTATATGCACACATTCTCTATATCGAATGCTGTGAAGATTGTTGAAAACCATATGGGAAGCGCAATGATAATGAACGCACCTATAAAAAAGTGATTGTGTGAAATCGGAGTGGAGCCGAAATTGTGAACAGTTTATTTGGACTGATTCAGTTCGGCTCCCTCTTTTTATGCCAAAAAGCCTTGAAAACCAAGGCTTTTGGGCATTCTGACATTTTTCGGTATGTCCAGGTTGAAAAAACCATACTTTGCAAAACGTGATAACTAAACGGCGAAAAGTATGTAATCTGAACTTTTTATTTGGATTTTTCCAGATCGGATGCAGCTTCCCAATACACCTTTTCGGCTGTATCCGGAGACTGATTTTTGTTGAATCTGTGAGGACGCTCGGTGTTGTACTTTACGATAAACTTTCCAACACTTTGCCTAAAATCACGCTCAGAACGGTAATCCTTTCTATATAGCTCTTCTTTTTTCAAAATAGAGAAAAAAGCCTCGCTTACAGCGTTGTCGTTTGGGGTGCCCGGTCTGGAAAACGACTGCCGGACATTCAGGTCAGCAAGCAGGCGGCGGAATGCGTTGGATGTGTACTGCGTTCCCTGATCGCTGTGGAAGATCAAACCGGATGGCCTGGCTCGATCTTCAAATGCCATTTTGAAAGTGGCAGTAATGAGACGCGCAGTACAATTTGGAGAAATCTTATATGCCACGACCTTACGAGAAAACAGATCAATGATTACGCAGATATAATAGTAAATACCTTTTACCATGAACTGCGAACAATCGCTGACCCACACCTCATTCGGGCGAGAGATATTGAATTGTCGTTTCACGATGTCCTTCTTTTTTGCAAAAGCCCGGTAATTCTTTTTTGCATTTTGCGTGACGCTTACAAGACCCATTTCGCGCATGAGTTTCAAAACATATCTTTTCGACACTCGTATACCCCGGGAATGAAGCACAGAAAGGATCTTGTCCGAACCATAGCATTGGTCACTTTCGTCAAATACTCTGCGAACCATGGCGGCCAACTCATTGTGCCGATTTTGGTGATAATTCGACTTATGTTTCTTTTTGATTAGACTATGATAGGTGCTTTTGGAGATAGAAAGAGCCTCCACCAAGACATTAGCGCTGTACTGCTTGCTGAGCTGTTCAAAAACAGTGATTCTCTCCTCCAAGGGCACCTTGGAAATAAACCCTGAATCGGAAATCGCCTGCAAAACCTGGGCTGTCCGTTCAAACTTCCGCTTAAGATCGCTGTAGGCTTTCTGGGTTGCGACCGTTCCCGAAGCAAATTTGCTTGCATAAACATTCTGATACGGTTTCAACCACGTGTAGAGCGTGCTGCGGGGAACTTGATACTTCGCACAAAGGGCCTTTACGGATACGCCGTTCCAGTATTGGTTGGCAATGCTGGCTTTCTGGGCTTCGGTGAAAATGGTGCTCATGGGAATACCTCCTTATATATGGTATTTCCCATTATAATGGAAGGAGGCCGTGCCGGTATCTTTCGAAAGCAAGTAATATTTAAGCTCTGCCAGTTTTACGCTTCTGTCTTAGCAAGTAACAATCCCCTCGCAGGTGTCAGGCCGTATAAAAGCGCCTTTAGGCGCTGCTAGTAACAGAGCCTTTTAGGCTCATAAGAAAAACCACCGGCTAAGCAGGTGGATTCTTATTATATCTGTTGATTTGGGGAGTCCTGGGATTCGGATACGATTTCATGTGATGCCGCGCTTTCCGCGGATCAATGGACGATCCTCCGGTCGGACGGGGCGGAATGACCATGCGGCTGCAAGATTCGGGAGCGCCTCCGGATCACCGCAGGTGAGCACCTCCAGATGCAGCCCGTCTGCCCTCCATGCGGCTCGATAGTCCGCGACCCACGGGAGAGAGAACACGGCATTTTCCAGATCCAAAAATTCCGTCGCGTCCAGGCGGGAGCGGATCTCCAGTCTTCGGATCGCACTTCCGCAGGGGCAGTCGCCCGGAAGAATGCGCGCCCGATCGCCGGTGCGGTAGCGGATGAGCGGCATGGCCTCCATGCCGATGGTGGTGATGACCAGCTCGCCCCATTCGCCCTCCGGAAGCGGCGAGCCGTCGGGAGAAACGATCTCCGCGATCACGTGGTTTTCCCGCAGATGCATGCCATCGTGCGCGAGACAAGTGACAGCACCGCCGAGCGCCATCTCTCGGGAACCATAGTGCGGAAAGAGTTTGGAGCCAAGCAGGTCTTCGATGCACCGCAGCACCGCTTCGGGGCAGGCGTCGCCGCTCACGAGCGCGCGGCGGAGACTCCCTCTGCCGCAGACCCGCAGCAGGCTCAAAAGCGGCACCGGCATGCCCACAAACGTGTCCGGTCGCTCCTGCTCCAGGATCTCAGCAAGCTCAGCATAGCTATTCCCGACGCCGACGCGCAGCGATTTCGCCCCGAGGCGCTGAATCGCCTCCGCAATCAGGTCACCCAGACCGTTGGGGCCGGAGAAGGGGAAACAGATCATCGTGACACTTCCGGGAAAGATCAGCTCACCAAGGCCTGCAGCGAAAAACTGAATCGTGCGCTCCAGATCGCCGGCGGTGTAGAAAAGCCGTTTGGCGTTTCCGGTGGTGCCGCTGGTGCGCTCGGTGATCACGCGCTCCACCGCGCTCTGGGAGAGCAGCAGCAAGCCGCTTCCGTGTTTTGTCAGATCTTCTGCTGTTGTGAACGGCAGCGTTGAAAGCTCGTCCAGAGAACGCAAAGATTCCGGCAGGCTGCGGTAGAAGCCCTGCCGGTTGTGTTCTTTTTTCAATAGCACATTGAGCTTTCTCAGCTGCATGGCCTCGATCTCCGTTCTGGAGGTCGAGGCCATGGCTTCCTGCTCACGCATCAGCGCATCCAGCCGCGTGATGGTCATTCCAGCAGATCCTTTTCGTCCAACAGCTCCATGACCGTCTCATAGGTGAAGGCCATGATCTGCGGACAGTGCTTGCCGCGCTGGGTGAAGTCTCCATGCAGCACGCACATACACTCCGTTCCGCCGTACCGCTCTGTGAGGAAATCGGTGAACCGGCGCACAAATTCCGCCAGAACCTCCCGGTGGAGAGGGTGATCCGCGCCGTCCGGCTCGCGCTTGCCGGTGAAATAGGAGATCATGCAGGCGCCGGCGGTCAGACAGCCGCAGGTATTGCTGGTGAAGCCCACACCGCCGCAGAGACCGCCTGCCGCGCCCACCAGCGCGGGGTTCTCTTCACCCACGGTCTCCAGCAGCAGCTTCATCAGGATCTGCGAGCAGAAATAGCCGCTTTGCGCGTGCGTCATGATCCGTTCCATCAGTTCCATGTGATCAGTCCTTTCTCGCAATCAGCATCCAATAGGTGCTCTTTCCCTTTGGGACGGGGCAGACTTCCGCCGTGCCCTCCCAGATCGAGCGGAGATAATACTCCCGCCATGCTTTTGTCCAGTCTTCCTTATGGATCAGTCGGAAGCCCGCCGCCTCCAGCAGAGGCTCGGGGTCTTCGAAAAAGATGTCCGCCAGCAGCAGCTTGCCGCCGATTTTCAAAATTCTTGCGCTCTCTCGCATCGCGCCTGGCACATCGCCGGTGAGAAAGAAGGTGCACTCGCTCATCACGGCGTCGAAGCTGTTTGACGCAAACGTTGTATGCAGCAGATCGCCCTGCTCCACATCCTCTGCGGCGATTCGGTCAATGCCCGCTGCGTCGTAGTCGAGACTCCGCAGCAGCCGCACGCCGTCACCGTCGCCCGCGCCGAGATCCAGCACTCTCGCGCCGGGCTGCAAATCAGCCAGATCGATCAGACGTCTGGTGTCTCCGGGGTGCCGCGTCATTTGTCCTCCAGGGCCTTTTCGACCGAGAGCACCTTTCCGAGGGCCAGAGACTCCGGCACGTAGACAAACCCGCACTTGGGGCAGACTGGCAGCTCCACGGGAAAACCGTTGTCCAGATAGAGGAACTTCGCCTTGCCCTTTTCCAGCGGCACGCCGCATTTCAGGCATTTGAGCTTGCCCTCGGGGTCTATGGTGTAATAGCTTCTCTCGTCCATCAGCCCTGCCTCCTTACCACCTGCATCCGGTGGCTGTACGCCCGGTGCACGATATAAGCATCCGCGCCTTCTTCCGTGAAGCCCACCCAGAAGGTGGTGTTGCCGAGACGCGCCCTTGCGATGATGAGGCCGCTTTCGCCGTCCAGCACTGCTTCGCCGGTCTTACGCATGGCGCGTAGCACGTTCTCCACGTCCTCGGTAAGGATCATGCGCTGATCCATCATCTCCCGGGCTTCCAGGGTGTATGTGATTTTGAATTCCGGCTCCATGCCCTTGGTCTCCTCGTTCCAGTATTCCAGCAGCAGATCCCGCTTCAGCGCGCGGCGATTGCGTCGTTTTTCGCTGATGTCCGGCGCGTTTTGGGCGTCCTTGCCGTAAATCAGTTCCAGCAGATGGTGTGTTTCCTGGCCGGCCCGCGCAAACCGATCCCGGCAAGCCATGCAGTAGGTGATCCAGGGGCCCTCGCCGCGCTCGATACACTGCTCTGTCAGCTCTGCGGCCACCTCCGGATTCGCATAACCGGCAAGACCGCCATAGCCGCAGCAGGGAGCGCGGTCCAGAGCGTCTTTCGGCTCTTTCAGATCACAGCCCAGCTGCTTTGCAAGACTTCGGATCGCGTTTTGGGTTACGCTGTCGCCTCTGGCACCGCAGGCGTCGTGGAGCGCGGCGGGGCGGTCCAGTCCCTTCGCGCCCTCTGGAAGACCAAGCTGCAGGAGAATGTCCCAAATGCCGATGACTTCAAGGCTTTCGCGGCTCCGAAGCTGCTTTGCGCAGGTGGGGCAGCCGGCAATCACGATGGGATCGCCCAGCTTGGAGAGCTCTGCGTCCAGAAATGCCTTCGTATGGTCATAGATCTCCCTGCGCCCGGCCCAGTCGGCAATGGCGCCGCAGCAGCCCAGCATGAGCGCCACGCCGCCCTCCAGCCGCGTGGAGAGATCCTCCCATGCTGCGCGTACCGTCTCCGGCGCCACGGCGGAGGCCTGACAGCCGGGGAAGAACACATACTTGCAGGTCTCAAACCCCGGTTGGGGCCGGGAGAGGAATGCCTCCTCGTTGGAAAACAGCATGTCCAGCAGCGCAAACTCGTGGGGCGCCAGGGCCATCTTGTCTGTGGCGACCATGTTCTCCCGGGCCATGTGGCAGACGCGGGCCATGTCCATTCCGTTGGGGCATACCGCCGTGCACTGGCCGCAGAGGGCGCAGGAGTTCATGGGCTTGTTCAGCTGGTGGTCGCCCATGATGATCTGGGTGTTGTTGTAGATCTCCCGCGCCAGCAGGCCGGGGTGCTTCCCGTAATGCCGCAAATAGGCGCAGGTTTTCAGGCACTCCTCGCAGCGGCACTGGAGACAGCGCCTAGCCTCTTCCATGGCCTGATCCCGGGAATAGCCCTCCAGCGGGATCGGCACCCGTGTGAGCGCCTCGGCCTGGGAGAGATCGGTGTATAATTTGCTTTCGACGGCGCCCTCTCTGCCTCGGGTGTTGCGGGGATCGAGGTTTTGTGCCAGACGATCCGCGGTCAGCGCCGCCTTTTTCGCGCCGAAGGCAGTGTCCATCACGCCGCTGCCGCTGCCCATGATCAGGTTTTCTTTTTCATAGAGCATGACGTCCGGCGTGCATTCAGCGACTGGAAAGAACGTCTTTGCGGCTGCTTCCGACGCGCCGAGGATCTGATACTCCTCGCGTTTCTGCCGAAAGAATTCCGCCGTGATCTCACAGCCAAACACGAACCGGATCTCCTTCCGCTTCAGCCGCTTCAGCTCCAGGGTGAAGGCTGCATCATCCAGAAACGGCGCGGCGCCGCGCAAATACATCTCCTCGTCCGGTTCGGCGCAGAACACCGTGACCGGGTACATCTTCTTTTCCAGCTCGCCGGCGAGAAACAGCACGAACAGACCGGAGCCGAAGATGGCGGCTTTCTGCTTCTTGGTGCTGCGAAAAACGCCGCCCAGCTTTGACTGCTCGCCGAATCTTGCCACGGCGGACTCTATCGCCCGGATGGCGATGCCGTCGCCCCGCTCACACAGGCGGCATTTCGCCTCGCAGGGGGCCTCACAGCCCTGGGAGAGAATCAGCGGGAAGGGGGCGATCTTTTCATACAGCTGCAGTGCTTTTTTGAAGTTTCCCGCCGCAACAGCTTTCAGCAGAGCGCGGGTGTCCAACTTCAGCGGGCAGGCCGCATTGCAGAAGGGAGGCTGCTCATAGACGCAGCGCTCCACCATGCTGTCGATCTCCTCCTTGGAGATCTTGCTAACGTTATAGACATGGGTCGAGCCGCGCTCCGGAATTCTGCTCTTCATGGCAATCCCTCCCGCTTGCAGACATGGGGATGTGGACGAATGTCCACACCCCCAGTATAACATGGTTTTTCAGCGTTTACCAGTCTCAGGCCTCCAGGTCCTTGAGGGCGGCGAGCACCTTGTCCGGCGTTGCCGGGATGCGGGTCACGCGGGCGCCCGTGGCGGCGAAGATGGCGTTGAGAATGGCGGGATGCGGGGCATCCAGCGGAGCCTCACCGCAGCCGGCGGCGCCATAGGGGCCGGAGGGACGGTAGGTCTCGTTGTAGTGCAGCTCGATGTCGTCCGGAATGTCGTTGGGATACGGGATGCCGCAGCGCATCAGATTGGTGTGCTTCGACAGATCCTCGAAGTCCTCGGTCAGCGCGAGGCCGATGCCCTGCGCCAGACCGCCGTAGAAGTTGCCGTCGACAAGGAGCTTGTTCATGATCGTGCCGACGTCGGCCACGCAGGTGAACTTCTCCACCTTGACCTTGCCGGTCTGGGTGTCGACGCAGACCTCGGGCAGGAAGATCGTGTACATATAGGTCGCGAAGGGCTCGCCCTGAGCGGTATCCTGATCCACGGGATGATCGGCGCAGTAGGTGGTGACCCAGTTGCCCTCGACCTTCAGCTTCTTGCCGTCGGCGACCATCTCGTCATAGGTGCGCCAGGTGCCGTCGTCCTTCTTCATCTCGGCGAGCAGCGCCTCGGCGGCCAGGCGGCAGGCGTTGCCGCTCATGACCTGCGAGCGGGAGCCGCCGGCGGGGCCGGAGTTCGGCGTGATCTTCGTGTCGTTCATCACGAGCTTGATCTGCTCGGGCTTGATGCCGGCCTGACGCAGCGTCTCATGCGCGGAGACGAGCGCGCCCATGTCGGCGCCCTGACCGTGATCCTCCCAGGAGACGTAGATCGTGACCGTGCCGTCGGGATTCAGCTCCGCGAAGGCGGAGGAGGAGTCCACGCCGTCAAGGCCGCAGCCGTAGACGCCGAGGGAGACGCCGATGCCGTACTTATAACGGCCGTCGGAGGCGGCGTTCTTCTCCTCGCAGCGCTTTTTGCCGGCCTGATACAGCGGGCGGGCCTTCTCAAACAGGGCCTCTTCGCAGTACACGTCGGGCGCGTAGCCGGTCGGGATCGTGGTGTTCTCGGACGCCTTGTAGCAGTTCATCGCGCGCATCTCGAAGGGATCGATGCCCATCTTCGCGGCGAGGCAGTCGATGGCGATCTCAGAGCCCATGAAGGACTGCGGCGAGCCGTAGGCGCGGAAGGCGGAGCCCCAGGCGTGGTTCGTGAAGACGGTCTGGCTCTTGTTGCGGATCGAGGGGATGCCGTAGCCCGCGCCGGTGAACTGGCTCAGACGCATGGTCAGCAGGTCGCCGAACTCGGAGTACGGGCCGTGGTCGACGTAGTTGTCGCCCCAGAGGGCCAGCAGCTTGCCGTCCTTGTCGGCGGCGAGCTTGATGTGCATGAAGGCGGGGGAGCGCTTGCCGGTGTAGGTGATGTTCTGGAACTGGTTGAAGACCAGAGACACCGGGCGCTCGCAGATCTTCGCAGCCGCGCCGAGCAGCGCCTCGTTCGTGGGCGAGAACTTGTAGCCGAAGGTGCCGCCCGCGTGGTTCTGCACGAGGCGCAGCTTCTCCATCGGAACGCCGATGCCGCCCGCGATCATGGGCATGTGCAGGTGGATGCCGATGGACTTGGAGTGCACGGTGACCATGCCGTCCTCGTCGATGTAGCCGTAGCCGTTGTCCGGCTCGAGGTGCAGGTGGGGCTGACGGGAGCAGTAGCTCTCGATCTCGACCTGCTGCTCGTCGGGGATGCTGTCCCAGTCAAAGTCGGGGCCCTTGATGCAGTTGGTCTCATAGAAGACGTTCGGCGTGCCGGGGTGGATCTCGATGGCGTCGGGCGCCATGGCATCGGGCGCGCTCATGTAGGCCGGCAGCTCTTCGATCTCGACCTTCACGGCGTCGGCCGCGGCCCGGGCGTGCGCCTCGGTGTCGGCGGCCACGATGGCGATGGCGTCACCGAACTGGAAGATCTTGTCCGAGCAGAGGACCGGGCGCTCAAAGCCGTCGGTCTTGTTGTGCTTCGGCAGCATGACGAGGCCGTTGATCTGGTTCGTGCCGCCGGCGGCGAGGATGTCCTTGTAGGTGATGACCTTGAAGACGCCGGGCATCTTCTCGGCCTCGCTTGTGTCGATGCTCTTGATGTTCGCGTGGGAGACCTTCGCCTGCGTCAGCGCGAGGCGGAGCGTGCCCTCCGGCATCTTCAGCGCGTCGTCCGCGCCGAAGTCCCAGGTGCCGGTGACCTTCTGGGCGGCGGAGGGGCGGATGTACTTCGTGCCCTTGATGCTGTCGCCCGTGGGCTTGAAGACGAGATCCTCCTTCGTCATCTCACCGCGCAGCACGGCGGCGGCATCCATGACGGCGTCGATCAGGGGCTTGTAGCCCGTGCAGCGGCAGAGGTTGCGGGTCTTGTTGAACCAGTCGCGAACCTCTTCTCTGGTCGGGCTGGGGTTCTGCTCCAGCAGCACCTTGGCGCTGATGATGAAGCCCGGCGTGCAGAAGCCACACTGGGCGCAGCCGTGGGCCATCCAGGCAACCTGCAGCGGATGCATGTCGCTGAGGGTGCCGACGCCCTCGATGGTGGTGATCTCCGCGCCGTCCGGCACGCGGCTCATCTTGTAGATGCAGCTCTTGGTGACCTTGCCGTTCATGATCACGTTGCAGGCGCCGCAGTGACCCTCGCCGCATCCGATTTTACATCCGGTCAGCAGCAGATGCTCACGCAGCACGGTTGCCAGGGTCTCGTCCTGCTCCATGACGAGCTTGCGCTCTACGCCGTTGATGATCAGTGTTTTCCGAATCATAGCATGTCCTCCTTTTATGTTGGGGTTTGTTCGTCCGAATGTGATTTGTGTCCGCCGCAGGGATCATGGTCGAAGCCCTTGCCGGTGAGATCGCGGATGCGCTCCAGCCCTCTGGCGGAGTAGAACACCAGCTGGGAGGTGCTCCCGTCCAGATTTTCTCCGCTCAGACGCAGGAAGTTGGCGTTCTCGTAAAAGTCGATGGGCAGTTCCCGCCGAAAGACCTCACCGGTGGCCTCATCCCTTACCTCCACGGTCACGCTGTGAGCAGTGATCTCAAACAGTTCCTTGTCCATTGCTCCGGAATCACCTCCTTAATCAAGGAGGTTGGCGGGCAAAGCCCGCCGGATCATGGTGTTGAACCATGATCCGGATTCCTGCACAGTAACATGATCCTCTGTAATTCACATCTAACATGTGAATTACACGGCACAGAGCGCGGCTCTGTGCTGCACAGCGAATGCTGTGATGAGGATCGGGTTATTGGCAGACCTCCTTTGCTGATACCACTTCTATTATATATTTTAATAGAAACCATTCTCCCGGTTCAACTTACAACAAAAAGCAATTCGGAGAAAAACCGAATTGCTTTTTATGCATATTAGACAAAAACGACAGAAAGTGTCCCAAACCTATCATTTTGTCCAAGTCAGAACGGAATGATCAGCGTGCCGGTGATGTCGCAAATCGGCACCCCAGAGAGGCGCTTTCCGGTCTCTTCTTCAAACCGCCGCACTGCCCTGCGCACGCCGGGGAGGCCGGGGTGGTTCCAGTCGTGGAGCAGCAGATAGCCGCCCTTCGCCATTTTTGGCACGAACCAGCGCAGCCCCGCCAGGGTGCTCTCCTCCAGATCCGCGTCCAGAGACACCAGCGCGAAGGTCTCGTCCTCCAGTCCCTCTGCGGTCTCCGGAAACAGCCCCGGGCGGAGGACGGCGTTCTCCCGGTTCGGCAGGCGGCGCAGCACCAGCTCCGCCGAGGCGCTTTCGTGGGCGGCGGCCAGACCCTCCGGCGCGGGCTCCTTCGGATCAAAGCCCGTGAAGGTATCAAAGAGGAAGAGCCTTCGATCCGGGAGCAGGGCATTCATCGCCGCGGCGAATTCTCCGCGAAAGACCCCCAGCTCTGCCAGAGCGCCGGGTACATTTTCCAATTCGTGGCAGACCGCCTCCAGCGTCTTATACCGCACCCAGTCCCCGTCTGCAGAAAAATCGCCCTCGTCCCAGAGGGGCGCGCGCACCAGAGTCTCCTGCCGCCGCAGCCGGTCGATGAAAGCGTCGCCCAACACCTCTCTGGCGGCGTCGTAGGATCGGTTGCGATCCTGCAGGGTCAGGCGGTTTTTCAGATATAGTACCTTTTCTGCCGGGAGATGAAGCTCCGGCGCATCCTTCGCCGTGACGATCAGCAGATCGACGGTCTGATTCGCCAGCTCTGACAGGGAGATCACCGGTCTTCCGAGAAAGGTCTCCCGCGCCGGCTGTGATTCCACGAAGGCCGCGATCTGCTCCGGGTGCAGTGTCTCGCGGGTCAACTCTCCGGCGCCGCATCCGGTTCCGTAGACATAAATTTCCATACATTTTCCCTCCTTTGTGCAGTTTATCACACATTTTTCAAAAAAGCGAATGTCAATTCTTTACAAATCGCTGTGCCCGGGTTATACTGAAGAAAAAGCCTTTGGGAGGGATCGGCATGTCGACGCGACCGGAGACCGCCGCATTGATTGTGGCGGCGGGTATGAGCTCGCGCATGGGAGACTTTAAGCCCATGCTGACCATCGGCGCCATGAGCATCGCCGAGCGCGTGATTACCACCTTTCAGCAGGCCGGCATCCGGCGGATCGTCGTGGTCACGGGCTATCAGGCGGAGCTGCTGGAACACCACCTTGCCGGCAGGGAAGTGGTCTTCCTCAGAAACGAGCGCTACGCCGACACGCAGATGTTCGACTCCGCCTGCATCGGTCTGCGGTATTTAATAGAAAAATGTGACCGGGTGCTCTTCACCCCGGTGGACATCCCGCTTTTCACGGCGGCGACGGTGCGTGCCCTGCTGGATTCGAAGGCAAGCCTCGCCTGCCCGGTCTGCAACGGCGAACCCGGCCACCCGACGCTGATCGCCGCGGATCTCATCGACGGCATCCTCTCCGACGCCGGGGAAAACGGCCTGCAGGGCGCCTTTTCGCGCTGCGGGGTGACGATGGAGCAGATTCCCGTCTCCGACCCCGGCGTCCTCCATGACGCGGACACGCCGGACGATTATCAGAATCTTCTGCGCTATCACAACGAGCAGCTGGTTCGCCCGGTGGTGCAGATCTCTCTGGCCCGGGAAAAGCCCTTTTTCGACAGCCGCGCCGCCATGCTGCTCTCGCTGGTGCGGGAGACGGGCTCCGTGCGCATGGCCTGCCAGCGGATGCAGCTGAGCTATTCCAGCGGCTGGAACGTGATCCGTACCCTGGAGTCCCAGCTCAGCCGCCCATTGGTGGAGCGCTCCCAGGGCGGCTCCGGCGGCGGAAAAAGCAGCCTCACCCCGGCGGGGGAGCAGCTGCTCACACAATATGCGGATTACGTTTCGGCGGTCCGCGCAAATGCGGAGGCGCTCTTTGACGACTATTTTCGCGGGGTGCTGGAATGAGAAAGCTTTATCTTCTGCGCCACGGAAGACCGGATTTCCCCCTGGGGACGCGGCTCTGCCTCGGAAGGACGGATCTGCCTCTGGGGACACTGGGGCGCATGCAGGCCTGCCGCACGGCAAGATGGCTGAAAACCATGGAGTTCGAGGCGGTCTATTCCAGCCCGCTCCAAAGAGCCGTGGAGACAGCGCGCTCCTGTTCCGATGATCTGCGCATCCACCCGGATCTGCGGGAGATGGACTGCGGCGACTGGGACGGGCTGGATTTCGAGGAGATCCAGCGCCGCTGGCCGGAGCTCTACGCCGAGCGCGGCAAAGATCTGACGATCCCGATGCCCAACGGTGAGACCGCCGACGAAGTGCAATCTCGCACGGAGCATGCCCTGAGACAAATTCTTGCGGAGACCACGGGGGCCGTGCTCATCGTCGCCCACAGCCTGGTCATCCGCTCGCTGCTGCATGATTACAACGCCCGCATTCCCTATGCCTCCGTGACGGTGTTGGGCGACCCGGAAGGCGTGGGCTTTGTGCCGGAGGAACCGCTCACAGAGTCTCTGGCGGAGGCGCTGCTCAAGGCCGCTTCCCCCGGGGAGCGGATCGAGGCCCACTGCCGCGCCGTGGCGAAAGAGGCGCTGCGTCTTGCGGAGCTTTTGCCCATGGAGCTGGATACAGAGCTGCTGGCCTCCGCTGCCCTGCTGCACGACGTGGCCCGATTGGAGAAGCGCCACGCCGAAACCGGCGCAGCCTGGCTGCGGGATCTGGGATATGAGGATGCCGCGGCGATCATCGAGCGGCACCACGATCACGATGGAACGAAACTGGATGAAGCCGCGATCCTCTATCTGGCAGACAAATGCGTCCTGGAGGATCGGGTGGTCCCGCTCGCGGAGCGGTTTTCAGTCAGCGAGGCCAAGTGCCTCACCGAAGCGGCCCGCGCCGCTCACGCCCGCCGGTTGGAAGCTGCGGAGCGTCTGCGGAAGCAGGTCAACACCTTGTGTCAAACGGAGGTAGTACGATGAAAACCATGTTCCAGACGATCTCGCAGCATCTTCAAAACGGGGAGAACCTCGTGCTCGTCACGGTGGTGGCCTCCTCCGGCTCCACGCCTCGTGGCGCGGGCTCCAGAATGCTTATTTCCAAATCCGGCCGCATCTGCGGCACCATCGGCGGCGGCGCAGTGGAATACCGCTCTGAGCAGCTGGCGCAGGAGGTGCTGCAGAGCAGAAAAAGCTGCGAGCAGAGCTTCCTGCTCTCCAAAAACGATGTGCAGGATCTCGGCATGATCTGCGGCGGCGACGTGCAGGTGTTTTTCCACTTCCTCGAAGCGGGCGATGAAAGTGTGCTCGCTCTCGCGGAGGAAGCGGAGACGCTTTTCGCTGAGGGTCACGACCTCTGGCTGATCTCCGAGCTCTCCGCTGGGGGATGTCTGGGGCTATACACCAGAGCGCGGGGATTTGTGGGCATCCATGCGCCGGATGAGCTTCGGGACGCCATGCGCCGCAAGCCCATGCGGGAAGAACTGGACGGGCGCGACTTCTATGTGGAGCAGATCCAGACCTCCGGCAGGGTGCTGGTCTTCGGCTGCGGCCATGTGGCCCAGGCGCTGGTGCCGGTGCTGGCGGGCGTGGGCTTTCGTTGCGTCGCCATGGACGACCGGCCGGAGTTTGCGAAAAAGGAGCTGTTCCCAGACGCAGAGGATGTGCGGCTGATCGACTTTTCAGACATTGCGGCCTCGGTCACGATCACGCCGGAGGATTATATCTGCGTCATGACCCGTGGCCACGCCTTTGACAGCGTCGTGCAGGCCCAGGCCATGCAGAGCCCCGCCTGCTACATCGGCGTCATCGGCAGCCGTCGGAAGATCGCCGGGGTCACGGCGCGGCTCAAGGAGGAATATGGCTTCGCGGACGCTGATTTTGCGCGCGTCACGTCGCCCATCGGCCTTGCCATCCGCGCAGAGACCCCGGAGGAAATCGCAATATCCATCGCGGCACAGCTCATTGCGCTCCGCGCCGAGCGCAGCGGAAGATAAGAAAGAGAAAGAAGGAAGAATATGCCGAAATTTGCAGTCATCAGCGGCTTTCTCGGTGCGGGAAAAACCACCGTCATGATGGCGCTCACGAAGCATGACCCCGCTGTCGCCATGATCTCCAACGATCTGGGTGAGGGTGTGGAGCTTGCGGATCACCGCTTTGCCAAGCTCTCCGGCTGCAGCGCAGATCAGATCACGGACGAGTGTATCTGCTTTTGTCATGACCGGCTGATTGAAACGGTGGAGGTACGGTTCGCCGAGGGGAAAAAGCTCGTTGTGTCAGACATTCCGGGCTTCGGCGTCGGCGCGCTGGAGCACGTCTACCACGGCCTCGCCGGAAGGCTCGACTTTGCGCCATTCACGGTACTAATCGAACCAGCGACCATCGCGGAGCTCCGTAAAGGAGGCAACATGGCGCACATTCAGGATTCCCAGCTGCGGGAGGCGGATCTCATTGTACTGAACAAATGCGACCTGCTCTCCCCGGAGGAGGCAGCCGAGGCCTGCGCGTATCTCGCCGAGCAGTATCCCGAAGCGGAAGTGCTTCCCGTCAGCGCCCGCCGGGGCGACGGGATCGACGCGCTCTTCCGTGCACTCATGGAGGGGAAGGCCTCCATGCGCCACCCGGAGATCGACTATGACGGCGACCCGCTCCAAAACGAGATGGCGAGTCTCAGTGAGGCTTATTATCAGTATCACGCCATCGTCTGCTGCTTCGATTTTGACGGCACGTCGTATCTGCGCGAGCTGGCCGAGGAGATCACGGTCAATTCCGTGCGCATCCCCCATTTAAAACTCCTCGCCTGGTCTTCGGACGGGGACTACGGCAAGGTGGACTGGATGAGCGGACAGCCGTTGGAGACTACGCGCCCCTTCGAGCGCCGGTGCACGGAGCTTGCCGTTGTCATCAACGCAACGGCGGCCTGCGACGCAAAGCTGCTGGACGCCATGATCTCCTGCGCGGAGCAGACCGTCTCCGACCGCTTCCAGCTGGAGGTAACCATGCACAAGCGAGAAAGCTTCGGCATGGGGGACTGACATGGGCGAGATCATCCGAACCACCCGCTCCGTCTGCCCGGTTTGCCTGAAAAACCTCCCTGCGGCACTCTGCCGGGAGGATGACGGGCGCGTGTTTTTAGAAAAAGCATGCCAGGAACATGGCGCATTCCGCGCCCTTGTCTGGCAGGGGGAAATGGACTTTGCATCGTGGCTGCTATCCGAACCGCAGATGACCGCGGGAGAAGGGCTGCGCTGCCCTGCGGACTGCGGCCTCTGCGGCCATCATCAGGCCGGGAGCTGCTGTGTGCTGCTGGAGGTGACACGCCGGTGCAATCTGCGCTGCCGCTTCTGCTTTGCCAACGGCGGGGGCGCGGAGGATGACCCTCTGGCGGAGGAACTCAAGGCCGCAATCTCGGACATCGTTCAAAAGTGCGGCCCGGTGCTGCTGCAGCTATCCGGCGGGGAGCCGACGCTGCGGGATGATCTGCCGCGCCTCGTCCGCTTTGCGAAGGACGCCGGGTGCAGCTGCGTGCAGCTGAATACCAACGGCCTGCGCCTGGCCTCTGAGCCGGACTATGCCGCAAGCCTTGCAGAGGCGGGGCTGGATATCGTCTTTCTGCAATTCGACGGCGTGAACGATGAAATCTATCGAATACTGCGCGGCGTGCCCTTGCTGGATCAAAAGCTGGAGGCCATCCGCGTCTGCGATGCGCTCCGCCTCGGCGTCACACTGGTGCCGACGGTTGTCCCCGGCGTGAACGACCACGCCATCGGCGAAATAGTCCGCTTTGCATGCGACCACGTTCCCGCCGTGCGCGGCGTGCACTTTCAGCCCGTGAGCTATTTCGGGCGGCACGACGAAGCGCCGGAGACCCGCTATACGCTGGATCGCCTTATGGCGGATCTCAGCGAGCAGGCCCGGATTTCGCCGGACGCCTTTCTGCCATCCAGATGTGACCATCCGCTTTGTGGGTTTCATGCGTCGTTTCTGCTGGAGAAAGACGGCAGCCTGCGGCCGCTTGCCAGATTTCAGCACGCCTCCCGCGCAAGAGGGACGGCCAGGGACAATCGCGCCTATGTGGCCAATCACTGGCGGCGCGCACCGGACGAGCCGCAGCCGGATCTTTCGGGTGAAATGGATTTCGACACGTTTCTCTACCGCCTGCGCCAGCGGAGTCTCACGCTCTCGGCCATGGCGTTTCAGGACGCGATGAACCTGAACATGGAACGCCTGCGTCAGTGTACGCTGCACGTATGGCGAGACGGCGCGATCGTGCCGTTCTGCGCAAATTATCTGACGCCGATGAAAGCAAGAGGTGATTTGGAATGAAAGAAGTGAAAACGATTGATGCCGTCGGCCATGTACTCTGCCACGACATGACGCAGATCATCCCCGGCGTGACCAAGGACGCCCGCTTCCGCAAGGGCCACGTTGTCACGGAGGAGGACATTCCGGTACTGCTGAGCATGGGCAAGGAGACGCTCTTCGTCTGGGAGAAGTCCGAAGGCATGCTCCACGAGGATGAGGCGGCTGATCGTCTGCGCGCCCTGTGTCAGAACAGCGGCATGCGCGCAAGTGATCCCAAGGAGGGCAAAATTGAGCTGAAGGCGGAATTCGACGGGCTCTTTTGCGTGGATGTCGAGCGGCTGGAGGCTGTGAACAGTCTCGATGAGCTCATGATTGCGACGCGCCACGGCAACACGCCCGTCAAGGCGGGCGACAAGCTCGCGGGTATGCGCGTAATCCCTCTCGTCATCGAGGCTGAGCGGCTGCGCGAGGCGGAGACCGTCTGCGGCGAAAAGCCTCTTCTGGAGCTTCTGCCGTACCGGCTTAAAACCGCTGGACTTGTCACGACCGGAAACGAGGTCGCCAAGGGCCTTATCGAAGATGCCTTCACGCCTGTCATTATCCGCAAGCTTCAGCGCTTCGGCATTGAGGTGACGCACCACTGCACGCCCGGGGACGATATGGACGCGATCACGCAGGCGGTGCTGGATTACCACGCCGCTGGTGTGGACATGGTGCTCTGCACGGGCGGCATGAGCGTTGACCCGGACGACCGAACACCCGGCGCGATCAAGGCGACCGGCTGCGAGATCGTCACCTACGGCGCGCCGGTGCTGCCGGGGGCGATGTTCCTGCTGGGCTATTTTGATGACGGCATGCCCGTCATGGGGCTGCCGGGCTGTGTCATGTACGCGAAGACCACAATCTTTGATCTGATGCTCCCGCGCATCGCGGCGGGCGTTCGCGTGACGAAGCGGGATCTGAAGAAGCTGGGTCACGGCGGGCTGTGTCTCAACTGTGAGAACTGCACCTGGCCGAACTGCGGCTTCGGCAAATAACGCCGGAGAACAGAAAGGACGAGAGACGATGTTGACATGGAATGTGACCTATCACTGCAAGCCGGGACAGCGGGAGACCTTTTATCAGGCGCTCTGCGCGCTCGGTGTCCGGGCAAACTCCAGAGCGGAGGACGGCAACTGCCGCTACGATTACTACTTTGCGGCGGAGGCGCCGGACGACCTGCTGCTGGTGGAGACCTGGACCACTCCGGAAACACAGCAGGCTCACTGCCAAACGGAGAAATTCGCGCAGCTGCAGGAATGCAAAGCGCAGTTCTGCGACAGTGTGGAGATTGAAAAATTCACTTGGGAGATCGTGGCGGAAAGGAATGGCTGAAACTAAGAAAGACGGTTCTCTGCCTGCAAACCAACTCTGTTATCTAACGCGCTGAAAAACACATGGCCGAGCTGATTCGGCCTGCATTGGAGGAAGTTCCAACGTCCCCCCGCAGGTTGGAGTTCAAGTCTTCATATGCGATGTGGAATAAAAAAGATTTCTTTGCCCCTGTTTAAAAACGCGCTTGAGATGTCCGTTTACTAGTGGAAGGGGAGAATTTCCCTTCATTGGACATTGTCAAGTGAATAGACAGGATTCAGGGAGTACCCACCCGGACCAGCTGCCGCACAAGAGCGCCATGATCTCACCAGAGGGAGCGATTCACCTTGGGGCGGACGACGAGCTACAGCAACTCTGCCGCAGGCCATGACCCGGATGGAGATCATGAGACTTCCGCGAGAGCGGCCCGCCGGAAGGCGGGATATGTCAGTTTCGAGCTGGAAATAACGTTCGTCACGACATATATGATCCTCGGCATCGAAAATGATGTATTGCTGCGAGGTACCTGGATCTTCCCAAGCCGGGGGCAGAGACAAATACGGCAAACAAAAGAAACACACCGCGATGGATCGGTGACCTTAAGCGAACCACCGACCTACCAAAAATGTAGTTATGTAAACCAAAAACGGCCAAAATCGGTTTCAATATCTATTTTGGTCATAACCCCTCTTAAAAAATATCCATTTTGGTCACAACCTATTTTGAGCAAAAAATCAAAAGAACATGTTTTCGACGCACAAATGCGGCCAAAACACGTTGATTCTCAATGATTTTCAGTTTTTTGAGAGGGGAAAGCCGAGGATTTAAATATCTATTCTGGTCACGCGAGCCACTAAAAAACCCTGTAGTTTCAATGGCTACAGGGTTTTTCCTTTTCTCTGAAAAACTCAAAAATCACTCATTTTTTTGCTCCGGGGGGCAATGGGGGGGCAATGTCCAAATAAAATTTCCCAAACCCTGCGACCTCCGGGTTATTGAAACCTACCTGGAGCTGGTTCGCACCAGAAATATCACCAAGGCGTCGGAGCATCTGTACGTCTCGCAGTCCACGGTGAGCAACCGCCTGAAGAATCTGGAGAATGAGCTGGGCTTCGCGCTGGTGATCCGCGGGAAGGGAAGACAGGCTATCGAGCTGACCCAGAAGGGCGAGGAATTCATCGTCATCGCTGAGCAGTGGCGCAATCTCCATGAGGAGACCGAGGCGCTGCGCGAGGCATCGTTCTCCAAGCTGCGGATCGCAACCAACGAAAGCAGCTACTATACCAAGCTCGCCCCGTTTCTGCTCGAGTTCGGGCAGAAGAATCCCCAACTGCGATTTTCCGTACAAATCTGCGACTCGGAAAAAGTCTACGATCTGGTGGATAAGGGCATTGTCGATTTTGGCTTCGCCTCCTATGAGGCGGATTATCCGCGCCTGCGCGCCGAGGAGATCGACCGGCAGAAGCTGTGCATCGCATCCAGCACGGAGCTTCCGATGAAAAACGGAAGTCCCGATACGGAAATGCTCGACCCGCTGCGTGAAATTCGTTTTTCCGGCGGTCACTTTTCCGCGATGGAGAGCTGGCGCGAGCAGCATTTGCCCCATCGGGGTGACGCCGCGCTGACAATCAATGCAGGCCTTGGCGCGATGCAGTATTTCCAGCATTCCGGCTACTGGTCAATCCTGCCAGAGGACATGGCGCTGTTTCTGGTGCAGCAGTATGATTTCTATATCTATCCGCTCCCGGAGGAGCTGGACCCGTGGCGGGTCTATATGCTCAGCCGCCGGGATGTGCTGCCGGACCGGCAGGCGCTGTATAAAAACTTTGTTGTGTCGCTGAACGAATTTTCTTCGTCTCAGCAGAAGGAATAGGAGCTTAATATTATGAATTTGTTTGACTGCACGCTGCGCGACGGCGCGAACGTCGTCGGCAATGGATTTTCACGCGAGTTGACTCTGAGCATGATCGAGGGACTGATCGAAAACGGTATTACAGAGATCGAATTCGGTAACGCCAAAGGACTCGGCGCGGCGGAAACGCTGGGCGCTGAAGCACCGCTGACGGATGAGGAATACATGGAGCTTGCCGCACCCTATCAGGATCGCGCGAATATCGGCATGTTCCTGCTTGCGAAGCTCTATACGCCGGAGCGCGTTGCGCTCGCGAAGGAAAAAGGACTGGCGTTCCTCCGCGTCGGCGCAGCCGCTGGTGACGGTGCTCAGTCTGTCGAGGCGATCAAGGCAGTGAAGGCTGCCGGACTTCGCTGCCGCTATTCTCTCATGAAGGGCTATTTGCTCTCTGCCGAGGAATTGGCGGATGAGGCGGCCATGCTGGAGCAGGCGGGCGCGGACGCCATCACGATCATGGACTCCGCCGGAACGATGTTCCCAGCGGAGGTCACGGAATATGTCCGAGCAATGAAGGCGAAGGTTTCTATCCCGGTTGGCTTTCACGGCCACAGCAATCTCGGCCTGTCGCAGGCGAATGCGCTTGCTGCTGTTGCCGCCGGCGCGGATGAGATCGACTGCGGGCTGCTCGGCATGGCGCGCTCTGCCGGCAACTGCGCCACGGAGCTTGCTGCTGTGACGTTAAAAAAGGAAGGTTACCTTCCAGAAGTGGATCTCTATGGTTTGCTTTCCTATCTCGATTGCGAGCTCATTCCGGCGATGCGCGAGTGGAACTACAAGCCGGCGGTTCTGCCGGAGGACTTGATTCTCGGCTACTCAGGCTGCCATTCCAGCTTCGTCAAGCAAATGAAAGAGGTGGCTGAAGAGAAGGGCGTAGATCTCTACCATCTGATCGTAGAGGTCTCGCGCGTGGATCGGAAGGCGCCGACGGTTGAGTTGATGGAGAATACAGCCAAGCGGCTGCATGATTAAGATGTACCCCTGTGACCTCCGGGTGCAATTCCGGGGGGTAATGGGGGGGCAAAATCCTTCAAAACCGGGCGAAATCAGACGAAATTAAACAAAAGTCGCGTCACGCCAAACGCAGTTAAATCAAGGCTTTCACGGCTCGGCAAAGCCCGTTTTATTCCGGTTGGAGGCGCTCATAACCCGGAGGTCGCAGGTTCGAGTCCTGTCTCCGCAACCACAAAAATCCCTGAAATCTCAACGATTTCAGGGATTTTACTTTATCTATTCGTTTCCAGAAAATGTATTCTTGGTGTTAATTTGGTGTTTGTTTCACAGGCTAAAGTGAAATACAGAATGTCAAGAATCCATTGATTTTGAATGAATATTCAAGAATTCAGATCTTTTAAGAGTTGCATTGTGGTGTTAATTTGGTGTTATATATCCTGCAAAATGCGCCAAAGTGTTGTGCGGCTCAGCTTCAGCTTGTCCGCCATCTGATCGTTGGAATACTGCATCCATTCTTTTGCAATCCGGTAAGCATCAGAGAAGGCGGCGCTTTCCGTGACCGGTCGCTGCGCCAGAACCGGGTAAGCGCGTACAAAATCTTGAAATACCGCATCCTCGCCGATGGATCGCAGAAGCAGGTTGTACCGCGCCTTCGGTGAGGGCTGGTTCATTTCACTGCGCGCGATCACATAGCGCATGCTGGCCGCGCGCAGCTCCCAGACGTTGCCCGGCCAGCCGTATTGCCGCATGAGCGCTTCCATCTGCGGCGTCATGGCGTATCTTGTCGGCAGATCGGACAGCTGCGAGAGGTACTTCAGGAAAAGAGAGCCGATGTCCTCCTTCCGATTACGCAGGGGCGGCATTTCCAGCGCGTGGATGGTCAGCTGGCTTCTCAGATCCGGGGAGAGCGCATCGAGCTCTCCGTGGGAAGCAATCGTAAAGAAGGTCAGCTGCAGATTGAGCGCACTTTCCATGCCCGGTCGGAAGATCTGCCTGCCGTTGAGCACCTGCTGGATGCAGGCGAGAGCAGCCGGAGGCGCTAAAGGCAGATTTTTCAGCACAACACTGCCGCCGTTCGCGTCTGCGAGCAGACCGTTTACCGCCTGCCCGTCGCGCTCGAATCCGAAGAGAATACGCGCCGCGTCCTGCTGGGACAGCGTCGCCAGATCGATGGTGATGCAGGGGCTGTCCGCGCGGTCGGAGCCGCCGTGGATGCAGTAGGCGATCTCCTCTCTGCCGGAACCGGCTTCACCGTAAATCACGGTTGGCTCTGTCCTCCGGCAAAGCGCTTTTCCCCGCGTGACAAGCGTTTTCATTGCGTCAGAATTGGCCTTCAGTTCATCCCAACGATAAATATGAGCGTTGAAGTCGGATTTTCTTTCATCCGGCTTCTTTTTGTTGTGTGCACCTGGATACAACGTCATCACGACGCCGACCGTCTCGTTGCCGGCCAGAACGCGCTCCTGCACGCACCGCATCATGGCGCCTTCTATCTGACGATAGCTGTCGCTGCGGTGCTGCCCGCTTTTGAGCAGACCGCCGACGGACAGATTCGGGTAAAACTCGCGGATCTGCCGTCCGCGAATCTGAGAGGGGAGCAGACCGGTATATTGCTGCGCCATGCGATTGAAAAACTCAACGCGTCCTTCAGCGTCCGTGACGATGACACCGAGCTGGGAGTTGTTCATGACCGTGTTCGTAATGGCGCGGTTTTTGCGCGCAAGCCAGAGCTCCCGCGCCAAATCCGCTGCTCTGCTGCAGGCCTCACGGATACCGTCTGTGCTCAAATACACCAGGAATCCGGATTTTCCCGCGGTCTCTGCCGCATCCACCGCACCGGCAGTGCCGACGATCCCGTCACACGGAGATTCTTTCACTGCGAGAAACAGCTCCTGAAGACTCTCAAACTCCAGCAGTTGAACATCCATGCCGATGAGCTTTCGGATGGATTCTATATTCAGCGGCGGTGCGAGCCGATGCCGCACAACGCCGACCGATTTGCAGCCGCTTTCATAAGCATTCCGAACCGCGAGCGCATAATCCATCGGGCTGATGGGGATCTCCACCAGCGGAAGATTGTAGCGCGCCTGAAAATGGGCGCTGTTTCCGGGGCCTGCGATAAACACCTCGCAGCCCGCGTTCAGCGCCTCCTGCACGAAGCTGTCCTGTGTCTCCAGGTCGCAGTCCACCAGCAGAAAGCTCACGTCTGAAGGGGGAAGCGCGTCAATCACCGTCTTCGCCAGCGAAAATAGTTTGGAATATCCCAAAAAACAAATCTTGTGTTTCACTTTCTCTGCCATAGACTCATTTCCTTTCTTCCGATTTGCTCGTCTTAAAATGTTTCATATCAGCATGTTATCAAAAACTGAAACGAAATTCAATGATCTAAGCGAAATAATTTACACATTTTGTCCTTTTCGTCTAACTCTGTTAAGGTGTAGACAAGCAAAAGAAAACCAAACCGAAACAGACGAAAGATGGGAAAGGAGATTCCGGATGGACAAGATTCAAATCGTGGAAGTCGGCCCGAGAGACGGCTGGCAGAACCTCAAGCAGATGCTGACCTTTGAGCAGAAAACGGACCTGATCGACCGGATGGTTCAGGCGGGCGTGAAAGAGATGGAGGTCACCTCCTTCGTCAGCCCCAAGGCGATTCCGCAGATGGCGGATGCGGCACAGCTCGCCGCATGGGCGCTGGAGAAGTACCCGGAAGTGAAATTCTGGGCGCTGGCCCCCAACTTCCGCGGCGTGGAGAACGCTTACAACGCAGGCATCCGCCATGTGTCCTATGTGATCTCCGTCAGCGAGAGCCACAACAAGGCAAACGTCCGCCGCACGCATGACGAATCCTTTGCTGAGCTGCAGAGAATTCTGAAGACCTATCCCGACGTGGAGATCACGGTCGGCATGGCGACTTCGCTCGGCTGCCCCTTCGAGGGTATCCCCTCCAAGGAAAAGGTGCTGGACTTCTGCCAGCGGCTGTATGACCTCGGTGTGCGGTCCATGTATCTGGCCGACACCATCGGCATCGCAGACCCGCGCCAGGTGCGCGAGCTGACCAAAGCGGTTCTGGAACGCTTCGGCGACTGCGACTGGCAGGTGCACATCCACGACACGCGCGGCATGGGTCTGGTGAACACGCTTGCCGCCATTGAATGCGGCATCACCAAGGTGCAGTCCACGCTGGGCGGCCTCGGCGGCTGCCCCTTCGCGCCGGGCGCCTCCGGCAACACGGCGACGGAGGATCTGGTGTTCATGCTCCAGCGCATGGGCTATGACACCGGCATTGACTTCGACAAGCTCCTTGCGGCCTCCAAGTACCAGAAGAGCTTTGTGGACGGCATTTACAGCGGCCACCAGATGAACATCAACGCAGAGCAGCCGCCCTGCTGCTGAGATACAGAAGGAGAAAGCACTATGCGTTTGGATATTATCTCTCTGATTATTTTTATTGCGGTCATCATTCTCGCGTTTATCCGCAAAAACAACGTCGGTGTCATCGCGCTGGCGGTCGGCGTGATCGCGGTTCGCCTCTTCGGCATGGGCGACAAGGACCTGCTCTCCGGCGTGAGCGCCTCCATGTTCATCACGCTGCTCGGCATCACACTGCTGTTTGAGATCATCAACCAGACCGGCGCGCTGGATCTGCTGGCCAAGAAGATCGTCGGCATGGCGGGGCACCGCCTGTGGCTGATCCCGATTGCGCTGTACGTTGCAGGCTTTGTGGTTGCGGGCGTCGGCCCCGGCGCGGTTCCGGCGCTGGCCATCATCCCGGCGCTCGGCGTTTCGGTTGCGCTGCAGGTCGGCTTTGACCCGGTCATGCTGGCGCTCATCGGCGAGTGCGGACTGATGGCAGGCCGCATGACCCCCATCACGCCCGAGGCGGCGATCATCACCAGCGCCGCGGAGAGCGCCGGCATCTCCGGCGTCATCCCCACGATCCTCATCTGCCAGACGCTGGTGACCACGGTGTTCGCGATCGTCCTGTGGTTCATCTTCAAGGGTCACAAGGTAAAGGCACCGCTCGGCGACATCAGCGCGGCGAAGGGCGAGCGCTTCAACGCCCGCCAGATCATCGCCCTGTGCAGCATCCTCGCCATGCTCGCGCTCATCATCTTCGCGAAGGTCAACATCGGTCTTGCGGCCATGCTCGTCGCGGCGGTGCTCGCGATCTTCGGCGTCGCGGACGACGGTCTCTGCATCAAGAAGCTCCCCTGGGGCACGATCTGCATGGTTCTCGGCGTCGGCGCCCTGCTGGACGTGGTGAACACTGTCGGCGGCATCGACCTGCTCTCCAACGGCATGTCCAAGATCATGACCTCCAAGACCGCAACCCCGATCATGGGCATCTCGGCGGGTCTGCTGAGCCTCGTCTCCTCCGCGCTCGGCGTGGTGTATCCCACCATGATGCCCATGTGCGTGGACATCGCGGCGCAGGTCGGCAGCGTCAACCCGGTCGCTCTGATGGCGGCGGTCGGCGCGGGCGGCTCTCTCGCGGGCGTGTCCCCGCTGTCCACCGGTGGCGCACTGATCCTCGCTGCCCTCGGCACCAATATGAAGAACTTCACCAAAGAGGACGAGAGCAAGCGCTTCATCCAGCTCTTCATCTACTCTGCAGTCGGTCTGCTGGTGATCGCGATCGTCTCCGGTCTCTTCTATAACATCCTCGCCAATCTCATCCACGGCTGATGAATCTGAAAGGAGAACACACATGAACGCACTGAGTGATATTACGATTCTCGACCTGACCCGCGTGCTGGCCGGTCCCTATTCCACCATGATGCTCGCTGACTACGGCGCCAACGTCATCAAGATCGAAGTGCCTGGCAAGGGCGACGACACCCGCTCCATGGGCCCGTTCAAAAACGGCGAGAGCATATACTATGCCAACGTCAACCGCAACAAGAAGAGTATCACGCTGAACCTCAAAGCGGAGGAAGGCAAAAAGATGTTCCTGGAGATGGTCAAGAAAGCAGACGTGGTCGTGGAAAACTACCGCCCTGGCGTCATGGACAAGCTGGGCGTGGGCTACAATGTGCTCAAGGAGGTCAATGACCAGATCATCTATGCCGCGGTCTCCGGCTTCGGCTGCTACGGCCCGAAGCACCAGCGCCCCGGCTACGACATCATCGCCCAGTCCTATGGTGGGCTGATGAGCATCACCGGCCCTGCCGGCGGCAGCCCCACCCGCGTGGGCAACGCCATGGGCGACGTGCTCGGCGGCATGAATCTGACCATCGGCATCCTGATGGCGCTGCACGCTCGCAGCGTGATCGGCCACGGCCAGCGCGTGGACGTGTCTCTGGTTGACTCCGTGGTCTCCAGCCTCGAGACCGGCACGCAGCGCTTCTTTGCCAGCGGCAAGCAGCCGGAGCTGATCGGCAACCGTTACGCCGCTGCTTATCCCTATGACTCCTTCGAGGCCAAGGACGGTATGTTCGTCATCGGTTGCGGCAACGACAAGCTGTTCAATCTTCTCTGCACCAAGGCAATCAACCGTCCCGATCTTCTGGAAGATCCCCGCTTCCTTACTAACCCCGACCGCTGCGAGCATCACGCGGAGCTGAAGCCGGAGATCGAGAAGTGGAGCCGTGAGCTCACGATCGACGAGGCTGTCGCGATTATCGACGCCGCCGGAGTTCCCGCATCTCCCATCAACGATCTGCCCCGCGTTACCACCGATGAGCACATTGCGGTGGCGCGCGAGATGTTCGTGCCGCTGCACCACCCTGTGATCGGTGATATGAAGGTCAACGGCAACCCGGTCAAGCTTCTGGATACGAAGGCGGACATTTCCCGTCCCGCTCCGGCGCTGGGTCAGCACAACAGCGAAATCTACGGCGAGCTGCTTGGTCTGAGCGAAGAGGCGCTTGCCGCGCTGAAGGAAGGCAAGGTAATCTGAGCGTACCACCGAAAGAGTTTTAATTCTATTCCTCTCTCTCCTTTTTCCAAACCCCGGCGCACAGAACGTGCGTCGGGGTTGATTGGTATCATGTATCATTTGTGAAATGCCCCTGCGACCACCGGGCGGCTATCCGGGTGGCAATGGGGGGGGGGGCAATGTCCAAATGAAATTTCCCAAACCCTGCGACCTCCGGGTTATTTTCAGTGAATATTTGAGTGAATAAATATGAGTTATCCTGGTAAATGAATATATTTTTTTGATATGTAAGAAGCCGGCGTCGGAGTCGCTATGATCTTTATGACAGAGCATCGGAGATCCTTGCGAGCCAGGGACTCACAATGGAGGAGGCTTTGGTCTTATTCTATGAGGAAACGGTCAGACTTTATTTCTTTACTTCTTGCTTTTTGCACATTGTTATAGTATCATGTCGAATAAAGACGTGGGAATATCTGAAAAAGGAGATTACTATGAAGAATGTTCTTAAAAAAGCATGCTGCGCATTGCTGGCGCTCCTGTTCGTGTTCGGGATGATCGCATCCGCCGGACCGGCTTACGCGGAAGGCCCTTCCGAGCCGGCGGCGCCTGCGGAAGCCGCGCCGGAAACCGTCACCGTAAAATTTGACCTCGGCGCCGGACATGAGGCCTGGGCGCAGTCCGAGCTGCTCCGGGAAAAGCTTGAAAGCTATGGCAGAGGGCTGACGGTTGTCGGCGTGGAGGGCAGCGTCATGAGCATCGAAGCGCCCTTTTCCTATCCCGAGCCGGACGGCACGCGCATCAAAAACAGCGTGAACGGACTGTCGTCTGCGTTTGACATTGTGCTCAGCAGAACGATCACGGGCGAGGATGGCAAGTACGATTTTCCGGATGCCTTTGATGCAGGCGAGTGGCTTTACTCGGTTGGCCTGAAGCCGATGGAGGCGTATGGCAGTTACGCCGACCATCGGGCGGAAAGGGAAGAGCATGACAAGGTCATGCCCGTGGAGGGCCAGACTTTCTATGCGCTCTGGGCAAAGCCCGTTGAGGAGGCGAGCATCACCATCGAAGCTCCCGTCTGCGGAACGGAGATCACAGTCGAATATATCCAGTCTGAAAACCCCGACGTGGGATATCCGCTGACCGTGCAGGAGCCGCTTCCGAATGCTGTCGTGAGCGCTCAGAACGCCGCTCTGGATGTAGAGGAAGGGATTCCGGCATGCCTGTGGAAGCAGGAGGACGCCGAGAACCCGGACATCCCGTTTTTCTGGGAGGCCTACTCCGGGCCGGTAACAGGCGGAGAGACCTATCTCGCAGAAGTGGATCTTCGCGCCGACTTCGGATATTATTTCCCGGAGGATGTGAAAATCAACGTCACGGGCGGCACCCTTGACAGCGACCTGTCCTATACGCTGCAGACGTTCTATACGACATTTATCTCCGTTCCCGCCGTGCACGACTGGGGCGACTGGACCGTAACCAAGGAAGCGACGCTGACGGAGGAGGGGGTGGAAACCCGCACCTGCAAAGCCGATCCGTCCCACACCGAGACGCGCGCGATCCCGAAGCTGGAGCCGCCCATCACCTATCGCAGCACAAAGGGCGACGGCGCGGTCTGGACGAAGGGCAGCAGCGCGACCGCGGACTTCACGTTCAATCGCTCCGTGGACGATGGCGAGACGCTTGCGCACTTCACGGGAATTCAGGTGGACGGCAAGGCGATCGACGCGTCGAATTACGATGCGGTTTCCGGCGGCGTGACCGTGAAGCTGAAGCCCGCTTACCTGAGCACCTTGTCCGTCGGACAGCACACGCTCACAGCGCAGTTTGACGACGGCGAGAGTGTCACCGTCAAGTTCACGGTTCAGCAGAGCAGCAGCGTGAAGCCGAACACAAATCCGAGCGGCAGCGGCACCCAATCGCACACGCCGAAAACGGGAGACGATTCCAACGTCCCGCTGTGGTCCGGCATTCTGAGCGCGTCGCTCATCGTATTTCTGAGCGCGGCGGTATGCCTGGGCAGAGAGCGCAAAAAACAGGGCGGCCGCTGAAAAACGCGGCGCCGGATAAAAGAAAAGCAGACACGTTGATCCCACTGCGCGTCCATCTCGTCGCCGATGCGGCGTCCTGCGCGAAAATCCATCGGCGTGCCGTCCACGGGCAGGATTCGCCCGGTCGGCAGACGGCCTTCGCTGATCTCGAGAAACCGATCGCAGTGCAGCGTGAGCCTCTCGTCCAGAATGCCGGGCGCGTCGTGGCCCACCAGATTGAAAAAGCTGTGATTGGTGAGATTGATGATGGTTTTCCGGTCGCTCACGCCCTCATAGAGGATGCGCAGGCGGTTGTCATTCTCCAGCAGATAGCTCACGCGGATGCGCAGATTTCCCGGAAAGCCGCACTCTCCGTCCGGGCTGAGCCGGGAAAAGCGCACGCCGTTCGGCAAAATCTCTGCCTCCCACAGCTGCTTGTGAAAGCCGCGCTGAAAATCGCTGTGCAGGTTGCAGCCGTTGTCATTGCCGGTGAGAGCATAGCGCACGCCGTCGAGCGTGAAGGCCGCGCCGGAGATCCGGTTGGCGCTGCGCCCCACGGTCGCGCC
The DNA here is from genome assembly GCA_946187035.1 of uncultured Clostridia bacterium. Taxonomy (GTDB): domain Bacteria; phylum Bacillota; class Clostridia; order Oscillospirales; family Oscillospiraceae; genus CAG-103. The sequence continues at coordinate 76,956 of CAMHPQ010000001.1, read as the reverse complement.
GAAAAAGCCGCCCGCCTCATACTCCGCGAGGGTGTCATAGCCCAGCACGACGTCCCGTGTGGTTCCGTCCGCGCAGGGGACGAGGAGGCTGACCGGAATGGCGCCGTAGTTTGTGACCACGGCGCGCATGCCGCGGTCGTTTTGGATGGAATAGAGAAAGGCCTCGCCGCCGGATACTGATATGCTCCCTCTATGAGAGACAGTGAAATAATAAAACACTGTCATCATGGAGGGAGCAAAGTTATGCCCAAAAAGAAAAAGACATCGACAGCAGAAAGGCGAAGGAATCAAAAATACAGTATAGAAACAAAGGAAACAGCGGTTCAAAGCGTTCTCTAATCTCTTAATAGAAAAACGATTTCCTTCCGCAGCCCAAACCGAAGCAGCCGCTTCGGTTTGGAATGGAGCCTCCTTCGACTTTGATACAATTTCAAGGGCGGATTCAAATTTAACGAGTCCCTGTTTTGCAAATATTATGTTAACCGTTATAAATCGTATCAGGTGGTCATGAATTGCGACATAGGGGGCTTGTGTCAAGTCCCTCCCGTGCAGCAGAATTTGCACACGGCATTTTGCGGCGCGCTTCTTCTCCATATTGCACCACCTGCCCTGCGCATGGTACAATAGATTATCCCCGGATAAGGAGGAGATTGAGATGATGAAAAAATCCATTGCATGCCTGCTCGCGGTGCTGCAGCTGGTGTTGATCGTGCCGGTGACAGCGCAGGCGACTTCCAAAACGGAGACGCCGGTTCTGAACGAGACGATTGTCGGAGCGGTGCAGTGCCCCACATTCAGCTTTGCCTCGGGCGCGACGGCGCCGGATGGCAAGACACAGTGGGAGGGCGCCGACTATGTGAAACCTTTCTTCTATTCGGACGACTATTTCGCCGCGCCGTCCTATGAGAGCGCGCCGAGATCCAAAGCGCTGACCTGGCGCGAGCTGCCGGACGCCGCTCTTGTCGCGGCCTCGGCGGATTTTGCGATGGCGGCATTCGGCTCGAATGAACACGTGCTCGCGGGCGACTTCAGCGACTTTTCCAAGTGCGCGGAGGACTATCTCGCCAAGTGCGGTTTTGGGGATCTCGCTGTGAACGATGTGGAGGACCCGGCGGCGGAGGATACGTTCAACCGCTTCCCGTCCAAGGACAGCATCGGCGTCGTCCTCGGCAAAAAGCAGATCACCGTCTGGAACGGGAGCGATAATGAGACGCGCACGCTGATCGCCGTCGGCGTACGCGGCGGCGGCTACGCCGGTGAATGGGCAAACAACCTGACCATCGGTCAGAGTGGGCGGCACCTCGGCTTCGAGCGTTCGTCCCAGAAGGTGCTGAACACGCTGCGGGAATATCTGCGCGCCCAGGGCATCTCGGCGAGTGACCACGTGAAATACTGGATCGTCGGCTATTCGCGCGGCGCTGCGGTGGCAAATCTCGCGGCGGGCGACATTTCGTCCGCGCCCGAGACCTACTTTGCCGCGAAAAAGGATATCTACGCCTACACCTTCGAGTGCCCGAGCGCGGCGGTGGCCACCGAGGATCCCGACGGCACGGTATTTCCGAACATCCACAACATCCTCAACCGCATGGACGCGGTGCCGCGCGTTTCGCCCGCGGCCTTCGGCAACGCGCGCCTGGGCGTGGATTATTACCTTCCCGACCACACGAACACCGACCGCATAGCGGACTACTACACGCGCATGTTCCGGGTGCTGGAGCTGGTCGCTCCGGGCTACGGCAATGAGATCGACCCCGTGGTGAAAAACGCCGACCCCGCAACCTATCCCTATGACCGGCCGGTGGAGATCTACAACTTCAGCTTGCAGGCGCTGGTTTCGGACTTTAACAGCAAGGGACTGCAGCCCTACCGCCAGTGGCGCGGTGAGCCCATCGGAAACCCGGACGGCGAGGGATATTCGCTCTACATCGACGAATTTCTGGACAAGTTTGTGGACGCCTTTGTCTCATCCCGCGCCTGGGACTATGACCCCGCCGCGCCCATCGCGCCGATCCAGGGCACCGACCCGATGACCCATCGTCAGCACTACGGCGATCCCGCGCGCGGCATCGAGGAGGGACTGCGAACGATCACAGCCGCCGCGCTGAGCAGACCCGGCTCTTCCATGGGCGACATGTTCTCCGGCATCGGCCGCGCGATCCCGCGTGTGCTTCTGCCCGCGGCCCAGCTGCTCTTAAAGCTTCTGGCAAACTATGACCTCCTGCCCACGGAGGTCGGCGCGCAGTCGATGGCCGGGGACGTGGAGTCCATTCTCAAATCAATCCTGCTGCAATCGGAGGACTTCAAGGCGCGCGAGGCAGAGGTGAACGCTGCGGTGGAGTCCCTCGCCCCCGTGCTGACGCGGCTGTTTCTCTATGACCGGATGAACACCGGCTCGCAGTATCTCGGAACGCTCCTGAAATATGCGGGAGACCAGATCATCGTAGCGCACATCTCGGAGCTCGTCCTCGCGTGGGCGGATTCGCTGGACGAGGACTACGTCGGTGGTTATCGCGCGCTGACCGTGCCGAAGGCGGCGGAGGTGAAGCTCGTGCAGTTCCGCGAGGGGCTGGACGATCCGCTCTCGGCGAACGGCGAGGGTGTGTTGATTGCCGAGGCGCGGGATGGCGCCATGGTGCGGCAGCTCGATCAGCGCGTGACCGTCTCTGCGGACGGAGCGGTGCAGACCGTCCGCTTCCCGGCGTATCTGGATATCCGCGCGGAGGTCACGCTGCCCAAGGGCATGGACATGCAGAATCCGATCCGGCTTGAGGGTCTCCAGCCGACGGACGGCCGCACCAGCTGGCGTGCCGACTTTGAGCGCGAAGCGGCAAACGGCAACATTGTGCAAAACTCGGTGCGCGTTTACGAGGCGCTGACGAGCGCGGCGGAGCCCGGCATGGAGCAGATCAACAGCGCGGCCATCTCGCTGAAGGGCGGCGATACGCTGCTGCTCTGCTGCCAAAAGACCACGAGCGACTATGAGACCGCGGCGCAGGGCAGCTTTGCCTACACCGTGAACAAGGGGGATGACTGCCCGTCCAGGGACTTCACCGACGTCGACCGCAGCGCCGGGAGCTGGAGCCATGAGGCGATCGACTGGGCGGTGCTGAATAACATCACCAATGGCACTTCTCCCACCACCTTCAGCCCGGACCAGACCTGCACCCGCGCCGAGGCGGTCACGTTCCTGTGGCGCTTTGCCGGCTGCCCCAAGGGGAATGGGGGGCAGAATCCCTTCCGGGACGTCAGGGATGGCGACTGGTATGCTGAGGCCGTCCGCTGGGCGGTGAAGGAGGATATCACCAAAGGCACCAGTGAGGATACCTTCAGCCCCGAGCTGACCTGCACCCGCGGCCAGATCGTCACGCTCCTGTGGCGTTTGAACGGCGAGCCGAGCGCGAAGGCGTTCGGCAGCTTCTCCGACGTTGCCTTGAGCGATTACTTTGCTCCCGCCGTCCGCTGGGCGGTGGAAGAAGGCGTCACCAACGGCGTGACGGATGCGCTCTTTGCCCCGAACGCCGACTGCACCCGCGCCCACATCGTCACCTTCCTCTATCGCTCCGCCAAGTGAGCAGCCCCAAAAAGCAAAAGGAGCGCGCTGCAAAATAACGCGCAAAAAGCACCAGTCAGTCTGAAAAGGACCTGACTGGTGCTCCTTTTTGCGTCAAGCTGCAGGCGAAAAAGAATCCTCACCACGCTGGTACGGAGGTGAGGATATAATAATTTCAATGAAAAGACTATGGGAGGCGCAGTTTGTGTTCGGACGCTGTCAATTTACAGCCGGCACTGATGACATGTCCGCAGCCATTGTGGACATGCTCAATCAGCGGCATCCCGGTGAACACAAGACCGGCGAGATCTTCCCTGGTGACACTGCGCCTGCGGTGGTTTCGGATCGTGGGCGGATCATGGCGGTTCCGGCGATCTTTGGCTTTCCGGGATATCAGGACAGCAAACTGCTCATTAACGCCCGCTCGGAGACGGCGCCGGCATCTGAAAAAAGCCGCAAAAATACCGCAGCGAAGCAGCTTCGTGGCTGCGTCCTGCGGTTCCCACTATCTGAGATTCGCAAAGCTACTATACGGGACATCCCCTTGAAAACCGATGCTCAAAGACAAGTCGGTTTGAAGAAATAGGGCTAGAGCAGAACAAAAGGGAGGCAGGCCAAATGGCGTGCCTCCCTTGTTTCGCGGTTGTATTCAAACATGTGCCAAAGAGCACCCGGTTCGCCTTTTGCCGGCGGTTTTACCAGCGGTTCTCCACGTACTCACAAAAGGCCGGAAGATCACGGATCTCCAGCACCTGGCCGTCATCCAGCGTCACCGTGCCGTTCCACAGGCCGTGTACCTGATGGCTGTGCATGCGCATGACCAGCACGTTCAGATCGCTGTGGTGGTCGTAGGTCGGCGTCATGGTCAGATTGAAGCGCCCGTCCTCCGACACGAAGCGCCAGGGGTCCATCCAGCGGTCCGGCTTTGGAAAGGTCTCCACATCCACAGCGCCGAACTTGTGGGCTTTGCCGTCGCAGAACAAACAGGTTTCGGTGGCCTGGGACTCGTCCCCGATGCCCCAGGTGATCTCAAAGCCGAACAGGTGTTTCCCGCCCTGCTCGTCCACCGCCCAGCCGGAGCCGTTGCCCCAGTACCACACCAGGGAATAGGGCGTACAGACACGGCCCCAGTCCAGGATGCAGAAGGTGTCCTCCTGAGAAAAGCGCCAGCTCTGCCCCTTTGCCTGCACCGTTCCCTCACAGGCCATGCAGTTCTGTTTGGTGGTCATGAAGTAGCGGTCGGGATAGCCCCGGAAGGGGAGCACGGTGGTGATGTTCTCCAGCCCTGCGGGGATATGGGCGCGCATCTCACACTGCACGTCCCCGTTTTCGTAGCGAATGGTTTTCCATTCCGCACCGGTATCCACCTCAAACAGGGCTTTCCCCACCCGGAAACGCACCAGATTCGGCACATCACCTCTGGCTGGCAGCACGTAACGATCCTTTCCGCCCAGGAAGGGGGCCATGTCGGAGATCAGCGTCCTGCCCTCCTGCAGATCCACCAGCACCAGCGAGGCATAGCCGCCCAGGGAGATGTTGGCGAAGCTCACCTGCAGCATCAGCCGCCCGTCGGAGATTTGATAGAAGTCCCACTCCTTGCGACGAAGCACGTGCTTCACCGCGCTGCGGTCATAGCGAAATACGTTCCGCCGCGCCCAGCCTGCGGCCAGCAGTGTCCCGTCCGGCCCCAGCAGCGGGGTTTCCTCGGTGTACTCCTTTTGCAGACTCGGCTTGTCCCATTCCTGCCAGCTCCTGTAAGTTCTTTTCATTCGTATCCCCCCGTCGGCGCGTCATTCCGCCGTGATGATCGGTATCTGTGGACATTATACATGATCGGCTCTACACACGCAAGCTCCACCGGTCGGCCCGCCACAGGGGCGTTATAGCGAAAAAGTGACGGCTGCGCGGAACCTATGGGATCGTATGCAATCTCAATCAAAAAAGAAGAAAACAGACATCCCGGCAAGACAGCCGGGATGCCCGTTTTTCGGATAAGGACTTATAAAATGAGAGAGGATTTTGTGCTTAGTGCTCCACGGGGGTGACGGTGGCCCAGTAGGTCTCGATGGACTTGGCCAGCTCCTCACGGCTGCACTGGTCGGCGAGATAGCGCTGCATCTCGGCGCCGAGCTTGGAGTAGTGGTCGTCGGGATCGTAGTCATAGCTGGCGATGGTCAGACCGGCGTCAGCGTACTTCTTCACGTCCGCACCAGCCGCACCCTCCAGAACGAAGGCGGCGGAAAAGTCCGGATCGCTTTCCAAGCAGAGATGAAATCTTGTGTGATCCTCGGCGTAGGCGAGTAAGGTGTGCTCTCCCGCGCTGAGGGCGGTGAGCCCGTGAGAGGCAGGAGCGGCATCCCCGATGGCATACACGCCGGAGGGGCCCTCCATGCCGAAGCCCTGCACGAAAACCTGCTCAGCCTTTTCTGCCTTTGCGCCCGCAAGGGGGGAGAGGGAGTGGATGCCCGACAGACCTTCCGCTTTGCAGAGAACGCAGAGCCTTTCTGCGGCGTCGGATTCAAAACGGAGCATCACCGTTCCCTGGCCCAGATGATACGTGATGGCGTTGCTGCCGACGTCCGTCCGCACACAGTGCAGCGCGCGTCCGTTCATCGCAGGGTAGCAGCCGGTCAGCTGGAAATGTGTACCAAGCACATCATAGCTGCCGTCGGTATGGATCTGTACCTTCATGGTGTTCGCTCCGATTCTGTGTTCTTTCAAACTCATTGTAGTGGGGAATCTATTGAATGTACATGGATTTCTCCAACAAAAAGGTGGCTTTTTCTAACATTCTGTGATAGGATAAGAGCATGATTGAGTATTACGAGACAACTTCAGACATTGCGCGCAAGCAGTCTTCGGAGATGGAGGCGATCCTCTTCGGCATGGAGGACTGCGCGCCGGGCCATGCCTACGGGCCGACGCTGCGGGCCTATCACCTGTTCCACTTTGTGACGAAGGGGCGCGGCACGGTGCAGATCGGCGGGGAGACCTTTCAGCTCTCTGCCGGCGACGCGTTTTTGATCCCTGCAGAACAGGTGGCCTATTATGAGGCGTCCCGGACGGAGCCGTGGTCCTATTCCTGGGCGGGACTCACGGGGCTGCGGGCTGAGCGATATGTGCGCCAGATCCAGAATCTCGCGCCGGAACGCTATGTGATCCGCGGTCTGGACACGAAAAAATACGCCGCCTCCATTGCGAAGGCGGCGGTGCTGCAGGGCGCAAGCACGGTGAATTATTTCCGCACGGAGGCGGTGCTGTTCGAGCTCATGACCTATTTTGCGGAAGACCTGCCCGGACTGCAGAACCGAACGCACGCGCCGTCGCTGGCAAAACAGATCCGCTATTACATCGACGCCAAATACAACGAAAAGCTGACGATTTCCGCGCTGGCCGCGCACTTCGGCATCCACCCGAACCATCTGTCCCGGCTGTTCCGGGAGACCTTTGGCCTGCCGCCGAAGCAGTATCTGATGGATCTGAAGCTGGAAAAAGCCGCAAGCATGCTCATCGAAACGGATGTACCGGTCAGTCTGATTGCGGAGACCCTCGGCTTTGACGATCCCCATGCCTTCTCCAGACAGTTCAAGCGGCACAAAGGCATCTCCCCGATGGAGTGCCGAAAACAGGCGAAACCCAACGAATAAAAAATGAAAAAAGCGGAACCCGCATCCGAAACGGGCTCCGCTTTTTTGACGCAAATCGGCGCAGGCTGGAGGACTCAGCTTATAAACCACAAATCTTTCAGACTCTCCGGCATCAGGGCGTAGAGTGCGTCCGCCGCGGCATCGGGCTGAAGCGGATACTGCCCCAGGGTCCATTTCTTGTACATGTAGCTGATGCCGTAGCACAGCACGTCCGCCTGCATGTTCTCCTCCGGAGTCAGCGGCGCGCCGCCGCGGTTTTGGGCGGTGATCTGCTCCACCACGGATTTGGAATAGGTATAGACGAAGTTCTCCAGAGAGTTAACGCCGGTGGAATAGAAGGCCCGCCGAAAGCGCGTCCACTCATTCCGCGCGAAACGGTAGAGCTCATAAAACAGATCCCGGTAGTTGTCGCAGCGTCCAATCGCCTCGTCCAGCAGCTGCTTGTAGTTGTAGTTGAGGACGTCATATTTGTCCCGGAAATAGCGGTAGAAGGTGGCCTTGCTCACCTCGGCCTCGGCGGCGATCATCTGGGTGGTGATCTTCTCGATCTCCGCTCTGGCGATCAGCCGATTGAAGGCGGCGACAATGTCCCGCTTTGTGCGCTCCGGCATGGGATCAGCCTCCTTTGAGACGAATTTATTATATTGTATCATAATTAGACGATAAAGCAATAGTGTTTCGTGACTTCATAGGGAGAATCCCGTATAGTGGAGTCAGAGGGTGTGAAACATTTGTCATTCTATGGGAGGGAAAATTATGGCAGATCACGTATTCACCGAAGGAGAAAAGAAATGTCTGGAGCCGTACTGGAAGGAATGCAGCAAGACGCCCCGCAAGAACCTGATCAAGCTGGTGCGGCATATCAACATGTTCAATCCCCTGCCCAGTGAGACGAGCTGGGAATACATCTTTTATGACCGCCAGCTGAGCGACGCGCAGGTGGACTTCGCCCTGAAAATGAAGCTGCGCAAGCCGTACTACATCGCGGAGCTTGCAAAGTGCGAGGGCATGTCCGTGGAGGATACGGCGCAGATGGCGGACGACCTGGTCCACATCGGGCTGCTGGAATATTGCTGTGATGATGACGGCGTGGACCGCGTGATGCTGCCGGTGTTCGCCCCCGGCAACATGGAGAGCACCGTCATGACCAAAGAGCGCACCGACGCCTATCCGGAGACGGCCCCGGCGTTTCTGAACTATGTGCTGGATCTGCAGAAGATGATCTCCTGGGCGGTGCCCATGGGTCAGGCGCTCATGCGGGCCATCCCCGTGGAGGCGGCCATCCAGAACGAGCCGAAGCGCGTCAAGTATGAGGAGATCTCCTACTGGCTGGATAAGGCCGGAGAGAGCATCGGCGTTGCGCCCTGTGAATGCCGCAAGCTGCGCCGCATGGTCGGCGAGGGCACGGCTGATCTGGAATTCGACTGCTGCATCAATCTGGGCAAGTACGCCGAGAGCTGCATCCGTGCCGGCAAGGCGCGTCGGATCACCCGCGAAGAGGCGGAGCACATTATCCTGGAGGCCGAACGCCGCGGCGCTGTCCACCAGCTGTCGAACATCGACGGCAAGGACTTCTCGCTGTTCATCTGCAACTGCCAGTGGGATACCTGCATGGCGCTGAAAACCAGCTGGTACACCCAGTCGCCCAGCCTCTCCCGCTCCAACTACATCGCGGAGGTGGATCCGAAAAACTGCGTGGCCTGCGGCGGCTGTGTGGAGGTATGCCCCCAGAACGCTGTGAAGCTGGGGCAGAAGCTCTGCCAGAAGAATCCCGTGGAGATCAAAAACACCGTGATCCCGGACAACAAGGTCTTCTTCGGCAAGGAGCACTGGCAGACCGACTTCCTCACCGAGCGGAAAAACGTGGTGCCCGAGACCGGCACCGCCCCCTGCAAGACCAATTGCCCGGCCCACATCGCGGTGCAGGGCTATCTGAAAAAGGCCGGCGAGGGCAAGTATCTGGAGGCGCTGGAGCTCATCAAGAAGGAAAATCCCTTCCCCGCGGTCTGCGGCGACGTCTGCGCCAGATTCTGCGAGCAGGTCTGCACCAGAGGCGACATCGACCAGCCCGTGGCCATCGACGAGGTGAAGAAATACGTTGCCCGCCGGGAGCTCCGGGCAGAGAACCGCTTCGTGCCCCAGAAGCTCTTCGATTACGGTCACAAGATCGCCGTCATCGGCTCCGGCCCCGCGGGTCTCAGCTGCGCGTACTATCTCGCCGTGCTGGGCCACGACGTGACGGTATTTGAAAAAGACCAGAAGCCCGGCGGCATGATGGTCACCGGCATCCCCTCCTTCCGTCTGGAGAAGGACGTGGTAGAGGCCGAGATCGACGTGCTGCGTCAGCTGGGCGTAGAGATCAAGTGCGGCGTGGAGGTCGGCAGGGACGTCACCATCCCGCAGCTGCGCAACGAGGGCTACAAGGGCTTCTATGTGGCCATCGGGGCGCAGAAATCCTCGAAGCTCCGCATCCCCGGTGAGGATCTGATCGGCGTAGAAGGCGGCATCGACTTCCTGCGCAAGGTGAACCAGAGCGGAGAAGCCGCCATCGGCAAAAAGGTCGCGGTCATCGGCGGCGGCAACGTGGCCATGGACGTCTGCCGCACGGCGGTGCGTCTCGGTGCGGAGGAGGTCTCCATCGTCTACCGCCGCAGCGCCGATGAGATGCCTGCGGACAAGGAAGAGGTCGCGGAGGCCGAGGCCGAGGGCGTGGTGTTCCGCTATCTCAGCGCACCGGTGGAGATCCTCGGTGAAAACGGCAAGGTCTGCGGTCTGAAGGTGGAGCGCATGGCCCTGGGCGAGCCCGACGAGAAGGGCAGAAGAAAGCCTGTGGGCACCGGCGAGTTTGAGATCCTGGAGGTGGATACCGTCCTCGGCGCCATCGGCCAGGTGGCGGATTGGGGCGATCTGCTGGAAGGCAGCAAGGTTGTATTGAATAAGAAGGGCTATGCCGAGGCGGACAGCTGGACCTACCAGACCGCCGAGCCCGACATCTTCGTGGGCGGCGACATCTACACCGGCCCCAGATTCGTCATCGACGCCATTGCCGCCGGCAAGGAGGGCGCGGATTCCCTGCACCGCTTTGTGCACGAGGGCCATAGCCTCACCCTGGGCCGCGTAAAACGGGACAACTTCCACTATATCGACAAAAACAACCTGGTCATCGGCTCCTATGACACCGCCTCCCGCCAGAAGCACGGCGTGGACGAGACCAAGGTCAAGACCTTCCGGGATGATCGCCTCCCCTTCACCGAGGAACAGGTCAAGACCGAGGCGGCTCGATGCCTTAGCTGCGGCGCTGCCAGAGTGGACCGGAACATCTGCATCGGCTGCGGCCTGTGCACCACCCGCTGCAAATTCGACGCCATCCATCTCCACAAGGAGTTCGACGCCTGGGGCGTGGAATACGAGAAGCTGGTGCCGCTGGTTTTGAAGACCACCGCCCAGAAGATCGGCCGCCGCATCGTGAAAATGGAGATCTGAGATGCACGAGATCGGCGTACTGACCAAGGCGGTGGATCTGGTGGAGCGCGTGGCGAAGGACAACGGCCTGGACCATGTGGGCTATATCACCCTGGAGATCGGGGAGCTCACCGGATATGTGCCGCTGTTCTTCGAGAAATACTTTCCCGTGGTCACGGAGGGCAGGCAAATTTTTGACGGAACGGAGCTGCGGATCCAGACCGTCCGGGGCCAGGCCCTGTGTGCGGAGTGCCAGAGTCTCTACAACGTCATGAAGCAGGAGGGGCGCTGTCCCAAATGCGGCAGCCGGGAGAAAAAGATCCTCGGCGGCCAGCAGTTTCTGGTGAAGGACATCGGATATTGAGAAAAACATAAAAGGAGCCGCTGCAAAGCTTTTGTTTTGCAGCGGCCTCTTTATCTATATGGAACATGAAAGGGATTATTACACCAGATATACGATCACGGCCACAATGGTGCTCACAAGACCGATCAGCGCCTCGTAGGGGATCAGCCGCATGCGGTTTTTGATGGCCATGTTCACCGCGCCGCCGGTGGCGTGGAAGAACGAGCCGTGGGGCAGCGAGTCGATGACGGTGGAGCCCGCGTGGATCATGGCTGCCGCGCTCAGAGCGGGGACGCCGGCCTCCAGCAATGCGCCGGAGAAGGTCTGGCTGGCAACGGTGGCGCCGGCGGTGGTGCTGGCGGTGGCGCCGGCCATGAGGATGCCGCTGAGGGGCGCCAGAACGAAGGCGGGCATGTGCATGGCGTCCAGCAGCCGGATCACGTCCGTCTGCAGGTTGGAGGCCTTGATGATCCCGGCCACGGTGCCGGTGCCGATCAGCAGGATGGACACGCCGATGACCTTGCTCAGACCGAACTCCATGTAGGGGATGGTGTTTTTGATCTGGCCCGTGACCAGAATGGTGACGAGGCCGCCCACCGGCAGCGCGATCAGCGGATCGATGGCGATTCCGGCGATGGGCCGCAGACCCAGCAGGATGATGACCACCAGGGGGCCCAGAATGGCGGCGAAGAAGCCGGGCAGCTGCTTCTGGCCGGAGGACTCCGCGTCCGCCTCGGTGATGCGCTCGGCCTTCTGCTTTTTGGCCAGCAGACCGGCCACGAGGATGGTGACGATCAGCGCGCAGATGGCGGGGATGATGTTCTTCATCATCAGGCTTGTGAGATCCACGCTGAAGGCCTCGCTGGCGGCGATGGTGTTGGGGTTGGGGGAGATGATATTGCCCGCCTTGCCGCCGCCGATCATGGCCAGCAGCACGCCCGGCTTGGAGAGACCGGCCTTGTTGCCGATGGCCAGAGCGATGGGGGCCACGGTGATGACGGAGATGTCGATAAACACGCCCACAGCGCAGATGATCATGGTGGCGATGCTGATGGCGGCCACAGCGCGTTTTTCACCCAGCTTTGCCACGATGGTTTCAGCGATCTTCTCCGCCGAGCCGGTCTTGATCAGGGCGCCGGCGAGAATGCCGCTGGTGAGAATGCGCAGCACGCTGCTCATCATGGAGCCGGCGCCGGAGACCATGGTGGAGACCGTGCCGCTGAGACCGCCGCCGCCCACCAGACCGCCGATGAGGGCGCCGAGGATCAGACTGTAGGCAGGGTGGACCTGCTTGATGATCAGCACGATGGCGATGGCCAGACCCAGCAGGGCGCCCAGGGTGGTAAAAGTAATATCCATTGCAGTTTCCTCTCTCTTTCTTGTCGGCTCAGCCCTTGCCGCAGGCGCGGATCAGGCGGAAGACCTGTTCCACGGTGTTTGCCATGTTGTGGGCGGCGTTGTTGTGGTCCATGGCGTCCTGCAGAGTGACCACGCTGCGGAGGATCGGGAAAAAGGCGTCGATGCCCTTGGCGTTGCAGGCCGCGGCGTCCTCCGTCACGCTGCCGGAGAAGGCGATGACCGGCTTGCCGTTTCGCTTGGCGATCTTCGCCACGCCGCTGGGGGCCTTGCCCATCATGGTCTGCTCATCCAGCCGCCCCTCGCCGGTGACGACGAAGTCCGCGTCCTTCACGTAATCCTCCAGCCGGGTCTCGTCCAGCACGATGCGCGTGCCGCTGTTGAGCTTGCCGCCCAGGAAGGCCAGGAAGGCGAAGCCCAGTCCGCCGGCGGCGCCGGAGCCGGGGATGTTCGGGTCGGCGTCGGGATTCACGGTTTTGGCAAGTTCGGCGTAGTCGTCCAGCCACTTATCCATCTGCAGGATGGCCGTCGGCGTTGCGCCCTTCTGGGGGCCGTAGACGGCGCTGGCGCCCCGCTCGCCGCAGAGGGGATTGGTCACGTCGCAGGCCACCCGGAACTCGCAGTCCTTCAGCTCCGGCAGCACGTGCTCTGTGGTGATGGTCCTGAGCTCCTGCAGACCCTTGGCGCCGAAGGAGACCTGAGTCCCGTTTTCGTTCAGCATGCCGAAGCCCAGAGCCTGCAGCATGCCGACGCCGCCGTCGTTGGTGGCGCTTCCGCCCAGACCGATGATGAACCGGCGGCAGCCCTGCTCAATGGCTCTATGAATCACCTCGCCCACGCCGTAGGTGGTGGTGTTCATGGGGTTGCGCTCTGCCTCCGGCACCTGGGTGATTCCTGCCGCGCCGGACATCTCCACCACGGCCAGCTTCTCCTCCGGAAGCAGACCGTAGGCGCAGGCCACCGGGCGGCCCAGCGGACCCGTGACGGTGGCGGTCTCCAGTCTGCCGCCCATGCCCAGGGTCAGTGCCTCCACGGTGCCCTCGCCGCCGTCGGCCAGGGGACGGACCACGACCTCCGCATCCGGGATCGCCCGCAGGACGCCCTCGCGGATGGCCTCGCCCGCCTCCAGAGAGGTGAGACTGCCCTTCAGAGAATCGATTGCAACGACTACTTTCATGGTATTTGCTCCTTTCCGTTTTTTCTGTTCTGCGCCCAGTATAACAGGAAATCCCAGATCGGAATATGTTCTTAAAACCGAAAATAGATTGAATAAACGGAGAAATGATGGTATAAAGAACATAAAAACAGAAAAGGAGCGCGAAATATGCCGGTTCGAGTGCACAAACGAGTGGCCGAGGAGATCGTGCAGGCGGTCAAGGACGTCTGCGGCCATGACATCAACTTCATTGAACCATCCGGTCGGATCTTTGCCAGCACCAATCCCGACCGGGTGGGGCAGTATCATGAGGCGGCGCGGAAGGCGGCAAAGACCGGCGAGACTCTGGAGGTGCTGCAGGAAGCGGACTACTTCGGCGCCCAGCCCGGGGTGAACATCCCCCTCTCCCACGAGGGGGAGACTGTGGCGGTCATCGGCATTACCGGCGAGCCGGGGGAGGTGCGGAAATACGGCGTTCTGGCCCAGAAGATCACGGCGCTGATCCTCAGAGAACACGAGCTGGAGCGGCAGAGCAGCACCGAGCGGGCGCAGATGGATCATGTGGTGCGGGCGCTGGCTTTGGGAGAGCACCTGAACTACGACTATTACCGGGCGTTCATGGAGCGGCATCGGGTGGATCTGGAGGGGTTCCACACGGCGGTGATCCTCCGCACCCACAGCGGGGATGAGAATCTCACCCGGGTGAAAAGCGAAATTACCCGCATCATTCATCGGCAGGGGATCACGCTCTATACATTCTGCTATCCCCATGAGTTCATCCTCCTGCCGGAGCCGGAGCAGGTGACGCCGCTGCTGGCGGATCTGGAGACGCTGGAGCAGAGATTCCCCGGCGCGGTGCGCACTGCGGTGGGCAGCCGGGAGCAGCTGAGCCGCCAATCCCGATCCTATGTGGCCGCGCGGATCGCCCTCCACGCCATGGCGCCGGGGCAGTGCGCGGCGCGGTTCGAGGATCTGGATCTGGAAATCCTCCTGGGCAGCATTCCGGAAGAGGCCAGAGAACGCTTTCTGGATCGCAGCGGCGCCAGCGCCCTGCCGGAGAAGGATCGGGCCCTGCTGCGGACGTATTTTGCGACCGGCTGCAGGCTCAAGGAGACCTGCCAGCTGCTGTATCTCCACAAAAATACCCTGCAGTACCGGCTGGACCGCATCCACCGGGAGACCGGCTATAATCCCCGCAGCTTCCCGGACGCGGTGGTGCTGTATCTCGGGCTGAAGCTGGAGTAGCGGTCGTCGGGGCCCCAGTCATAGCCTGATCAAAGAAAAGCGGAACCCGCGTACAGACGGGCTCCGCTTTTTGCTGCATGAAAACCATGCTCCGGCGTATTATTTCGCTCCAAGGAGCGGCTGGTCATACTGGTACAGGGTCTCATTGATCTCCATGACGTCGAACTTTTTTTGCGCGATGAAATACTCCACGATCACATCCATCATCAGGGAATGGGAGAGGCTCATCCCGGCCTTGCCCAGCAGGGAACGGGTCTCGTCCAGATCCAACTTCAGCGCCACGGCGAGGGCCAGAGCGGTGGGCTTGCTGGGTTGATAATGGCTGCTGCTGCGGAGTCTGGAAAAGACCTGCTTGGAGATGTTGGCGCGCTTATAGCACTGGGCGTCCGTCATGCCGCGCTCGTCCACCAGACGGAGCACTGCCTCGGAAAAGCTCTCGTCCATGGCGCGCAGCTGGTCCGCCAGGGAGGCTGCGGGAGCGTGGGAATAGGAGGCCATCGGCGCAGGGGCCGGAGGCGGAGCGGAGCTGAGAGATGCTTCGCGCGCATCGTTCATGCTCTGCAGCAGATCCTGGCGCTCGGCATGGCAGAGCTTTGCCTGTGGGCGCATCCTGCCGGTGAAGTGCGAACCCAGATAGCGGTCCACGTCCGCCTCGGTGCGCGGGTCGATGCGGTAGAGCTCCCGGTCGTAAACGACCAGTGTGATCTCCATCTCATGCCGCTGCAGGAATTGGCGGATCTCACCCGCCGCGATGCTCAGCGCCTCTTCCTTCGGAAAGCCGCAGGTGCCGGCGGCAATCAAAGGAAAGGCGACGGACTGAAAGTCGTTTTCCGCTGCGACCTTCAGTGCGCTTTGATAGCAGCTTGCGAGGATCAGGCGCTCGTCGTGTTTTCCGTCCACCCAGACGGGGCCTGCGGTGTGGATGACCCATTTTGCGGGCAAATCATATCCTCTGGTCAGCGCGGATTCGCCCGGACGCAGCCTTGGGAGCCGGTCACAGGCCTGGCGCAGCTGCTCGCCCGCAGCTCTGTGAATGGCGCGGTCTGCGCCTCCGCCGCCGCTGAACACCACGTCTGTGGGATTTACGATGGCGTCGCAGACTTGGGTGGTAATGTCGCCGCTGATGATTTGAAATGGCATGGCTGCGCTCCTTTCTCTGCGTTTGATCCCTGTTTTTCTCAATCATAGCTATGGAGTCCGGGCTTGTCAAGGAAGGGAAGAAAAGGTCACTTTGGAAGCGACCAATCCCGCCTCTGCAAATGCTATGCTGTGGTCAGAAATCAACAAGGAGGTATTTCCCATGACCAACGAGACTAAGCGCAATGACATCACCGAACTGGTGTTCATCCTGGATCGCAGCGGCTCCATGCACAGCCTGAGAGCCGACACCATCGGCGGTTTCAACGCCATGCTGGAAAAGCAGAAGCTGGAGCCCGGCACATGCCTGGTCACCACGGTGCTCTTCGACCATGAGCAGAGCATGCTCCATGACCGCATCCCCATTGGGGACGTTCTGCCCCTGACGGAGCAGGATTACCAGCCCCGCGGCAGTACCGCGCTGTTAGACTGCGTGGGCAGCACCATCCGCCACATCGCCCGCATCCACCGCTATGCCAGACCGGAGGACGTGCCGGAGCGGACGCTGTTCGTCATCACCACCGACGGCATGGAGAACGCCAGCCATCGCTACACCGCCGACCAGGTGCGGCAGATGGTACAGCATGAGCAGGAGAAGAACGGCTGGGAGTTTTTGTTCCTCGGCGCAAATCTGGACGCTGTGGAGACGGCCTCCCGCATCGGCATCCGGGCGGACCGTGCCGCCAACTACCATGCGGACGGAGCCGGTACCGAGGTCCTGTACGCCAGCGTCTCCAAGGCGGTCTCCCAGGTGCGCGCCTGCGCGCCGCTGAGCGCCCAGTGGCGGGAGGACGTGGACGCAGATTACGCAAAGCGCGGGAATCGCAAGTGAGCCGACAGCGCGGAAATGGAACCATTCAACCGGCAGACCGCGCTTTGGAAGTATCCGGCAACAGCCGTCTCAACCTTCAATCGTTGAGGCGGCTTTTCTGTGGATGCAGAAATGGATGTCCCGGGTTCCGGAGGTCTGCCTTTGCGGGCTTGTGTTTTCAGGGCCTTTCTGATAGACTGAGAGCATAAAAGCAAGCAAGGAGAACCGATGGATCGCAAATCGGATGAACCAATGAATCAGAAGAAGACGAAAACGGAAAAAGCCCGGGAACGGGCCCTGCTCTGGCGGTTTCTCCGGGGGAGCAAGGGCTGGTTCCTGCTGAGCATGGTCTCCGCCGCCGTGACCGCCCTGGCGGACATGGTGAGCCCGCAGATCGTCCGTGCCGCGGTGGACAACGCCCTGGGCGGAAAGACGGCGAATCTCCCGGCCTTTGCCATGAGACTGGCAGAGCGCGCCGGCGGCTGGGCGTATCTCGGCGAGCACATCTGGATCATGGCATTGGCGATCCTCGCGGTGGCCGCCGTGAAGGTGGCGGCCCAGTACACCTTCCGGGTGTCGAACACCCGGGGCGCCGAAACCCTCACGAAAACCATGCGGGACGCCCTCTTCCGCCACATCGAGCGGCTGCCCTACGCCTGGCACAGCCAGCACCGCACGGGGGACATCATCCAGCGCTGCACCAGCGACATTGAAACCCTCAAAAGCTTCGTGTCCGAGCAGATGACCAGCATCTTTCGCATCGTGGTGCTGCTGGCCCTGAGTCTCACTTTCATGCTGGGTATGAACTGGAAGCTCACCATCATCGCCATGCTGCCGGTGCCGTATATCATCCTCCGCTCGGTGCACTTCCACGGGAAGATCGGCAAGGCCTTTCTGGACTGCGACGAAAACGAGGGCAAGCTCTCGGACATCGCCCAGGAGAATCTCACCGGCGTGCGGGTGGCGCGTTCCTTCGGCCAGGAGCGGCGGGAGCGGGAACGCTTCGAGGCGCAGAACGAATATTACACCGGCCTCTGGATGAAGCTGGCCCGGCCATTGGCGCAGTTCTGGAGTCTCAGCGACGTGCTCTCCGGCGTGCAGATCATGCTGATCGTGGTGTTCGGATCGGTCTTCTGCCTGCGGGGGGAGATGACCGCCGGTGAATACATCGCCTTTCTCTCCTACGGGGCCATCATGACCTGGCCGGTGCGCATGCTGGGCCGCATGATCGCCGAGATGAGCAAGGCGGGCGTCAGCATGGACCGCATCGCCTACATCATGGAGGCGGAGGAGGAGCGGGAGACCGGACGCAGCCTCAAGCCCGAAATGGATCAGGATATCGTGTTTGAAAACGTCTCCTTCCGCTACACTGCCGAGGGCCGGGAGGTTTTGAAGAACGTGAGCTTCACGGTACCGGCGGGCACGACGCTGGGCATCCTCGGCGGCACCGGCAGCGGCAAGAGCACGCTGATGCTTCTTTTGGACAAGCTCTATGAGCTCCCCGAGGGCTGCGGGCGCATCACCATCGGCGGCGTGGATCTGAAGGACATCGAGACCGCCCACCTGCGGCGGAACATCGGCATGGTGCTGCAGGAGCCCTATCTCTTCAGCCGCACCATCCGGGAGAACATCGCCATTACCGACGAGACCATGTCCCTGGACGCAGTGCGGGAGGCGGCGAAGGCTGCCTGTCTCGACGAGACGGTCATGGATTTTGCAAAGGGCTATGACACCTTCGTGGGCGAGCGGGGCGTGACGCTCTCCGGCGGGCAGAAACAGCGGGCCGCCATCGCCAGAGCCCTGACCCAGCACACGCCGATCCTGATTTTCGACGATTCCCTCTCCGCCGTGGATACGGAGACCGACGCGAAGATTCGCGCGGAGCTGGAGCGCCGCTTCGGCAGCGCGACCATTCTGCTGATCTCTCACCGCATCACCACCCTTTCCAAGGCCGACCAGATCCTGGTGCTGGACCGGGGGGAGATCATCGAGCGTGGCGACCACGCGACCCTCTCCAAAGCCGGCGGCATCTATCAGAAGATCTGCGACATCCAAAGCAGCTCCGTGGGGGAGGTGGGCGCATGAACCGGCATGCCTCCGACACCGTGCGCCTCCCGTTCTTCGGCATCGGGAAGCTGCTGCCGTATCTGAAAAACTACAAAAAAGCCGTTCTGGGCATGATCCTCGGCTGCATCGTGGGCTCGCTGGTGGACATCGGCGTGCCGCTGTTCCAGCGCTACGCCCTGAACCACTTCATCGGTGAAGGGACCATGGACACCATCGTCCTGTTCGTGATCCTCTATCTGGCGCTGATCTGCGGCGGCGCCTTGGTGAACTACGTAGCCTGCATCTTCAGCATGCAGATCGAGGTGGGGGTGGACAAGGATCTGCGCAACGCCGCCTTCAACCACCTGCAGACGCTGTCCTTTTCCTACTTCAACCAAAACAGTGTGGGCTATCTCCACGCCCGGGTCATGTCTGACACCCAGAAGATCGGCGCTCTGGTGAGCTGGACGCTGCTGGACAGCCTCTGGCAGCTGGGCTATGTGGTCGGCGCGGTGATCGTCATGCTGGTGATCAACGCCCGCCTGGCGCTGCTGGTCATGGCGGTGCTGCCGCTGACGGTGCTGCTGTTCTCGGTGTTTCAGAGAGGTCTGACCCGGGCCAACCGGGAGATCCGGGAGATCAATTCCCAGATCACTGGAAACTTCAACGAGGGCATCACCGGCGCCCGGACCATCAAGACACTGGTGGTGGAGGACACCATGGAGCGGGCCTTCGTCTCGGATACCTCCCGCATCCGCCGCCGGGCCATCGGGGCCGCCAGATTGAGAGGCCTCTTCGCCGTGACCATGAACTTTGCCTCCTCGCTGGCCCTGGCCGTGGTGCTCTGGAAGGGCGGCTACATCGCCAAGACCCAGATCGGCACCTTCTCCATGTTCATGAGCTACGCCCAGGGGCTTATGGAGCCCATCCGATGGGTGGTGGACGCCATCTCGGATCTGATCACGACTCAGGTGAATATCGAGCGGCTGACGAAGCTGCTGGAAACGGAGCCGGACGTGAAGGATTCTCCCGAAGTGGTGGAGATCTACGGCGACTGCTTCACCCCGAAGAAGGAAAACTGGGAGCCGATCCGGGGGGACATCTCCTTCCGGGACGTGACCTTCCGCTACCCCGACGGCGAGGAAACTGTGCTGGAGCACTTCTCGCTGGAGATCCCCTTCGGCACCAACGTGGCCATTGTGGGGGAGACCGGCGCCGGAAAATCCACGCTGGCGAACCTGATCTGCCGGTTCTATGAGCCCACGGAGGGGCAGGTGCTTATCGACGGCAGGGACGCCCGGGAGCGCAGCCAGCTCTGGCTCCACAGCGCCATCGGCTATGTGCTGCAGACGCCCCATCTCTTCTCCGGCACCCTGCGGGAAAATCTGCTCTACGGCAATCCCGACGCTTCGGAGGCGGACATTCGCCGTGCGCTGGATCTGGTGAGCGCCGCAGAGGTGGCAGACCGGCTGGAGCACGGGCTGGACACCGACGTGGGCGAGGGCGGCGATCTGCTCTCCACCGGCGAAAAGCAGCTCATCAGCTTCGCCCGGGCCATCCTGGCCGATCCGCGGATTCTGGTGCTGGACGAGGCCACCGCTTCGGTGGACACCATCACCGAGCAGAAGATCCAGGCCGCCATCGACACCATCATCCGGGGCCGCACCAGCATCGTCATCGCCCACCGGCTGAGCACCGTGCAGAACGCGGACGTGATTCTCGTCGTCCACCACGGCAGGATCGTGGAGCAGGGGCGACACGAGGAGCTCATGGCCCGGCGCGGCTATTACTACCGGCTCTACACCAGACAGTATGAGGACGAGGCGACCAGATCTGCTCTGGGATAGACAGAAGGACGGACTGCATGAAGAAGCTGCAAACGGAAGGGAGGCCTCAAATGAACCATCAACAGATTGAAGCGCGCTGCGCGGAGCTGTTCTCGGAGGTACCGGGCAACGTTCTGCGGCCAACGGACAAGATCCAGTCCAAATATGTGGGCACCGCCATGTTTGAAGCTCCGATTATCGGCTTCGGCGCGGCGGACGATCCGCTGTTTGAGAAGTACAAGGAGCCCAGCGTCATAGGCCCCTGGCACATGAGCCCGGCCGAATGGCTCCCCGGGGCCAAGAGCATCGTGTCGCTGTTTTTTCCCATGAGCGAGGCGGTGCTGGAGAGCAACCGGGCCCAGAAGAAAAACGCCTCCAAGCTCTGGGTCTACGCAAGATTCGAGGGCCAGGACTTCATCAACGCCTATTCCCAGGCTCTCTGCGACTGGTTCCGGTCTCAGGGCTTCGAGGCCTGCGCCCCGGCCATCGATCCGAGATTCCAGCGGGTCACTGCCGGAAAGGGCATCGAGGGCTATCCGGAGATGACCGCCAAGACCTTCGGCAGCCGCTGGTCGGAGCGCCACGCGGCCTATGTCTGCGGTCTCGGCACCTTCGCCCTCTCCAAGGGCATGATCACGGAGCGGGGCATCGCCGGACGCTTTGCCAGCGTGATCGTCACCGCGCCGCTGGAGCCGGACGAGCGGCCCTACACCGGCATTTACGATTACTGCATCCGCTGCGGCGCCTGCATCAAGCGCTGTCCGGTGCACGCCATCAGTCTGGAGAAAGGGAAGAGCCACATCAAGTGCGGTCTCTACCAGAAGGTGCAGGGCGTGGTGCACCACCCCCGCTACGGCTGCGGCCTCTGCCAGACGAAGGTGCCCTGCGAGCACCAGATCCCGCTGAATCGAAAGAAATAAAAAACCGGAGCAGACCAGTCGGGAGCGTCCTCCCTGTGATTCTTGCAGAGAATAGAGATGTGTGGTATAATCAACTGTGATTGGTTTGCTTGCTTGAAAACGGGCAGGCGCAAATCCATACAGAATGATAAGGAGGAAACAAAGATGAAGAAAGCATTGTCCCTGATCCTCGTGCTCGTCATGGCGGCGGGGCTGCTGGCTTTCCCCGCGCTGGCGGACGGAGAGAACAGCCAGAGCCCGCTGAAGGTCGCGTCCGTGACCGCCCTCGGCAAAAACCTTGAGAGCAGCGCTGTCAAGCCGAACACCACGATCACCGTAGCCTTTGACAGCGGCATGGACAATTACAGCGATGAATCTGCGGGCAAGATCTATATTGAGGAAAACGTGGTTGCCGCGACGAAGTTTGAAGGCGCAACGGGGAACAATCGCACCTTCACCGTCAGCTTCCGTGACCTCCCGGCGGGCAGATATACGCTCGTCATCGGTCAGGATGTAAAGTCCAACACCGGCGCTACGCTGGGCAAGGATCTCAAAGTGACCTTCTTTGTGATCGACGGCTCCGGGGAGGATTTTGGTGAACCCTGCCCCAGCGAGAACTTTGCCGACGTGGATCGCAGCAAGGACAGCTGGTACCACACCGCCGTGGACTGGGCGGTTTCCAACGGAATCACGAAGGGCACCTCTGACACCGCCTTCTCTCCCGCGAAGGCCTGCACCCGTGCCGAGGCCGTCACCTTCCTGTATCGCGCCGCCGGTTCTCCCAGTGTGGACGGTTTGAAGAACACCTTCACCGATGTGAAGGAAGGCAGCTTCTACTACAACGCCGTGCTGTGGGCAGTGGACAAGGGCATCACCAAGGGCGTCAGCGATACGACCTTTGACCCCAATGCCACCTGCACCCGCGCGCACATCGTCACGTTCCTGTTCCGTTTTGCCGGTGAGCCGACGCTCGCGGACGCGGAGCTCACCTATGTGGACGTCCCTGCCGGCGTGTGGTACACCGTCCCGGTGATCTGGGCGGACAGCGCGCGCATCACCAACGGCGTGGACGAGACGCATTTCGCGCCCATGAGCGAATGCACCCGCGCACAGATCGTAACGTTCCTGTATCGCAGCGTGTGATGCGAAAGCGTTGAAAACGCGCCAAAAGTGTATTTGACGAAAGCTCTCAGAATGGTCTTGTGCCGTTCTGAGAGTTTTCTTTTTTGCACGGGGGATCGGGGCAGACGGTTCTTGATTCTTCATGTGCGCTCTGTTATAATAAGGAAGAAAACACCCCAAATTCGACAGAAAGAAGGGAACCCCATGGCGGAGAACAACAGACCGAGACGCAGGGAGACCAACGTCACCGACAACGGTCTCGGCGTCCACAGAAGAGACGATGAGGGTCTCGGCACCGGGAAGGTCGGCACCGGCTCCGGCACCCCGCAGCGGCCCTCCGGCAACCGGAATGTGAAGCGCGCAGGGGGCATCGGCGGCGGCATCGTGGCGATCCTGCTGGCATTGCTGCTGGGCGGCAACAGCCTCTTCGGCGGCGGCGGAAGCACCACCACGAACACCACCAACGGCGGCTCCGGCTTTTCGCTGCCCCAGGCCCAGAGCCAGCTGCTGAATCCCACCTCCAGTTCCTGGGGATCGGACAGCAATCTGGCGAAGCTGAACACCTCCGTGGCCCCCGGCGCCAGAGAGAAATTCACCAAGCTCGTCGGCAATGGCCAGGACACCGTCACCCTGATGGTCTATATGTGCGGCACCGACCTGGAGTCCCGCTACGGCATGGCCACCAAGGATCTGACGGAGATGGCCAACGCCCAGCTCTCGGACAAGGTGAACCTGATCGTCTTCACCGGCGGCTGCAAGCAGTGGAAGACCTCGGCCATCTCCAGCAGCGTGAACCAGGTGTTTAGAGTCCGGAACGGCGGCATCGAGACCCTGGTGCAGAACGGCGGCAACGCGGCCATGACCGATCCCAACAACCTGCTGTCCTTCATCCAGTTCTGCAAGCAGAATTTCCCCGCCAACCGGAACATGCTGATCTTCTGGGATCACGGCGGCGGCTCCCTCCAGGGCTACGGCTATGACGAGAAGAACGCCCGCAGCGGCTCCATGTCCCTGGCCCAGATCGACCAGGCTTTGAAGGCTGCGGACATGAAGTTCGACTTCATCGGCTACGACGCCTGCCTCATGGCCACGGTGGAAAATGCCCTCATGCTCTCCAAGTACGCGGATTACATGATCGCCTCCGAGGAGACCGAGCCCGGCGTGGGCTGGTATTACACCAACTGGCTGAACAAGCTCAGTCAGAACACCTCCGCCTCCACTCTTGAGATCGGCAAGCAGATCGTGGACGACTTCGTGGACGTCTGCGCCCAGCAGTGCAGAGGCCAGCAGACCACCCTCTCGGTGGTGGATCTGGCGGAGCTGGGCAGCACCATCACCGACTCCTTCAGCGCATTCTCCCAGAGTACCCAGCAGCTGATCACCTCCGACAACTACCAGACCGTGTCCCGGGCCCGCAGCAACACCAGAGAGTTTGCCGGCAGCAGCTCCATCGACCAGATCGACATGGTGCACTTCGCCAAGAATCTGGGCACCGACGCGGCCAAGAATCTGGCGGACGTACTCCTCAGCAGCGTGAAATACAACCGGGCGGCCAACATCACCAACGCCTACGGCCTGTCCATCTACTTCCCCTATAAGAAGGCCTCCGGCGTGGACACCGCAGTGGCCACCTATGACCGAATCGGTCTGGACAGCGCCTATTCCGACTGCATCCGCGAGTTTGCCAATCTGGAGGTCAGCGGCCAGGTGGCGGCCGGCGGCACCGGCTCCGCCCTGCCGTCCCTGCTGGGACAGCTCATGAGCGGCCAGACCGGCAGCGCCTCCGCCTCGGCAGGCCCCAGCGCCCAGGATGTGGCCCAGCTTTTGAGCCTGTTCATGGGCGGACGCGGCCCGGACGTCTCCGGCATCAACAGCGGCAACACCGGCTTCATGTTCGGACGCAGCATCACCACCGATCAGGCGGCGGAGTACATCGCAAATAACCGGTTCGACCCCTCCAATCTGGTCTGGACCAATGACAACGGCTCCAACAAGATCGTTCTGCCGCAGGATCAGTGGGATCTGGTGCAGGGCATCGATCTGAACATGTTCTATGACGACGGCACCGGCTATGTGGATCTGGGTCTGGACAACGTCTTCGACTTTGACGACAGCGGCAACCTGATCGGCGACACCGACGGCACCTGGCTCAGCATCAACGGCCAGCCCGTGGCCTATTACCACCTGAGCACCGCCGAGGACGGCGACAGCTACACCATCACCGGCTATGTGCCCGTGCTGCTGAACGGGGAGCGGATGGATCTGGTGCTGATCTTCTCCGACGAGGATCCCTACGGCTCCATCGCCGGTGCCCGCCCAGCCTATTCCGCCGACGAGACCGAGACCGTGGCCAGAGGTCTGGTGGATCTGAACGTGGGCGACACCCTGGACTTCCTCTGCGACTATTACAGCTACGACGGCGCCTATCTGGACACCTACAAGCTGGGCGAGCAGATGACCGTCACCGAGAATATGCAGATCAGCAACACCAGCCTCGGCGGCAGCTGCGTGGCCCTCTACCGGTTCACGGATCTCTACAACCAGTACTATTGGACCCTTCCGGTTCCCAACGCCTGAGTCCGTTCCTTCCATGCGCTGCGTGCCTGCGGGTGCGCAGCGTTTTTTGTGTATCACCTGTGAATGAATGGCAGGATCAGAGCGATTGTTTACAAAAAGTTCATATTTTTATGTGAGAAAATCGAATCATATTGGAGCGGAAAGATTGACATAGTCTGGACAGGATGATGTATAATAATTTGATACGTAATCATCGACCTGCGCCGGGGGATCCCTTCGGCGCAATCAAAGGCATCGTCGGATGGATACAGGAGGGAAAAAGACATGCTGAATATTACCAAAAACATCGATAACGGAACGGCGGCCATCGCGCTGGAGGGCCGTCTGGACACGGTAACGGCGCCCCAGCTGGAGGCGGCCATCCAGGAGTCTCTGGCGGGCACGTCCACGCTGCTGCTGGACTTTGAAAAGCTGGAGTACATCTCCTCGGCTGGTCTGCGGGTGCTGCTGTCTGCTCAGAAGATCATGAGCCGGCAGGGCGAGATGAAGGTGCTCCACGTGGGCGAGACCATCCTGGAGATTTTTGAGGTGACGGGTTTCGCGGACATTCTGACGGTGGAATAAGACGACCGAATGAAGAGAAAAACCCTTCGCAGCGGCATCATTGCGCAGGTTGCGGTCCTGTTTGCGCTGGGCGTACTGGTGACGGGGCTGATGACCTATTTCACGGAGGCGGAGCTCTCCGACCAGAGCGTGAAGCGGCAGACGGAGCTCTATGCCGCCCAGGTCGCGGACGAGGCGGAGCGCTCGGTCACGGAGTATCCGGCCTACGAGTGGCTGTTTCACTACTGGTACACCCACGCCGACTCCATGGACATCGACTACGATGAGGAGTTTACCCCTGACAGCATGACCGCCGGCAAGGTGCGGCTGCTCAGTCAGCGGCAGCCGGCGCTGTCCCCGGAATATGCCACAGCCCAGGAGCTGGAGGCGCTGCCGGAGGAAGATCAGAAGCTCTACGCTGAGATTGCCTACTCCTGGATCGTCACGCGCTTAAACGAGATCAAGCAGGCCTGTCACATCGACTTTCTGTTATGTGTGGTGACGGAGGAGCCCTTCGACTCCCAGTTTTTCCTGTACAGCGCCGCCGATCCCGGCGCGGTGCGCGGCACCAATTATGAGGAGGTCTATCCGCTGGGCCACGTGGTCACAGTGGGGGAGAGCCAGCAGAACGCCATGCGCAGCGCCCGGGAAAACCACAGCCATCTGGCGGAAGCCGGCAATTACATGGACTACTATGCCAACTTCTGCGAGATCAACGGCCACACCGTGCTCATCGGCATGACCTACAATCTCACAGATCTGCGCGCCAGCATGATGACCCAGACCAAGACGGAGACCGTCTTTGCGATCCTCAATCAGATCGGCCTGTCGCTGATCTGCCTGACGCTGATCTTTGTGTTTGTGCTCCACCCGCTCAAGGCGGTGCAGGAGAACATCCGCCTCTATCGGGACAGCAAGGACAGCAAGGCCGTGGTGAAAAACCTCGCCCTGGTGCGATCCCGCAACGAGATCGGCCAGCTGTCCCGGGATATTTCCGATCTCGCGGTGGAGATCGACGACTATCTCAGAGAGATCGAGACCATTACCGCCGAACGCGAGCGGGTCGGCACGGAGCTGAACATGGCCACCCAGATCCAGAGAGCCATGCTGCCCGGGGACTTCCCGGCCTTCCCGGAGCGGAAGGAGTTCGACATCTACGCCAGCATGGACCCCGCCAGAGAGGTGGGCGGCGATTTCTATGACTTCTTCCTGATCGACCACGATCACTTGTGCCTGGTCATGGCCGACGTCTCCGGCAAGGGCGTCCCCGCGGCGCTGTTCATGATGGTCAGCAAGATCATCCTGGCCAACAATGCCAAGATGGGCAAATCCCCCGCCCGGGTGCTCGCGGACACCAACGCCGCCATCTGCGCCAACAACCCCCAGGAGATGTTCGTCACGGTCTGGATGGGCGTGCTGGAGCTCTCCACCGGGAAGCTGACCGCCGCCAACGCGGGGCATGAGTACCCGGTGATTCAACAGCCCGGGGAGCCGTTTGCGCTTTTGAAGGACAAGCACGGTCTGGTGCTGGGCGGCATGGACGGGGTTCGATACAAGGACTACGAGCTGCAGCTGAAGCCCGGCGCGAAGCTGTTTCTCTATACCGACGGCGTGCCCGAGGCCACCGATGGGGAAAACCGGCTCTTCGGCACGGAGAACATGCTCCGGGCGCTGAACCGCAACGCCGACGCGGCGCCCCGCGGCATCCTCAGACAGGTCAGAGAGGATGTGGACGCCTTCGTGCTGGAGGAGGAGCAGTTTGACGATCTGACCATGATGTGCGTTGCTTATTTCGGCCCTGAGGCCGAGGGAGAAAAGGAGAATGGCTGAAATGCCAAGGAAAACCATATGGAGCCGTCTGCGGGGCGAGCCTGTGGTCTGCAACGAGACCTTCCCCCTGGATGCGGCGGGGATTGAGCGGTGCTCCGAGCGGCTGGACGACCTGCTGGAGCGGCTGCACATGGAGCGGCAGAACCGCATCCGCATCCGCTTTTCCTTTGAGGAATCCCTGCTCCGGCTCCGGGAGCGCTTCGGAGAGAAGGAGACCTTTACCCTGAAGGCCGGCAGCCGCTTCGGCCAGCCCTATCTCCAGATCGAGATGCAGGGCGACGTCTTCAACCCCCTGAGCAAAACCGCCTCCGAGCTGGAGGACTGGAGCGGCTCGCTGCTGACGGCGGTGGGTCTTTCCCCGCTGTACAGCTATTCCGGCGGCAAGAACATCCTGCGTCTGAACCTGCCGAAAAAGGGCATGAACGCCGCGCTGAAGCTGCTGATCGCCCTGGTGATCGGCATCGGCGCCGGACTGCTTCTCCGGGTGGGCCTGACGTCGGCGGGACAGAGCGCGCTGGTGACAAACGTGCTGATGCCGCTCTATGATTTCTGGGTCCGGATGCTCACGGTGCTCTCCGGCCCGGTGGTGTTCCTGATGGTCTGCACCTCGGTTTTGAACACCCGAACCATCGAGGAGGAGGGCGGCAGTAGCCGTCGGGTCTTCCTGCGGTATTTTGTTTTGAGTATGGCGGCGGCGCTGCTGGCGGTGATCGGCTGCGGTCTGTTCTCCCGAGCGCCGCTGCTTCTGGGGAGCACCCTGGGCATCAATGCCTCGGAATACTGGCAGACGCTTTTGCTGGTCATGCCCAGCGACGTGGTCTCTCCGCTGATGGAGTCCAACACCCCGCAGCTGCTGCTTCTGGCCTTTTTGCTGGGCGGCGGCATCACTGCCCTCGGCGGCAGAGCCGAGGGATTGGATCGCCTCATCCGGCAGGGTGACGCGGTAGGTCTGGTGATGACGGAGAACGTCAGCCGCTGTGTTCCGCTGTTCACTGCGATTTTGATCTGTATGGAGATCGTCAGCGGCAGCCTGCTGACCTTCGGCGGTCTGTGGGGCGTGCTGATTTTGGCGGTGGCGGTGTCCGTCGCGGCTATGCTGGCCATCGCCGCCTATGTCTCCGCCCGTAAGGGCGTGGGGCTTCGGGTGCTTTTGCAGAAGCTCTGGCCCGCCTTCCGCACGGCGGTTCGCTCCGGCGGTCTGGACGTCGGATACGGAAAAATGGAGCAGGACAGCGTCTCGAAGCTGGGCATTGAGCAGCATTTCGCCACGGTGAGCCTTCCCTACGGACTGGTGCTGCTGATGCCGGCCAACGTCGTCGGAACGCTGATGTTCACGGTGTTTGCCGCCGTGCAATATCAGGTGCCGCTGTCCGCCGGGTGGCTGCTGGTGGCCATGGTGCTGTCGGTGGCGCTGTTTGTGGCCACGCCGCCGGTGCCGGGGGCCAACCTGCTGGCCTATATCATGATCTTTGCGGAGCTGCAAATCCCCTCCACGGCGCTGATCGACGCCATGATTTTTGACATTCTGTTTGGTATTTTCGCCGCGGCGGCCAACCAGAGCGTGCTGCAGATGGAGCTGATCCTCCAGGCGGACAAGCTGGGGCTGCTGAATCGGGCGCTGTTGAAAAAGGAACCTTAAATCGGCCTCGCCGCGGTCATTTCCGCCGGGGCGCATTGAAAGGAGAAGCACTATGGAAGAAATTCGGGTGGCTTTGAACGGACGCGTGGATTCCGGCAACGCGGCCCAGGTGGAGCAGGAGCTCCGCGCCCAGATCGCGGATATGAGCGCGCCGGTGGTGCTGGACGTGGACAAGCTGGAGTATATCTCCTCTGCCGGCCTGCGCGTGATTCTCAGACTGAAAAAGAACATCCGGGATCTGAAGATCGTGAACGTGAATTCCGACGTCTATGAGATCCTGGAGATGACCGGCTTCACGGAGCTGATGCCGGTGGAGAAGGCCTACCGGGTGGTTTCCATCGAGGGCTGCGAGGAGATTGGCCGCGGCGCCAACGGCACCCTCTACCGCATCGACCAGGACAACGTGGTGAAGGTCTACAACAACGCCGACGCCCTCTCGGAGATCCAGCATGAGCGGGAGGTGGCGAAGCTGGCGCTGATCCTGGGCGTGCCCACCGCTATCAGCTACGATGTGGTCAAGGTCGGGGAGAGCTACGGCTCGGTGTTCGAGCTCCTGAACGCCCGCTCCTTCTCCAAGATCCTTGCCAATGAGCCGGAGAAGCTGGACTGGTGCGTCGGAGAGTATGTGAAGATGCTCAAGACCATCCACGGCACCGAGGTGCCCGAGGGGAAGCTGCCGGACATGCGCGAGACCGTCATCGGCTGGGCGGAGTTTCTCCAGGCGCATCTGCCGGAAGAGGCGGCGAAAAAGCTGCTGGCGCTGGTTCAGGCGGTGCCCCGGGACGACCACATGATCCACGGCGACTACCACACCAAGAATCTGGAGCTGCAGAACGACGAGGTGCTGCTCATCGACATGGACACCTTGGCCGTGGGCAACCCGGTTTTCGAGCTGGCCAGTATGTACAACGCCTTCATCGGCTTTTCCGAGTGTGACCACGAGATCATCAAGCGCTTCCAGGGCTTCGATTTTGAGACGGCCCAGACCTTCTGGCGCAAGACTCTGGCGGCCTATCTGGGCACCACCTGCGAGGCCAAGCTCCGGGAGGTGGAGAACAAGGCCCGCATCGTGGGCTACACCCGCCTGATCCGCCGCTCCATCCGCAGAAAGGGTCTGGAGAACGAGAAGACCCGCGCGGAGATCGAACACTGGAAATCCGAGCTTTTGGAGCTGCTGGCCCAGACGGACACGCTGACATTCTCCCCCAACGAGCTGGTCATCGAGGCCGTGACGGAGAATCTGCCGGACGTGCAGGCCTTCGTGGAGGAGCATCTGGAGGCTGCGGACTGCCCCATGAAGGCCCAGATGCAGATCGGCGTGGCGGTGGAGGAGATCTTCGTCAACATCGCCAGCTACGCCTATGCCCCGGACAGAGGCAACGCCACCGTGCGGGTGGAGGTCTCTCAGGAGCCGGTCAGCGTCACGATCACCTTCGTGGATCACGGTACGCCCTACGATCCCCTGTCCAAGGAGGATCCGGATGTGACCCTCACGGCGGAGCAGCGCACCATCGGCGGCCTCGGCATCTTCATGACCAAGCAGCTCATGGACGACGTGGCCTATGAATACAAGGACGGAAAGAACATCCTCACTTTGAAAAAGAATCTTTGACAGAGCCCCCAAGGGCTCTGTCCTTTCATGGAACCGAAGGAAAGGAGAACACCATGGAGCAAAACCCCAACTGGTGGAAGCAGGCGGTCATTTATCAGATCTACCCCAGAAGCTTTCAGGATTCCGACGGCGACGGATACGGCGACATCCCCGGCATCATCTCCAGACTGGACTATCTGCAGAAGCTGGGCATCGACGCCATCTGGCTCTCGCCGGTGTGCCGCTCGCCTCAGTATGACAACGGCTACGACGTGTCGGACTATCAGGACATCGACCCCATGTTCGGCAACCTGGCGGATATGGATCGGCTCATCGAGGAAGCGGGAAAGCGCGGCATCCGGATCATCCTGGATCTGGTGCTGAACCACACCTCCCATGAGCACCCCTGGTTCCTGGAGGCGAAAAAGAGCCGGGACAACCCCTATCACGACTTTTATATCTGGAGAGACGCGGAGCCCGGGGAGCGCACGGACGTGCAGATCGCGGACTTCGGGTACGGAGCCTGGCAGTGGGTGCCGGAGGTGGAGCAGTTTTACTACTACCAGTTTTCCGTCTGGCAGCCGGACCTGAACTGGAGCAACCCCAAGGTGCGCCATGCCCTCTATGACATGATCAATTGGTGGTCAGACCGGGGCGTGGGCGGCTTCCGGCTGGACGTGGTGGACCATCTGGGCAAGGAGCCCTTCCAGCACATCAAGGTGGACGGCCCGAAGCTCCACGATTACATCAAAGAGATGAGCGCTGCCGCCTTCCAGAGACCCGGCCTGGTGACGGTGGGGGAGGCCTGGAGCGCCAACACCGAGTCCGCGAAGCGGTACAGCAACCCCGACGGCAGCGAGCTGAGCATGGTGTTCCAGTTTGAGCACATCCTCCTGGACAAGCAGGCCGGCGGCGACAAGTGGGACCTGGCCCCGCTGCCGCTAAAAAAGTTCAAGCAGGTTATGTGCCGCTGGCAGCAGGGCCTCCACGGCTGCGGCTGGAACAGCCTGTTCTACGAGAATCACGACCTGCCGCGCATCGTCTCCCGCTGGGGCGACGAGGGGAGATACCGCGTGGAGTCTGCCAAGATGCTGGCCATCCTGCTCTTCGGCATGGAGGGCACCCCCTACATCTATCAGGGCCAGGAGCTGGGCATGACCAACGTCCATCTGGGTCTGGAGGAATATGACGACATCGAGACCCGGAACATGATCGCCGCCCGCCGGGCCGCCGGATATTCGGATGCATCCATTCTGACCTCGGCCTACGGCAGAAGCCGGGACAACGCCCGCACCCCCATGCAGTGGAGCGCAGAGCCCAACGCCGGCTTCACCACCGGGAAGCCCTGGCTGAAGGTAAATGAAAATTACCCTGCGATCAACGCGGAGAATCAGGTGGACGATCCTGACTCCATCTTTGCCTGCTATCAAAAGCTGATTCGGCTGCGCAGAGAGGTTCCCGTCATCACCGACGGCGTCTTTGAGCTGCTGCTGCCGGAGGACGAGGACATTTTCGCCTACACCCGGACGGACGGAGATCACAAGCTGCTGGTGGTCTGCAACTTCCGGGATCGGGAGATCGAAAACCCGCTGAAGGATCGGCTTGCGGGCATGACCCGGCTGATCGGAAACTATGGGGACGTGTCCGACACCCTCCGACCCTATGAGGCCGTCATGTTTCATCTGTAATCAAAATAGCCCGAGATCTCACGATTTCGGGCTGTTTTCAGTTCGTAAAATGTGCTATGATACAGGCATCAAAGAAACAGGGAGGCCTGAACATGAACGACTATGAGCGCGCCCACGCCATGGCGGTGCGGCAGTTTGGAGCGGAGTGCGCGGTGCTGCTGCGGGCTGACGGATCGTTTCCCCTGAAAAAGCCCGGCGAGCTCGCCCTCTTCGGCGGCGGCGCACGCCGAACCGTCAAGGGCGGCACCGGCTCCGGCGAGGTGAATTCCAGATATTCTGTCACCATCGAGGAAGGTTTGGAAAAAGCCGGCTTCACGATTACCAGCAAGACCTGGCTGGACGGCTATGACCGGATCTGCGACGCGGCGCGGCGGGACTTTATCCGGAGCCTGAAGCAGCAGGCGAGAGCCCACCACACCCTGGCCATTCTGGAGAGCATGGGGGCCGCCATGCCGGAGCCGGAGTACCATCTCCCCCTGAACGGAAAGGGGGATACGGCGGTGTATGTCCTCTCTCGGATCTCCGGGGAGGGCTCCGACCGGAAAGCCGCGCCCGGGGACGTGCTTCTGACCGAGACGGAGAAGCACGACATCCTCCGTCTGAACGAACAATATGGGAATTTCCTTCTGGTGCTGAATGTGGGCGGCGTGGTGGATCTCTCGCCGGTCATGGAGGTGGGGAACATCCTCCTTCTGAGCCAGCTGGGGGCGGAGACCGGGAACATTCTGGCGGATCTGATTCTGGGAAAGAGCTTCCCCTCCGGCAGACTGGCCACCACCTGGAGCGCCTGGGCGGACTACGCCGATCTGGGAGACTTCGGCGGGCGGGACGAGACCCGATACCGGGAGGGCGTCTACGTGGGCTACCGGTATTTTGATGCGGTGGGAAAGCGGGCGCTGTTCCCCTTCGGCTATGGCCTCGGCTACACGAGCTTTGCGTTTTCTGCTCACCATGCTAAGGCGGACGGCGAGACGGTCACGGTATCGGTGAACATCCAAAACACCGGTGCCTGCAGGGGGAAGGAGACGGCGCAGCTCTATGTCTCTCCGCCGCAGGGCCAAATCCACAAGCCCCTGCAGACTCTGGCGGCCTTTGCCAAAACCGGCACCCTGGAGCCGGGAGAGTCGGAGATGCTGACCCTTTCCTTCCGGATGCGGGAGCTGGCCTCCTATGATGAGCACCGCGCCGCCTGGGTGCTGGAGCCCGGGGACTATGTGCTGTGCCTTGGCAAAAACAGCCGGGACACGGAGCCCGTCGCCATCCTCCGGCTGGATCGGGAGGTCATCACGCGGCAGTGCCGGAACGCCCTGGGCAAGCCGGACTTTTCGGATTGGAAGCCGGAGCAGAGGGCGGAGGCGCTCCCGGATGTGGAGATTCTGCATATCACCGCTGACGAGATTCCCACGGAGTCCGTGAACTATGATCTGCACCATGAGATCGACCCGCTGGTACGGTGCCTCTCCGACGAGGAGCTGTGCCTTGTGAACATCGGGGCCTTCACCCCCGGCCTGGGCCCCCTGAGCGTCATCGGTGACGCCTCCAAGACCGTGGCCGGGGCGGCGGGGGAGACCGTCAACCGCCTGAAGGACAAGGGCATCCCTGCGCTGGTCATGGCGGACGGCCCCGCGGGTCTGAGGCTGAGTCGGCAGTACACCGTGGACGAAAAAGGCGCCCACGGACTCGGGCAGGCCCTGCCGGAGAGCATGATGGAGCTGCTGCCCGGGGTGGCAAAATGGTTGCTGAACCGGCTCACCGGCGGCGGTAAGCCCAAAGGCGAGATCCGGGAGCAAAACTGCACCGCCATCCCCATCGGCACGGCCATTGCCCAGAGCTGGAACCCCACGCTGGCGGAGGCCTGCGGCGATCTGGTGAGGGACGAGATGGAGCGCTTCGGCGTACACCTCTGGCTGGCCCCGGCCCTGAATCTCCACCGGGACATCCGCTGCGGAAGAAACTTCGAGTATTTCTCCGAAGACCCGCTGATCACCGGGAAGATGGCCGCCGCCATTGTCCGGGGCGTCCAGCGGCACAAGGGCTGCGGCGCCACCGTCAAGCACTTCTGCGCCAACAACCAGGAGACGAACCGCTATTACTCCAACAGCCAGATCAGCGAGCGGGCCCTCCGGGAGCTCTATTTGAAGGGTTTCGAGATCGCCGTGCGTGAGTCCGATCCCTGCGCCCTCATGACCTCCTATAATCTCTTAAACGGCGTCCACACCTCTGAGCGCAGAGATCTGCTGGAGCAGGTACTCCGGGCGGAATTCGGCTACAACGGCATCGTCATGACCGACTGGCTCAGCGCCTCCACCTCGGCCAGGGGCTGCAAATACGGCTCCCCGCGGGCGGACAGAATCGCCGCCGCCGGGAACGACCTGACCATGCCGGGCTGCTCCGCGGATCTGAAAGCCATGCTCCGGGGGCTGCGGGACGGTACTCTCACCCGAACACAATTGGAGATCAACGCCACCAGGATCTACCGGATGGCGAAGGGATTGACCGAACATGAATAAAAGAGGCCCTGCGGTCTGTGCCGCAGGGCCTGTTATGTGGTATGCATCAGAAATCCAGGGTGGTGCCGCCGGGGAGATAGCGGATGGGCAGACACACGTTGGTGGGCTTTGGCGTGTTCTCCGTGCTCAAAAGCACCTCCACGGCGCTTTCGGCCATGTCCGCGATGGGCTGGACGATGGTGGAACAGAAGGGCCTGCGGCTGGCGTAGTGCACCATGCCGTCGTAGCCGATCACCTGCACATCCTCCGGCGCGCGGATGCCGCGGCTGCGCAGATGGTCCAGAACCTGTACGGCCAGACCGTCGGTGTTGCAGAAGATCCCGTCGAATTCCAGTTTGCCGTCGGCGATGTGGTCATCCAGATAGGCATAGAAGGCCTCCGGGGCCTCCTCGTCCCGCAGCGAAAGCATCGCATAGTCCGCTTCCCGGCTGCGGCAGAGGTTTTCAAATCCCAATCCGCGCTTGTCCGGCTCGCCGTGGACGTCCGGGCCGACGCGGACAAACAGCAGCTTCCGGCAGCCCAGAGACAGCAGCTTCTCCGCCGCCAGCTGGCCGCCGGCGTAGTTGTCCGAGGAGATGCAGGGGACGTTGTGGCCCAAATGCCGGTCGATGGTGACGATGGGGATGGAGGCGTCCACCTCCAGATCCGCAGCATAGGTCAGGGCGATGACGCCGTCAGCCTTGTTCTGCTGCACTAGATCGAAGCACTTCTGCTCCGCCTTGGGGTCAAAGTTCGTGATCATCAGCAGGCTGCGGTAGCCCCGGCGCATGAGACAGGCGGTGATTTCGTCCGTGAGCACCGCATAAAATGGGTGCTGCAGCGAGGGCATCAGCAGGGCGACGCAGTAGGTCTTTCTGGTTTTGAGACTCCGGGCATAGGTGTTCACCTGATAGCCCAGCTTTTCGATGGCATGCTCCACCCGCAGGCGGTAGTCCTCGCCCACGGGCTTTCCGTTGATGACCTTGGAGACGGTGCCCAGGGAGACGCCGGCCTCCCGGGCAACATCCTTGATGGTGGGA
This sequence comes from uncultured Clostridia bacterium, assembly GCA_946187035.1. Classification (GTDB taxonomy): domain Bacteria; phylum Bacillota; class Clostridia; order Oscillospirales; family Oscillospiraceae; genus CAG-103. Next base: position 40,959 of record CAMHPQ010000001.1, on the reverse strand, counting down.
GCTCCTGTGGAACTCATGGTGTTTCACATCCTCTTGAAATATAAGGGATCCGTAGACAATAAATAAATATTATCATATCCATTCGGAAAAGAAAAGGGCTTTTCCGTGAAACGTTATTTTTGCGCCGCTTTATTTCATACAAATTTTCGATGCAGAAAGTGTGAAAAACGCACAAATTTATTGCTTACGCGGTCAATTTATTGCGCAATCTGTTGACAGGTCGAGGCAAATGTGATAGTTTTAGCGTTGTAGTCATATAACGTTTCATATGTCCAATATCAGGAAATTGGAAAGAAAAACCAATTCATTCTGTTTTGAACAGAAATGGGACGTTATAGAAAATTTTCGGAAAAGAAAGGACGAAAAAAATGAAGAGAACTCTCGCAATTGTTCTGGCGCTCGTGATGGTCTTCGCTCTGGCGGCCTGCGGCAGCAACGGCTCCTCCGGTGAAGGTTCCAGCGCGAGCAGCGGTGACGGCACCGCAATCACCATCTTCAACTCCAAGATGGAAATCCAGAGCCAGATGGAAGAAATGGCCGAGGAGTATTCCGCGGCTACCGGCGTTGACGTTGAGGTCTATTACTCCAACGACACCGTCGCTGCCCACATGTCCACCCGTTACGCCTCCAACGAGCCCTACACCATCGCCATGGTCGACGCCAAGGACATCTACTCCCTGGGCCCCGATCACGCCATTGATCTGAGCGATCAGGACTGGGTCAAAGACACCACCCAGGCCATCGCCATCGACGGCAAGGTTCTGGGCTTCCCCGTCTGCGTTGAGGCCCGCGGCCTGCTGTACAACGGCGACGCCATCAAGGCTGCCACCGGCAAGGACTTTGATCCCTCCACCATCAAGACCACCGCTGATCTGAAGGCCCTGATCGAGGAGATCGTCGCCGGCGGCATGGAGCTGCCCGTTGGCATTCAGAAGGAAGACTGGTCTCTGGGCGCTCACTACCTGGCTGAGGTCTATGAGCTGCAGCAGGATCCCGATGCCTTCATCGCCGGCATCAAGGACGGCTCCATCAAGCTGGCCGACGACCCCGTGTTCAACGCTCTGATGGACACCTTTGACGTCCTGAAGGAGTACAACTACGCCAAGGACGCTCCCATCTCCGCGGAGCGCGAAGTCACCGAGATGAAGCTCGCCGAGGGCGACCTGTGCTTCAAGTTCGGCGGCAACTGGGACTGGTCCAACATGGTTGAGACCAACTACACCGAGAACCTGGGCATGATGCCGGTTCCCTCTGATCTGGGCGACTACAACGAGATGCTCGTCGGCGGCGGCTCCAAGTACTTCTTCATCGACAACAGCGTCTCCGCCGAGCAGCAGCAGGCTGCCAAGGACTTCCTGAACTGGCTGGTCTATGACGAAGCTGGTCAGGACTTCCTGGTCAACAAGTGCGCTCTGGTTCCCGCGTTCAGTAACATCACTCTGCCCGTCAGCGATCCTCTGGGCGCTTCCGTCAAGGCCTTTGCCGACGCCGGCAAGCTGGTTGGCAACTACAACTACCTGCCCGACGATCACTATGCCAAGGTCGGCGCTTCCTTCCAGAAGTACCTGGCCGGTCAGGTTGACCGCGCCGGCTTCGCCGATGAGATCACCGCTTACTGGGCTACCGCTGAGGTTGGTGCTCACTAAGTGACCTTTTTCAAGGAGTCAAAATTGAATTTTGACTCCTTGATTTTGTATGGAACGCTCGCGTCTTCGGACGCGAGCATCCGGGTTTCTTCCGGGTTTAAGAGATTGGAGAGTATCGGGAGAGAAACAGGCCGCTTGGAGCCTCCCGACCATCCCCTTCGCGCAGCAAAGCGGCAGAATGGATGTTTCTAAATGAAGCAAAATACCTTTTCGTATAAAGTCAAGCAGTATCTGATGTTTGCCGGCCCCGGTACGATTCTGTTTCTGGCTGCGGTGGGTGTGCCGTTTATCTACGGTCTTTATCTGACCCTCACCAGCTGGGACGGCATCAGCGCCACCAAGGCCTTTGTGGGTTTCCAGAACTTTGCGGCTGCCATGAAGGATACTGCTTACTGGCAGGCCATGGGCCGCACGGTGATTTACTCCGTGTTCGCCGTGGTGCTCATTAACATCGTGGCCTTCGCCCTGGCCTATCTGGTCACCAGCGGCGTCAAGGGTCAGAACTTCTTCCGCGCCGGCTTCTTCGTGCCGAACCTGATCGGCGGCATCGTTCTGGGCTATGTGTGGAAGTTCGTGTTCAACCGCGCCTTCGTGGCCATCGGCAGCGCCATCTCCTCCGGCACCGCGCCGTCTCTTCTGAGCACGCCCAACGGCGCCATGTTCTGCCTGATCCTGGTTTCGGTCTGGCAGTACGCGGGCTACATGATGCTGATCTATGTGGCCGGCTTCATGAGCGTCTCCAAGGACGTGAAGGAGGCCGCCATGATCGATGGCTGCACCTCGGCCCAGGCCATGCGCAACGTCACGATCCCCCTGATGCGCTCCAGCTTCGTGCAGTGTATCTTCCTGAGCATCACCCGCTGCTTCGTGGTTTACGACGTGAACCTGTCCCTGACCAACGGCGAGCCCTTCGGCTCCTCGGTCATGGCGGCCATGCACGTGTACAACCAGGCGTTCACCTATAAGAATTACGGTCTGGGCCAGGCCGAGGCGCTGATCCTCTTCATCGTCTGCGCCATCGTCGGCGTCACCCAGGTCATGGTCGGTAAGAAAGGGGAGGTGGAAGCATAATGACCGAGAACGAAAAAGCCGCACGGCAGAAAAAGATTTCTCATGTGATCATGTGGATCGTGCTTCTGATCCTGTTCATCTGCTTTATCCTCCCGTTCATTCTGGTGGTCATCAACGTCTTCAAGACCAAGGCGGACATCACCATGAACCCCCTGGCCCTCATCGGCGCCCACGGGTTCACGTTCAAGAACTTCCCCGAGGCCATGAAGAAGATGAACTTCCTGACGGTGTTCGGAAACTCCTTCATCATCACCCTCAGCGCCACGATCCTGACGATCGTCTTCTCTTCCATGATGGCTTTCGTCATCGTCCGCAACGGCAAGTGGAAGCTCTGCACCCTGATGTTCTCCCTGATGGTGGCCTCCATGGTCATCCCCTTCCAGGTGCTCATGGTGCCGCTGGTCTCCGTCTACGGCGGTCTGCTGGGCGTTCTGAACCACCGCATCACCCTGATCCTGCTGCATGTGGGCTTCTCGGTATCCATGGCGGTGTTCATGTTCCACGGCGCCATTAAGACGAACATCCCGCTTGAGCTGGAAGAGGCTGCCACCATCGACGGCTGCAGCCGCTGGCAGACCTACTGGAAGATCGTCTTCCCGCTGCTCAAGCCCACCGTCGCCACCGTGGCCATCATCAACGCCATGGCCTACTGGAACGACTACCTGCTGCCCAGCCTGGTGCTGACCAAGAAGGAACTCTACACGATTCCTATTGCGACCCAGGCGTTCTACGGCACCTACTCGACGGACATCGGTCTCGTCATGGCGGCCCTGCTGCTGGCCATGCTGCCGATCCTGATCCTGTACGTGTTCCTGCAGCGCTACATCGTCGAAGGCGTTACCTCCGGCGCTGTCAAGGGCTAATCCTGATTTCTTCCTCTCTCCGCTCTTTTGGGCGGGGAGAGGATTCCCCCAAATTCACCCGAAAGGAGACCCGGCATGCGGCAGATCTTTGATATGGACAATCCGTTCATGCGGACGCTGTCGATGGTTGCCGACCTCCTGATTCTGAACGTTCTCACCATGGTCTGCTCCCTTCTGGTTGTCACCTGCGGCCCGGCCCTGACGGCGCTGTATGACCGCACCCTCAGCATGGCCAGGATGGAGGACGCCTACATCATCAAGCCCTTTTTCCGCGCCTTCAAGCTGAATCTGAAAAAGGGATTGCTGCTGGGACTGCTGTTTCTGGTTCTGGCGGCGCTGCTGTATTTTGACTATTACGCGGCCAAGACCTTTGTGCCGGTTTTGAGCCCGGTGATCGCCGGGATCGGGGTGCTGCTGCTGGCCGTGCTGGAATATGCCTTCGCATTGCTGGCAAGGTATGAAAACACCATCTGGGGCACGCTGAAAAACGCGGTGGCCCTGGCAATTGCCTATTTCCCCAGAACCCTCGCCATGGTGGTTTTTTCCCTGGCGCTGTGGCTGCTCTGCTGGCGGTACCTGAGCTGGGGCTCGCTGGTGCTGCTGATCTGCGGCGTTTCGCTGCCGGCGTTTGTGAACGCCCTGCTGCTGAACGGCGTGTTTGCCAAACTTGAAGCTGACGATTCCAAAGAGGAATCTTAACGATATTTCTGCCGGAGGAGAATTCCATTTTATGCGCATATCGTACGATGCTGAAAGCCGCGTCTTCCGGCTGGAAACCCAAAATACCACTTACCAGATGCAGATCGGTCCCGTGGGGCACCTGCTGCATCTCTACTATGGCCGCCCGGTGCCGGAGGCGCTGGACTACCGGCTGCTGCCGCGGGACTGCGGTTTTTCCCCGAACCCCTACGATCTCAGGGAGCACCGGGGCTGGTCTCTGGACACCCTGCCCCAGGAGTACAGCAGCGCCGACAACGGCGATTTCCGCTGCCCCTCTCTGGAGCTGCGCACCGCCTCCGGCTTCCGGGGGTCGGATCTGCGCTATGCGGGCCATGAGATCCGAAAAGGGAAGTATAACTTGGTAGGTCTGCCTTCCGCCTTCGACCGGGAGGACGACTGCGAGACCCTTTCCATCACCCTGAAAGACGAGGCTGCCGGGGTCGCTGTGGAGCTGCTCTACGGCGTGTTCCCGAATGAGGACGTCATCGCCCGCGCCGTGAAGATTACCAACGGCGGAGCGGAGCCCCTCTGGCTGACCCGGGCCGCCAGCGCCTGTCTGGATCTGCCTTTCGGCAGCTGGGAGCTGCTGCACTTCCACGGACGCCACTGCATGGAGCGGCAGCCGGAGCGTCGGCCCCTGATCCACGGGGTGCAGACGATCTCCTCCAACCGCGGCGCCTCCAGCCATCAGCACAATCCCTTTGTGATCCTCTGCGCACCGGAGACCACCGAGGACGTCGGCGACTGCATCGGCGTCATGCCGGTCTATTCCGGCGGCCACTTCACCGACGTGGAGCTGGATCAATCCGGTTCTGTCCGCCTGGTGACGGGCCTTTCCGACGGGGGCTTCTCCTGGAAACTGGACCCGGGGGAGACCTTCACCACCCCGGAGGTGCTGTTCATCTACACCCATGAGGGCCTCACGCACCTGAGCCACACCTTCCACCGGTTCCTTCGCCAGAACCTCTGCGGGAGCAAATTTGCCTCCGCCCCAAGGCCGGTGTTGGTCAACAGCTGGGAGGCCGCCTATTTCGATTTCAACGCGGATCTGATTCTCACCTTTGCCGAAGGGGCGAAGGAGCTGGGGGCGGAGCTGCTGGTGCTGGACGACGGCTGGTTCGGCCGCCGGAACCACGACAAAGCCGGTCTCGGCGACTGGTATGTGAACGAGGAAAAGCTCCCCGGCGGGCTGGAGCCGCTGATCCGAAAGGTCAACGATCTGGGTCTGCAGTTCGGTCTCTGGGTGGAGCCGGAGATGGTGAACGAGGATTCCGACCTCTATCGAAAGCACCCGGACTGGGCGCTGACGGTACCGGGTCGCAAGCCGGCCGTGAGCCGGGATCAGCTGGTGCTGGACCTGTCGAGACCGGAGGTCGCGGACTGGATCTATGAGACCATCGCCGCGCTTTTGCGTAATTACAACATTCAATACGTCAAGTGGGACATGAACCGCCACCTGACGGACGTGTTCAGCCGGGCGCTCCCTGCGGATCGGCAGGGGGAGGTATCCCACCGCTGGGTGCTGGGTCTATACAGCGTTCTGGAGCGGCTGACCACGGAATTCCCCGATGTGCTCCTGGAGGGCTGCGCCGGCGGCGGGGGACGCTTTGATGCCGGTATGCTGGCCTACTGCCCGCAGATCTGGTGCAGCGACAACACCGACGCCTACAGCCGGATCAAGATTCAGTACGGCACCTCCTTCGGCTATCCCGCCTCCGCGGTGGGGGCCCATGTGTCGGCTTCTCCGAATCACCAGACCGGCAGACGGACGCCGCTGGGCAGCCGGGGCGCCGTGGCCATGGCGGGCATGCTGGGCTACGAGCTGGATCCGGGGAAGCTCAGCGAAGAAGAACGCGCGGAGATCCGGCAGCAGATCCGGGATTACCGGGAGCTGGAGCCGCTGATCCGGCTGGGGGACCACTACCGTCTGGGAGAGAACGCCTGGATGTTCGTCTCGGAGCAGCGGGATCGGGCGCTGGTGACGGTCACGGTGCCGACGCCGGAGGGAAATCCCAGACCGCTGCACCTTCGGCTCAAGGGGCTGGATCCCGAAAGACGGTATCAGATCAAGCGCGCGACATACTTTGGCTGTGAACTGCAGCCGGAGCCGCTGGAAGGAAGCTTTTCCGGCGCCGCGCTGCAGTATGGAGGACTGACGCTGCCGCAGCTTTACGGCAACCTGCCCGGTGTACAATTTCTGCTGGAACAAACGGAGGCCTTATGAAAAAGAACATGGAAGCAAGGCTTCAGGAGTGCTATGACGAGCTGAAATGGCTCTACTGCGAGCTGTATCACAACGATCTGAATGCATTTGAATATTTTGTGGAGATGCTGCGCCGCAGCTATGAGGAGCGGAAGCCTGCGCTGAGAAAGCAGGATGAGGCCAGACTGGAGACCCCGGGCTGGCTGCGTTCCAACAAGATGCTGGGCATGATGCTCTATGTGGACGCCTTTGCCGGCAACCTGAAGGGCGTGGAGGAGAAGCTCCCCTACCTGCAGGAGTGCGGCGTGAACTATCTGCACCTGATGCCGCTTCTCAAAACCGTGAAGGGCAAAAGCGACGGCGGCTACGCGGTGGCGGATTTCCGCAGCGTGCAGCCGGAGCTGGGCACCATGGAGGATCTGGAGCATCTGGCGGACGCCTGCCGGGAGGCGGGGATCAGCCTGTGCCTGGATTTCGTCATGAACCACACCAGCGACGAGCACGAGTGGGCAAAGGCCGCCAGAGCCGGGAACCCCATCGCCCGCAGCCGCTATTTCTTCTATGACAACTGGGACATCCCCAACCAGTATGAGCAGACCGTTCCCCAGGTATTCCCCACCACCGCGCCGGGGAACTTCACCTGGCTGGACGACTGCCGGCAGGTGGTCATGACCTTCTTCTATCCCTATCAGTGGGACTTGAACTACGCGAACCCCATGGTGTTCAACGACATGACCGAGAACCTCCTGTTTCTGGCCAACCGGGGCATGGATGTGCTCCGTTTGGACGCCATTCCGTATATCTGGAAGCAGCTGGGCACCGACTGCCGCAACCGGCCCCAGGTGCACACCCTCTCCCGGATGCTGAAGCTGGCCTGTTACATCGTCTGCCCCGGCGTTGCGCTGCTGGGCGAGGTGGTCATGGAGCCGGAGAAGGTGGCACCCTATTTCGGCACCCCGGAGAAGCCCGAGTGCGACATTCTCTACAACGTCACCACCATGTGCACCACCTGGCACACCGTCGCCACCAGAGACGCGCGTCTGCTGCGGCGGCAGATGGAGCAGGTCTGCAGCCTGCCGAAGGACTGCCTGTTCCAAAATTACCTCAGGTGCCATGACGACATCGGCTGGGGCCTGGATTACCCCTGGCTCAGCCAGTTCGGCATCGGAGAGACCTCCCACAAAAAATACCTCAACGACTGGTTCACCGGCCGATGGCCGGGCAGCTGGTCCAGAGGCGAGCTCTATAACGACGATCCCCGTCTGGGGGACGCCAGACTCTGCGGCACCACCGCCTCCCTCTGCGGACTGGAGGACTGGGATCAGCTGCAGGCATTGAGCTGCGATCTCATGCTCCACGCCTGGGTGCTGACCCAGAGCGGCATCCCGGTGCTCTACAGCGGCGACGAGATCGGCCAGCTGAACGATTACAGCTACCACGACGATCCCGACAAATGGGATGACAGCCGCTACCTCCACCGGGGCGCTTTCCGGTGGGATCTGGCGGAGCTGCGAGATGACCCGGAGACCATTCAGGGGCAGATCTTCCAGAGCTTGCGGCAGATGGAGGAGATCCGCGCGGCGCATCCTGTGTTCCGGGCAGACGCCAACGTCTGGCCGCTGGACGCCGGGGACAATAATGTGCTGGCCCTCAGGAGACAGTACGGCCCAGAGACTCTGACGGCGCTGTTCAACTTCTCCGAGTACCCGAAGCTTGTGACGAACCCGGCTCCCGGCGCCGCGGATCTGCTGATCGGAGAGACGATTTCTGACCGGACGCTGGAGCTTCCGCGCTACGGCTTCCGCTGGCTGCTTCAGGAGGAACAAGATGTCTGAAGCACTGCAGAAAGCCAGAGATTTTGAGGCCGCCCATCTGCCGGAGGTTCCGGCGGAGGTGCTGCCGGTGTTCCACGTGACCGGCGGCGTGGGCTGGATCAACGACCCCAACGGCTTCTCCCGCTACAAAGGCGAATATCACCTGTTTTATCAATATCACCCCTACAGCAAGCAGTGGGGCCCCATGCACTGGGGACATGTGAAGTCGAAGGATCTGATCCGCTGGGAGCGGCTGCCGGCAGCCATGGCTCCGGATACCGAGGCGGATCGGGACGGCTGCTTTTCCGGCAGCGCCATCGAGCTCTCTGACGGGCGCCACGCCCTGCTCTACACCGGGGTACACAAGTTCTCCGACACCGACGAGGTGCAGACCCAGTGCCTGGCCTTCGGGGACGGCGTGAACTATGAAAAGTATGAAGGAAACCCGGTCATAGACGGCTCCAAGCTGCCCGAGGGCGGCAGCAAGCGGGATTTTCGGGATCCGAAGATCTGGCGGGAGGGAGATTCCTTCTTCGCCGTCATGGGAGACCGGGCCGCCGACGGCAGCGGCATGATCCTGCTGTTTGAGAGCAAGGATCTGATCCACTGGGAATACCGCAGCACCGTGGCCGCCTCCAGAGGGCGCTACGGCAGAATGTGGGAGTGCCCGGATCTGTTCCGACTGAACGGGAAGCATGTGCTGATCACCAGCCCCCAGGAGATGACGGAGTCCGGTCTGGACTTCATCGAGGGCAACTGCACCCTCTGCCTCATCGGGAATCTGAACCTGGATACCCTGACGCTCACGGAGGAGCGGCTGCAGACCATCGACTACGGCCTGGATTTCTACGCGCCGCAAACCCTGCTGACCGAGGACGGACGCCGGGTGATGATCGGCTGGATGCAGTATTGGGGCAGTGTGGACGCGGCCCCGGAGGAGCTGCCCTTCTTCGGTCAGCTGACCGTGCCGAGAGAGCTGCGGGTGGAGGACGGCAGACTGATCCAGAACCCGGTCCGGGAGCTGGAGCGGTATCGCAAAAACCCGAACCATCTGGAATGCGTGCTGATCACGGAAGAGACGACGCTGCCGGGGATCTCCGGCAGATGTCTGGATCTGACGCTGACCCTGAGAGGGGACTACAGCAGCTTTCGGCTCTGCGCAGCGAAGGATTCGGAACATGAGACGGTCATTTGCTATGACCGAAAACAGAGCACCATCACCGTGAACCGCGCCAAAAGCGGCTTCACGCCGGAGATTCGGAACGTCCGGAGCTTCCGGGTGCAGGAGCGCGGCGGGCTTTTGAAGCTGCGGATGCTGCTGGACCGCTGGAGTCTGGAGCTCTTTGTCAACGACGGAGCCCAGGCGGCGTCCTTCACGATTTATACGCCCCAGACCGCAAGGGACATCACCTTCGCGGCGGAGGGCACGGCGGTTCTGGACGCGGATTTTTACGAGCTGGAGGTTTCAGAAGATGGAGAAGCGCTTTGATGTGACGGCCCTGGGAGAGCTGCTGGTGGACTTCACCGCGAGCGGTTTCAGCCAGCAGGGGAATCCTCTCTTTGAGGCCAATCCCGGCGGCGCGCCCTGCAACGTGCTGGCCATGCTCCGGAAGCTGGGCCGCAGCTGCGCCTTTGTGGGCAAGGTGGGCGACGACTTCTTCGGCAGAGACCTGAAGCAGACCGTTGAGGACGCGGACATCTGCACCGACGGCCTGATTCTGGACCCCAAGGCCCACACCACGCTGGCCTTTGTGAAGACCTTTGAAAACGGAGACCGGGACTTTTCCTTCTATCGGGATCCCGGAGCCGATATGCTGCTGACGGAGGAGGAGCTCCCCGAGGAACTGATCACCGCTTCCCGGATCTTCCACTTCGGCACCCTGTCCCTGACCCACGAGGGCGTCCGGGCGGCCACCAAAAAGGCGGTACGGCTGGCCAAAGAGGCCGGCGCCTGGATCTCCTTCGATCCCAATCTGCGCCCGCCCCTCTGGAGCGATCTGGAGGAGGCCAGAGCCCAGATCGAGTGGGGCCTCGGCCAGTGCGATGTATTGAAGATTGCCGATAACGAGCTGGAGTTCATGACCGGCGAGACGGACTTTGACCGGGGCGCCGCGATTTTGAGAGCGAAGTACCCCAACATCAAGGTCTTCTGCGCCACTGCAGGCCCCGGCGGCAGCTACTGCTGGTCCGGCGACGCCAGAGCCTTCGTCCCGGCGTTTCTCCTGGGCGGCACCATCGAGACCACCGGCGCGGGGGACACCTTCTGCGCCTGCGTGCTCCACCATGTTTTGAAGCACGGGCCCGAGGGTATGGACGAGGCCGCCCTCACCGAGATGCTGCGCTTCGCCAACGCCGCCGCCTATCTGGTCACCACCAGAAAGGGCGCCATCCGCTCCATGCCGGAGCCCGCCGAGGTGGAGAAAATCCTCGGCTGAAAAACGTGCCAAACCGGTTTTCCGGTGAAACAGGCGCCGCCGCTGCGCCATACCAAAGCGGCACACTAAACCATGGCGGGCAGCCACTCCACTCCTTGGCTGTTCGTACATACAAAAAAAGGAGGAAATTCCGTGAGCTCGCGGTGCGGCAGTGTGGAGACCTGTCGTAATGCGGCGCGCCCCGAAGCGGGCGGTCGCGAGGCGGTTTTGGAGGAGTCCTGACCGTTAGAGCAATGCAGTATGGCTGAAGTCATTATGAAAAGCCTGAAGAAGATCTACCCCCACATGAACGGCAAGAAAGAGTCCGCCGGCGTGACGAATCTGGAGGTCACGGACGAGGGCGTCATCGCTGTTCACGACGTGAACCTGCACATCAAGGACAAGGAATTCATTGTCCTGGTCGGCCCCTCCGGCTGCGGCAAGTCCACCACCCTGCGCATGGTCGCGGGTCTGGAGGACATCTCCGGCGGCGAGCTGTGGATCGACGGCAAGCTGGTCAACGACGTTGCGCCCAAAGACCGCGACATCGCCATGGTCTTCCAGTCCTACGCGCTGTACCCCCACATGACCGTGCGCGACAACCTGGCCTTCGCTCTGAAGCTGAAGAACACGCCCAAGGAGGAGATCGACAAGAAGGTCGCCGAGGTGGCCGAGATTCTGGACATCACCCAGTACCTGGAGCGCAAGCCCAAGGCTCTGTCCGGTGGTCAGCGTCAGCGTGTCGCCATTGGCCGCGCCATGGTTCGTAACCCCAAAGTGTTCCTGATGGACGAGCCGCTGTCCAACCTGGACGCCAAGCTCCGTAACCAGATGCGCGCTGAGATCATCAAGCTCCGCCAGCGCATCGACACCACCTTCATGTACGTCACCCATGACCAGACCGAGGCCATGACCCTGGGTGACCGCATCGTCATCATGAAGGACGGCGTCGTCAACCAGATCGGCACTCCCCAGGAAGTCTTCGGCAAGCCCGTGAACCTGTTTGTGGCCGGCTTTATCGGCATGCCCGTCATGAACTTCTTCGACGGCTGCAAGCTGCTGCTGGAGAACGGCGTCTACTATGCCGAGATCCGCGGCGAGAAGTTCAAGCTCTCCGACTTCCAGCAGAAGGCTCTGGCCCAGAACGGCCAGCAGGCCTGCGACATCGTTGCCGGCATCCGCCCGCAGCACATCACCGTGGGCGAGGGCAACCTGACCGCCACCATCGAGGTCTCCGAGATGCTGGGCAGCGAGTTCAACCTCCACGCCCGCAGCGGCGACGACGAGGTCGTCATGGTCATCCCCACCGTGGGCCTGGAGGAGGATGTCTCCATGGGCAAGACCGTGAAATTCACCACCGAGCCCGAGCTGATCCAGCTCTTCGACAAGGAGACCGGCCGGAACCTGATCTGGTTCGACCAGAAGTCCTTCGAGGACAACGCGCCTGTCTGCAAGAATTACGAGTTCTAAGTTCGCCTGTTAACCCCTGAAAGGCTCCGGCCCCATCAACAAGGCCGGAGCCTTTTTCTCGAAAGAGAGGAACCCTTATGTCCGAAGCCTATTATCGGGAAGCCCTCAAACGCGGCCAGAAGGAGGCCCGCGCCAGAGCCTCCAAGGGCCAGTCGCCCTGTCTGCCGGTGCTGGATGATTTCATCCCCGCGGCCCAGTCCCTCAGCGGGATCGATCTGGGTGTGGTGCAGGTGCCGTCGGCCTTTGTGGTGGGCACGAAAACCCGCGCCAGAGAAAACGCCTTCGCCGCCAACTTCATGCCCGTCATGGATGTGAAAAGCGAATTCGCTGTCAAATGGGAGCGGCTGTGCCAGGCCCACCTGTCCGAGGGGATTCGGGAGCCCATCAAGGCCTATGAATACCTGAACCGCTTCTATGTGGAGGAGGGCAACAAGCGCGTCAGCGTCCTGAAATTCTTCGACGCGCCCCAGATTGCCGCCCATGTGATCCGCGTTCTGCCGGAGCGGACGCCGGAGAACGCCGGGTATTTCGAGTTTGTGGATTTTTATGCCAAAAGCCGCATCAACGAGATCGAGTTCTCCCGCCCCGGCGGCTACGCCGCGCTGCTGTCCCTGCTGGGCAAGGAGCCGGACGCGGACTGGACCGAGGACGAGCGGAAGCGGCTGCGCACGGTGTGGTATTATTTCCGCACGGCCTTTGACCGCTGCGGCGGGGAAAAGCTGTCGCTGCTGCCCGGTGACGCGCTGCTGGTCTGCCTGGAGGTCTACGGCTATGAGGCGCTGCAGTTTCAGGGCGTGGAGGCAATGCAGCAGATTCTAAAAAAGACCTGGGAGGAGATCGTACTCCGCCAGGAGCCGGAGCCGGTGGAGGTCCATCTGACGCCGCCGGAGGAGAAGACCGGTCTGATCCAGAAGGTACTGCCCTCCGGAAAACCCACCCGGGCGGCCTTCCTCTATGACGGCAGTCCGGACAATGCTGCCTGGACCCGAGGCCACGAGCAGGGGCGCGTGTATGCCCAGCAGGCCCTGGAGGGGCAGGTGGAGACCAGGGCGTATTTTGACGTGCTCTCTGAGAATCCGGACGCCTGCATTGAGCAGGCGATCAAGGACGGAAACACGGTGATCTTCGCCACCTCACCGCGTCTGCTGCCCGCCAGCCTCCGCGCTGCGGTGGAGCACCCGGAGGTCACATTCTTCAACTGCGCCCTGAATACGAATCACCGCTACATCCGCACCTATTACGCCCGGATGTATGAGATCAAATTCATCATCGGCGCCATCGCCGGGGCCATGGCCGGGGGAGAACCGGTGGGCTATCTGGCGGACTACCCCATCTACGGCCAGGTGGCAGGGGTCAACGCCTTTGCTCTGGGCATGCAGATGGTGGACCCCAGAGCCAGAGTCCTGCTGGAGTGGTCCAGCGTCGGCGGCCACGAGGAGGCGGAAAAGCGCCTGCTGGACCGCGGCGTGCGGCTCATCTCCTCTCAGGACCTGACCCGCTGGGGCCGGGACGAGCGGGAGAGCCTGGGTCTGTCCCTGATCACCGAGAGCGGCAGAGTGAATCTGGCCACGCCTCTGTGGCAGTGGGGCGTCTACTACGAGCGGCTGCTGCGGCTGGTGCGCTCCAACTCTGCCAAGCAGGAGTATACCGGCACCAGCAAGGCCCTGAACTACTACTGGGGCCTCTCCGCCGGGGTGGTGGATCTCCGATACAACGAGACCCTGCCGCCGCCGGTGGTCCGGCTGGCCGAGACCCTGAAGGCTGCGGTGCGAACCGGCATCTGCCGCCCCTTCACCGGGCCGCTTTACAACCAGTCCGGCAAGGCCATCGAGATGGACGGCGACCTGACCCCGGAGCAGATCATCCGCATGGAGGAACTCATGGAAAACATCGACGGCTCCATCCCCGCTTATAACGACCTGACGGACGTCGCCAAGGCCACGGTGGATATGGTGGGCGTGGACAAGGCGCGGGGGTGAGGATATGCGGATCCTTGCGGTCTCTGATCAGACCTCACCGTATTACTATGATTACTACACCCCCGGGAAGCTCAGGGAATTCGACCTGATCCTGTCCTGCGGGGATCTGCCGAAAAACTATCTGGAGTTTCTGGTGACCATGGCCCGGTGCCCGCTGCTGTATGTGCCGGGGAACCACGACGAGAGCTACCAGACTGCGCCGCCGGAGGGCTGCGTCAACGTGGACGGAAAGCTCTATGTCCACGACGGCCTCCGGATCGTGGGATTGGGCGGCGCTTACCGCTATCGGGAGGGGAGTTATCTCTACACCGAGCGGCAGATGGCACGGAGAGTGCGCAGAGTGACGCCGCAGATCCGGCGGGCGGACGGCTTTGATCTGCTTCTGACCCACGCCCCGGCGCGGCACTTAAACGACATGGACACCATGGCTCACCGGGGGTTTCAATGCTTCCGGGATCTGCTGGAACGGTACGAGCCCGGCTACTTCCTCCACGGTCACATCCACCAGAGCTACGGCACCAGGATCCCGCGGGTGACGGCCTTCGGGAACACGCAGGTCATCAACGCCTGCGGACACTACGCATTTACGATTGAATAAGGGAGGCAAGCTATGGCAAGCGGAAGAATGGAATTTCACGCCCGATCCATCATGCAGCACGCGAATTTTTCCTTCGTGCTGCCCAACGACGTGGAGATGGAGGAGGTCCGGGACAAGCGGCACTATGACCGGCCCACCAAGACCCTGATCCTGCTCCACGGGCTCACCGGTACGGACACGGACTGGCTCTTCGGCGGTGTGGCCCAGGAGGTGGCCATCCAGTACAATCTGGCGGTGTTCATGCCCACCTGCGGCAACAATTTCTATCTGGATCGGGGCTATGAGGGCGGCAATTACGCCACCTTTGTGGGGAAGGAGCTTCCCTATTATATCCGCAGCGTGTTTGGGTTTGCCCAGAGCCGGGAGAACACCCTCATCGGCGGCCTCTCCATGGGCGGCTACGGCGCGCTGCACACGGCCCTGGCCTTTCCGGAGACCTATTCCGGCTGCGTGGCCCTGTCCTCGGCTCTCCGGGTCCGCGCGATGGCTGCGGGGGAGTTTGACGGCGTCATGCCGGCGGCGATGGTAAAGGACGTGTTCGGAGATCTGGAGGGGATCGAAAACTCCGACCGGAACCCGGAGTATCAGTATCTGCAACTGAAGAAATCCGGCGCGAAGATCCCGAAGATCTACATGGCCATCGGCACCGAGGACGCCCTCTACGGCTCCAACCAGCAGTTCCGCAAATTCCTGACGGAGCAGGATGCCGACTTCCACTATGAGGACGGCCCCGGGAAGCACGACTGGTTCTTCTGGAACGAATATCTCCACAAGGGCCTCCAATGGATCCTGAAATAACACAAAAAACCTGAAGTCTCACGGACTTCAGGTTTTTTGTTGGGAGAATATCAGAATTCCTCGGGCTGCTTGCCGTCGAGGGCTTCTTCTAAGGTGTGCCAGGCGAGGACCGCGCATTTGACTCTGGCGGGGGTGTGGCTGATGCCCTGGAGAGCGGCGGCGTCCTCCAGATCGTCCAGCTCGTCGCCGTCCGCCTCGCCCTTGATCATACCGAAAAACAGCTTGATCAATCGGCGGGCCTCTTCTTCGGTTTTCCCGATGATGTCATCGATCATCAAGGACGCGGAGGCCTGGGAGATGGCGCAGCCGGAGCCGATGAAGCCCGCGTCCTGCACCACGCCGTCCTCCACTCTCAGCTGCAGGGTGATGTCGTCGCCGCAGCTGGGGTTCACGCCCTCCAGAGAGATGGTCGCGCCGGGAACCGGGCGGCGGTTTCGGGTGGAGCGGCTGTTTTCCGTGATGATCTGACTGTAAAGCTCTTTAAGATCCAAGACCCATGACCTCCCTCACATGCTTCAAGCCCTGCAGCAGCGCGTCCACATCCTCCTCGGTGTTGTACAGCGCGAAGCTGGCACGGCAGCAGGAGCCGATGCCCAGATGCTCCATCAGGGGCTGGGCGCAGTGATGACCGGCGCGGATGCAGACGCCGTCGTTGTCGAGAATGGTGGCCACGTCGTGGGGGTGCACGTCCTCAATGTTGAAGCTGATGACCCCGTGGCGTCCGGCGGCGGTGGCCTCGCCGTAGACCTTCACGTAGGGGAGCTTGTTCATGCCCTCCAATGTCCGGGCGATCAGCGCCTCCTCCTGCTTTACGATGGTGTCCCAGCCGATGCTGCTGACGTATTCCATGGCCGCCGCGAGCCCCACCTCGCCGCCCACGTTCCGGGTGCCGGCCTCGAATTTTCTGGGCACCTCGGCGTAGGTGGTGCGGTGTTCGTGCACCGCCGCGATCATGTCGCCGCCGGAGAGGAAGGGGGGCATTTTCTCCAGCAAAGCCTTCTTTCCGTAGACCGCGCCAACACCCATGGGGGCGTAGATCTTGTGGCCGGAGAGGGCGGCGAAGTCCACGTCCAGCTTCACCAGATCCAGCGGCATGTGGGCCACGCTCTGGGCGATATCCAGCACCACCACGGCGCCCACGGCGTGGGCCCGCTTCACGATCTCCTCCACCGGGGTCTCCAGACCCAATACGTTGGAGACGTGGGCCACGGCTACCACCTTGGTGCGCTCGTTGATCTTTTTGTCCAGCTCCTCCACGGTGAGCCGGCCATTTTCGTCGGGGTACAGGTATTTCAGTTCCGCGCCGGTGGTCTTCGCCACCCACTGCCAGGGTACCAGATTGCTGTGGTGCTCCGCCACATAGATCAGCACCTCGTCCCCCGGCTTCAGGAAGGCGCGGCCGTAGCTGTAAGCAATCAGATTCAGCCCCTCGGAGGTGTTCTGGGTGAAGATCACGCTGTCCTCCGGGGCGCCGATAAACTTTGCCACCTTGGCACGGCTGTTTTCGTGGGCGTCGGTGGCCCGCATGGCCAGATCGTAGACGCCCCGGTGGGGGTTCGCGTTTTCCGTGAGATAATAGCGGTTGATGGCGTCCAGCACCTGCTGCGGCTTCTGGGTGGTGGCGCCGTTGTCCAGATACACCAGCCGTTTGCCGTTGTTGCTCTGGCTCAAAATCGGGAAATCATCCGAGAATCTGCGCATGTTCCAGTCTCCTTTCCAGGCTCGCGCGCACCAGATCGCGCAAGACTTTGTCGGGGATTTGATCCACCACGGGGGCGAATCTCGCGTCCACCATCAGCCGCATGGCCTGCTGGGGATCCAGTCCCCGGGACGCCAGATAGTACAAAACATTTTCGTCCAGCCTTCCGGCGCTGGCGGCGTGCTGGCCCTCCACGTTTTCCTCGGTGCAGAGGATCAGCGGGGCAGCGCGGTGCCGCACCTCGGGGGAGAACAGGAGCACGTCCTCGCTCTCATGGCCCACGGCGTGGACGGCGCCTCTGCGAAAGTCGATGGTGCCGCGGAGGGTCTTGCGGCAGCGATCCGCCAGAACGCCGGCGGTATGCATCTCGCTGTGGGTGTCGCGTCCGGTGTGAACAGCCACGTCGTTGAAGTCCAGAATGCTGTCGCCGTCGCCGTAGTAGATGGCGCTGAGATCGAAGGCGCCTGCGGTTTTGCCCAGCATGGCCCGGGCGCCGGTGACGACGATGTTGCCGCCCAGCTCCGCCCGGACGATCTTCACGCGGGCGTCCCTGGCGACCTTGACGCTGACGCCGTTGTAGCGTTTGGATTTGCCGCTCAAAAGCTGCAGCTGCACCAGGGTCACGTCCGCCCCGGGCTCCGCCGCGATCTGGGTGAGAGAGGCGCTGAGGCCCTCCACCTCCGGATCGCTTTGAATGATCTGCACGAAGGTGACTTTGCTGCCGGATTTCGCGTGGATGGCGGTGTGAGTCACGGCGTTGGGGTGCTGTGCGTCCAGCTTTTCCCGCAGATAAGTGATGCCTTCGGAGACGCCCTCCGCCAGGAAGAACCGGGAGAAGTTCGCCTCGGTGTGGATCCTGAGATCTGCCTCTTTTCCGAGGCCGCTGTATTCTCCGGTGCACTCCTGGGGGAGAACTGCCGTACAGCGGACGCCGTCGGAGAGCTCATAAGCGGTGTTGGTCTCACCCCAGCCCGATTCCGGTCTTTCCGGCAAATTGGCCTCTTTGGGAGCGCCGTTCACCCGGAGATGGTTCCAGGTGGTCACGGGAAGCGCGTTCAAAAGTTCGGTTGTATTCATGTCAGCGCCTCCTTTCAGCCGATGCTGCCCTGCATCTCAAGATGGATGAGGTTGTTCATTTCCACCGCGTATTCCAGCGGCAGTTCCTTCGCGATGGGCTCCGCGAAGCCGCCCACGATCAGGGCGCGGGCATCCTCCTCGGTGAGTCCGCGGCTCATGAGGTAGAACACCGCCTCCTCGCTGATACGGCCGATCTTCGCCTCGTGGCCCACGTCCACCCGGTCGCAGGCGATGTCCATGACGGGGATCGTGTCGGAGCGGGAGCGCTCGTCCAGCATCAGACTCTCGCAGCTGACGGCGGACTTGCTGTTTTTCGCGTCCTTCGTCACCGCCACGGCGCTGCGGAAGTTGGAGACGCCGCCGTCCTTGGCGATGGATTTGGTGACGATGTGGCTGCTGGTGTTGGGGGCGGCGTGGATCACCTGGGCGCCGGTGTCCAGATCCTGACCGTTGCCGGCGAAGGTGATGCCGGTGAACTCCATCCTTGCGCCCTCCCCCTTCAGAACGCTCATGGGGTAGAGACAGCTGGTGTGGCTGCCGAAGGAGCCGGAGACCCACTCGATGGTGCCGCCGGCCTCGCAGACCGCCCGCTTGGTGTTCAGGTTGTACATGTTCTTCGACCAGTTTTCGATGGTGGAGTAGCGCACTCTGGCGTTCTTGCCCACGTAGATCTCCACGCAGCCGGCGTGCAGATTGGCCACATTGTATTTCGGCGCGCTGCAGCCCTCGATGAAGTGCAGATACGCGCCCTCCTCCACGATGATCAGCGTGTGCTCAAACTGGCCCGCGCCGGGGGCGTTTAAGCGGAAATAGCTCTGGAGCGGGATCTCCACGCTGACGCCCTTGGGGACGTAGACGTAAGATCCGCCGGACCAGACCGCGCCGTGGAGGGCGGCGAATTTGTGGTCCGTGGGCGGCACCAGATGCATGAAGTGCTCCTTGATTCGCTCGGCGTGGTCGCTCTTGAGGGCGCTCTCCAGATCCGTGTAGACCACGCCCTGCTCCAGCACTTCCTTCTTCACGTTGTGGTAGACCACTTCGGAGTCATACTGCGCACCCACGCCGGCGAGACTGGCCCGCTCGGCCTCGGGGATGCCCAGACGCTCGAAGGTGTTTTTGATGTCGTCGGGCACGTCTGCCCACTTGGCCTGCATCTCGGTGTTGGGGCGGACATAGGTGACGATGCCGTCCATGTTCAGACCCTCCAGCGAGGGGCCCCAGTTGGGCAGGGGCGTGCGGTTGTAGATTTCCAGAGATTTCAGCCGGAATTCCCGCATCCATTCGGGGTCGTTCTTTTCCTCAGAGATCTGCTTGACGATCTCGGGGGTCAGCCCGGCGTCGGTCTGGAAGGAGGCGTTGACCTCGTAGCGGAAATCATAAAAGCTGCGGTCGATGTCCTCCACCTGGGTCTTTTTCACTTCATCCGCCATGCTCATCCGCTCCCTTCAGGATCCCGGCGAAGCCGTGGGCAGTGATCTGCTCCACCAGCTCCGGGCCGCCGGTGTAGACGATGTGGTGGTCGTCCAGCACGTGGACATAGTTGACGTCGAGACCCTCCAGGATCTTGGCGTTGTGGGTGATGATCAGCAGGGCGTTATTTTCGTTGTGGTAGGCCTTGATGCCCTCGGCCACGGTCTTCACTGCGTCCACGTCCAGACCGGAGTCCGTCTCATCCAGCATGGCCAGCTTCGGCTGCAGGGTCAGAAGCTGCAGGATCTCGGCTTTTTTCTTCTCGCCGCCGGAGAAGCCCACGTTCAGATAGCGCTCAGCGTAGGCGGCGTCCATGTTCAAAAGCTCCATCTTCTCCGCCAGGGCCCGGCGGAAGGTCATGACCTTCGGCTGCTTGCCCTGCACCGCGCCCTGGGCCGTCCGGAGAAAGCTCTCCAGAGAGACGCCGGGGATCTCCTGGGGCGTCTGGAAGGAGAGAAAAATGCCCTTTCTGGCCCGGACGTCGGCGGCCTTGTCCGTCAGATCCTCGCCGTCAAACTCGATGCTGCCGCCCTCGATGGTGTAGCGGGGGTCGCCCATGATGGCGGCGGCCAGCGTGGACTTGCCCGCGCCGTTGGGGCCCATCAGCACGTGAATCTCCCCGGGACATACGGTCAGATTCAGCCCGTCGAGAATCGTCTTTTCCTCCACCGCGACCTTCAGATCGCGGACGTTCAACAATGCCTGGCTCATAGGAATGCACCTCGTATTTTAATTTACTTAATTTTAGTAGGAATTGCTTTCGGGCTTAATATACACCAAGTTTATAGGAATTGCAAGCATAATTTCCTATATTTTTGTAGGAATTAGAAATTTTTCTGTTTTACACAAAACCGGAGCGGTGGAAACCCGGGGGAAGGGTTGACAGCCTCCCCGGGCGGAAGGTATAACTTTATTAGAGAAAAACGGGAGGAAGTGGATCCATTGGATCATCAGACCATGTATCGGGAAAAGCTCCGCACGGCGGACGAGGCGGTGCAGATCGTGCAGGACGGCGACTGGGTGGATTACAGCCAGGCCTGCTCCATTCCGCGGTTTTTGGACGCCGCCCTCGCCAGGCGCAGCGGACAGCTCCGGGATGTGAAAATCCGCAACGCCATCTCCATGGAGCCGGTGGCCACGGTGGAAAACGATCCCCACGGCTCTTTTACCTATAATGTGTGGCACTGCTCCGGTTTGGATCGGAAGTATCTTGACACCGGCAGGGCCTACCACATCCCCATGCTGTTCCGCCACTGCGGCGCCTATTATCAAAAGGGATACGCCCCGGTGAACGTGGCCATGCTCACCGTCGCGCCCATGGATGCGGAGGGGTATTTCTCCTACGGCCTCACCAACTGTGCCACCCAGGAGATTCTGGACGCGGCGGAGCACATCGTTCTGGAGGTGAACCCCAACATGCCCACCGTGGCGGGGATCTCCGGCGACAAGATCCACATCTCCAGGGTGGATTATGTGGTGGAATCCGACCTCCCCATCCCCACCGTCCAGGCGCCCAAGGCCACGGAGGTGGACCGGCAGATTGCCTCCTACATCTTCCCGTACGTCACCAGCGGCTGCACCCTGCAGCTGGGCATCGGCGGGATCCCCAACTCCATCGGCAGCATGATCGCGGAGTCCGATGTAAAAGATCTGGGCATGCACACGGAGCTCATGAGCGACGGCTATCTGGATCTCTATAAGGCCGGGAAGATAACCAACAAATATAAGAAAATCTATCCCGGAACGGGCGTGTTCAGCATCTGCAACGGCTCCAGAGCGCTGTATGATTTTCTGGATTACCATGAGACCATCCGCACCGCCCCCATGCACTGGGTCAACAGCCCCGCCGTCATCCGGGAACTGGACGATTTCATCAGCATCAACGGCTGCATCGCGGTGGATCTCTTCGGGCAGGTCAGCAGCGAGTCCGCGGGCCTTCGGCAGATCTCCGGCACCGGCGGGCAGCTGGACTTCATCACCGGCGCCCTAGAGGCGGAGCACGGCAGAGCCTTCCTGGCCATGCATTCCACCTTTACGGACAAGAGCGGCAACCTCCATTCCAACATTCTGCCCCATTTCACAGGCGGCGATATCATCACCACGCCCCGGACGCAAGCTCCCAGCATCGTGACGGAGTACGGCATTGCAAGGCTCCCCGGCCTGCCCACCTGGCAGCGGGCGGAGGCGCTGATCGACATCGCCCACCCGGATTTCCGGGAGGAGCTGATCCGGTCCGCCGAGCAGCAGAAGATCTGGAGACGCAGCAACAAACGCTGAATGCGGATGACAAGCGAATATACGAAACGCTCCCACGACAGCGCTTGTGGGAGCGTTGTTTTTGACCGGAATGGATTTATTTTACAGAAAATTCATAAACTTCCGGTTGACAAACCATAGATTATGATTAAAATGAAAGACCGAAACAATTAACGATGTTAATAATTTGAGCGTGTTGGATTGGAGGAAATGCTATGGAGCCCACGGAACGGGAGCGGCGCATGCATGAGAGCATGCACCGAATGAAGAACATCCGGCTCTGCGATCTGATCACCGATATGACGTCGGCGGAATTTCGGCTGCTGTTTGCCATCGTGGATCACGCCGCCGAGACGCGGAAAATCTCGGAGCTGGCGGAGCTGGTGGGGATGCAGCCGGCGGCGGTGTCGAGACTCATGAACTCTCTGGAGGAAAAGGGGCTGATTGAGCGCCGGAGCCGCGCAGGAAACCGCCGCGTCACCGATGTGTATCCCACCGACCTTGGCCGGGAGGTCAACGAGCGAAACAAGCAGGCCGTCCACGATTACTGGACGGAGGTCTTTGAAAACATCCCCACCGAGGACGCGGATCGGCTGATTGTGATCTGGGACGAGATCATGGACAGCATGGAGCGCGTGCTGGAGCGCAGAACCCGGAACCAGGAGGAGATCTGCCCGTGAAAAATATTGTAAAATTCCTGAAAGGGCACAATCTGGCGGTGCTGCTCATTGTGCTGCTGCTGATCGGGCAGGCCTACTGCGACCTGTCCCTGCCCAACTACACCAGCGACATCCTGAACGTGGGTCTGCAGCAAAACGGCATCGACAGCGCGGCCCCGGACACCGTCCGCGCCGAGACTCTGGAGACCCTCTCCCTGTTCATGCCGGACGCGGACGTCTCAGAGGTGGACGCCGCCTATTCTCAGGCTGACGCCGCCGGGATCCGAAGTCTCAAAGAGGACGCGGACCCGGAGCGGATCGGCGAACTGCTGACGCTGCCGGAGAGCGTGCTGTTTCAGATGCAGAACGCACCGGAGCAGGAGGCCTCCGTGGAGCAGATCCAAGCGGCCATTGCCTCCGGGGTGATGACCAAGGAACAGTTTTTGGATGGGATCCACGAGCGCATGGTGGCTTACGGCGATCTCAGCGACTCCTACCTCAAGCAGATCGCTGTCAGCTTCGTGGCCTCGGAGTATGAGGCCCAGGGGCTGGAGCTCACAAAGATCCAGAACCACTATCTCTACACCGTGGGCTTCAAGATGATGGTCATGGCCCTGCTGATGACCATTACCGCCATCGCGACTGGCTACATCGCCTCTAGGACCTCTGCCCAGGTGGGCATGGATCTCCGAGAGCAGATCTACAGCAAGGTCATGCAGTTTACCAGCGCGGAGATGGAGCGGTTCTCCACCGCCTCCCTGATCACCCGCTCCACCAACGACATCCAGCAGATCCAGATGGTGATCGTGATGATGCTCCGGATGGTGGCCTACGCGCCCATTCTGGCGGTGTTCGGCATCATCCGCGTGGTGCAGACGGGCTCCGGCATGGGCTGGATCATCATCCTGGCCGTGGTGCTGCTGTCCGCCCTGGTGGGCATTCTGGTGGGCATCGCCATGCCGAAGTTCAAGATCATGCAGAAGCTGGTGGACCGGCTGAACCTGGTGTCCCGGGAGCTGCTCACCGGCGTCATGCCCATCCGCGCCTTCTCCAGAGAGGGCTACGAGGAGCAGCGCTTCCAGCGGGCCAACACGGATCTCTACGAGACCCAGCTGTTCACCAACCGGGCCATGACCTTCATGATGCCGCTGATGATGTTCATCATGAACGGTGTGTCCGTGCTGATCGTCTGGGTGGGCGCCCACAAGGTGGATCTGGGCACCATTCAGGTAGGCGACCTCACCGCCTTCATCACCTACTCCATGGTCATCGTCATGGGCTTTCTGATGCTGTCCATGATCTCCGTCATCCTGCCGCGTGCCGGCGTGGCGGCGGACCGCATCATGGAGGTGCTGGACACGGACATCTCTCTCTCCGACCCGGCCCAGCCGAAGGACAGAGACGTACAATACGGCGGCGGGGCCCTGTCCTTCGTGGACGTGAGCTTTGCCTATCCGGGGGCGGCGGACTGCGCCCTGGAGCACATCTCCTTTACGGCCAGACCCGGTGAGGTCACGGCCATCATCGGCTCCACCGGCTGCGGCAAATCCACGCTTTTGAACCTGATCCCCAGATTCTACGACGTGACCTCCGGCTACATTACCCTGGACGGCACGGACATCCGGAATCTCAGCCAGCGGGCTCTGCGGGACGCCATCGGCTATGTGCCCCAGAAGGGGATGCTCTTCTCCGGAACCATCGAGAGCAACATCAAATACGGCGGCGAGCAGATCACCGACGCGGATATGCGCGAGGCGGCGCGGATCGCCCAGGCCACGGACTTTATTGCAGAAAAGCCGGAGGGCTTTGACGCCGCCATCGCCCAGGAGGGCTCCAACGTCTCCGGCGGCCAGCGGCAGCGGCTCGCCATCGCCAGAGCCATCGCCAAGCACCCGAAGATCTATCTGTTTGACGACTCCTTCTCCGCGCTGGACTATAAAACGGATCTGAAGCTGCGCACGGAGCTGCTGCAGTACACCTGCGATTCCACGGTGATCATCGTGGCCCAGCGCATCTCCACCATTCTCCACGCGGACAAGATTCTCTGCATGGAGGACGGGCGCATCGTCGGCGCAGGCACCCATGAGGAGCTGATGCGCAGCTGCAAAACCTATCGGGAAATCGCGGAAAGCCAGCTCTCCGAAGCGGAGCTGGACGGTATGGGAGGTGAGGACCTTGGCTGAAAATCAGAAAAGAAGATCCCCCCACGGCCCTCCGGGGCGCTCCGGAGAGAAGCCGAAGGATTTTAAGGGCACCATCCGCAAGCTGATCGCCTATATGGGCCGGTATAAGATCGCCGTGCTCATCGTCATGATCTTCGCTGTGGGCTCCACCGTGTTCAACGTCATCGGCCCGAAGATTCTGGGCAACGCCACCACGGAGCTGTTCGAGGGCCTGATCGCCAAGATCACCGGCGCCGGCTCTATCGAGTTCGGCAAAATCGGCAGAATCCTCCTGGGCCTCATGGGCATCTATGTGCTCAGCACTGTGTTCGCCTTCGTCCAGGGCTGGATCATGACCACCGTCTCTCAGAAGCTCAGCTATCAGCTGCGGGAGGACATCAGCAAAAAGATCAACCGCATGCCCCTGGCCTATTTCGAGTCCAACACCGTGGGCGACGTGCTCAGCCGCATCACCAACGACGTGGACACCCTGGGCCAGTCCCTGAACCAGTCCATCACCCAGCTGATCACCTCGGTCTGCACCCTGATCGGCGTGACGGTGATGATGCTGTCCATCTCGCCGCTGATGACCCTGATCACCGTGATCATCCTGCCGGTGTCCGTGGTGTTCGTGCTGGTTGTGGTGAAGAAGTCCCAGAAGCACTTCTTCGCCCAGCAGAAATATCTGGGCGACATCGACGGCCAGATCGAAGAGACCTTCTCCGGCCACAACATCGTCAAGGCCTTCAACCGGGAGGAAGCGGAGCTGGCGGCCTTCCGGGAGACCAACGGCAAGCTCTTTGAGTCCGCCTGGAAGAGCCAGTTCCTCTCCGGCCTGATGATGCCCATCATGAACTTCATCAGCAACCTGGGCTATGTGGCGGTGGCGGTCTCCGGCGCCATGCTGGCCGCCAAGGGCACCATCACCATCGGCGACATCGTGGCCTTTGTCCAGTATGTCAAGCGGTTCACCCAGCCCATCACCCAGCTGGCCCAGGTGTCCAACATGCTCCAGTCCATGGCCGCGGCGGCGGAGCGCATCTTCGAGTTCCTCTCGGAGCCTGAGGAGCTACCCGATCCGGCCAATCCCGTGAGCCTCCAGGGCATCGACGGCCACGTGACCTTTGACCACGTCCGCTTTGGCTACCAGCCGGAGCAGCCGGTCATCCACGACTTCAATCTGGACGTGGAGCCCGGCAAGATGGTGGCCATCGTGGGCCCCACCGGCGCCGGAAAGACCACCATCGTGAAGCTGCTCATGCGGTATTACGATGTGGACAGCGGCGAGATCCGCGTGGGCGGGCAGCCGGTCTCAGCCTTCAGACGAGGCGACCTCCGAGAGCAGTTCGGCATGGTGCTCCAGGACACCTGGCTGTTCCACGGCACCATCATGGAGAACATCCGCTACGGACGGCTGGACGCCACCGACGAGGAGGTCATCGCCGCCGCCAAGGCAGCAAGAGCGGACCGGTTTATCCGGGCGCTCCCCGGCGGGTATCAGATGGAGCTCAACGAGGAGGCCACCAACGTCTCCCAGGGCCAGAAGCAGCTGATCACCATCGCCAGAGCTCTGCTGGCGGACAATCCGATCCTGATTCTCGACGAGGCCACCTCCTCCGTGGACACCCGCACCGAGCACCTGATCCAGAGCGCCATGGAGACCCTGATGAAGGGACGCACCAGCTTCGTCATCGCCCATCGGCTCTCCACCATCCGGAACGCCGACGTGATTCTGGTGATGCAGAACGGCGACATCGTGGAGCAGGGCAATCACGAGCAGCTTCTGCAGAAAGACGGCGTTTACGCCAAGCTCTACAACTCTCAATTTGAACAGGCGGGCTGACCCGCTGAAAATCCCCCGCTTCCCGTTGGAGGCGGGGGAACTTTTGCGCTTTGCATCCCGTCGCATTTGTGATATGATAACTACAATATGATGCAAAAAGGAGAATTGCCATGGAACTGATTCAGGACGGCCTGCTGTCGGCCAATATCGACACCATCCGCTCCGTGTTCAAAACGGAGTATCTCAACATGCAGATCCTCGGCGCCTTCATCTGCACGGCCCAGAACCGCACTGCCGACGCGGAAAAGCTCCGGGAGTGCAGAAAAATCATGAAATCCCGGCACGGCGTGTTCTCGGATTTCCGCGGCCACCTGCAGCTGCCGCTGGTGGTGAAAATGTCTCTGGAGCGTGACCCGGAGGGCTATCTGGAGGGCCTTGAAACCACCTACCGCACGCTGAGTCAGGGGTATAAGCTGGGGCACGAGTCCCGGCTCATGGCGGCGCTGCTGCTCTATGAAAACGCGGAGCCTGCGGGCCTCCCGGCCCTGTGTGAGCGAACCCGGGAGCTCTACGCCCTGATCCGGAAGAACCACCCCTTCCTCACCGATCAGACCGACATGCCCTTCGCGGCGCTGATCGCTCTGCAGGGCGGCGACTTCGAGGCGCGGCTGGAGGACACGGAGGCCTGTTACCAGATCCTCAAATCCAGATTCCCCCTGAGCAAGAACGCCGCCCAGACCGTGAGCCATGTGCTGGCCATGAGCGGCGAAGCCGCGGAGGAGAAGAGCGCGAGATTCATCCGGATGTATGATGAATTCAAGGCCAACAAGCTGCGGCTGCCGGATTTCTATATGACGATCCTGGGCGTCCTTGCAAACTCGGGCGTCTCCGTGGAGGAGGCCGTGCGCCAGACCAGGGAGCACGAGGCCGCCCTCAAACAGATGAAGGGCTTCCACGGCGTGTTCGGCGTCGGAAAAGAGAGCAGACGGATGTTCGCCGCCGCCACCACCGCCCTGAACAATATCCCGGAGAACGCCGCCGTGGAGGGCGCCGTCATGAGCACGGTGCTGTCGGTGATCATCTCCATCGAGATCACCATCATGATGATGATCATCATCAGCTCCACCAACAACTCCACCGCCGCAGCCTCCAACTGACCGCCGCTGGGGCAATCTGCTGAGCCACGGAATGTTTTCTTCCGTGGCTCCGGCGTTTTCAGGCAAAACCCGGAAAGAGACAGTTGTCCCGGCCACGGCTGATAAAACACACAAAAACCATTTTTTGTCGTCAAGCTTTGGACAGGGAATTTGTGTAAAAAAGAGAATTCCTGTTAAACGGTTGACAACTTGACGCGACGTTGATAAAATCAAGATAAGCCTACTATTTTGATATGAATTGAAAGAGGTGCCGAGATGAAGCGAATCCAGCCGCCGGAGCAGGTGCACTACGCCAACCTGCGGGAGGTGGTTCTTCACGCGGGCGCGCAGTTCCCGGAGGGGAAGTTCTTTTTCAGCAGCGACCCCGCCATGCCCTTCGTGACCGGCGCGGAATTAAAGGCTTTCTGCGGGCGCTTCACAGTCTGGGCGAGGGAACAGAAGCTGACCGGTGCGCACATTGCCATCCTGGGGCCAAACGGCGCCGCGTGGCTCAGCTGCTATTTCGCGGTGCTCTCCGGCGGCTGCGTGGCAGTGCCGCTGCATCTTGGCACCAAAGCGGAGGAGCTGATCAACTGTGTCCGCCGCTCGGACAGCTCGGTTCTGCTCTATGACCAGAGCTGCGAGGCCGAGGCCGCCGCGCTGAAATCGGCGATCCCGACGCTGCAGACCATGGAATTCCACGGGCTTTTGAAAACCCTCTCGGAGATGACGGAGGAGGACTGGCCGAAGCTGGATCCCGACGCCCCTGCCGCGCTGTATTTCACCAGCGGCACCACGGCCCAGAGCCGCTGCGTCCTGCTGACCCACCGGAACATGGGCAGCCACTGCTCCGCCGCCATGTCCCAGCTGCCGCTGTCGCCGGAGGATTCCGGCCTCTCGGTGCTGCCGCCCAGCCACACCTTCGAGATCATGACCAACATCGTGGGCGTGCTCCACTGCGGCGGGAAAATGTACATCAACGAGAGCCTTTTAACCGTAAAATCCAATCTGAAAAAATATGAGCCTTCCATCCTGGTGGTGGTGCCGCTGGTGCTCCAGACCATCCACCGGGAGATTCTCAAAACCGCCAAAAAGGCCGGGAAGCTGGAGCTGCTGCAAAAGGGCCTGAAAATCAACCGGTTCTTCCTCCGCTTCGGCATCGACCTGAGCCACAGGCTTTTCGGCGACGTCTATGACGTGGTGGGCCACAATCTTCGCTACTTCCTCTGCGGAGGCGCTGCGCTGGACCCGGAGCTGGTGGAGTTCTACCGCTGCCTGGGCATCACGGTGATCCAGGGCTACGGCATCACCGAGTGCAGCCCCATCGTGGCGGCCAACGTCCCCCACGCCAACCGCTTCGGCTCCATCGGCAGAACCTTCCCCTGCTGCGAGACGAAAATCATCGACGGGGAGATCTGCGTCCGGGGCGACAGCGTCTCTCCCGGATACTACAACGACCCCGAGGGCAACCGCGAGGCCTACCGGGACGGCTGGTTCCACACCGGCGACCTGGGCCGTGTGGACAAGGACGGCTATCTCTGGTTCCTGGGCCGAAAGAAAAACCTGATCGTCCTCTCCAACGGTGAGAACGTCTCCCCCGAGATGCTGGAGGAGAAGCTCTACCGGGTGGAGGGCGTCCAGGACGCGCTGGTCTATGAGAAAAACGGCAAGATCACCGCGGAGGTCTACACGGATCGGGCGATTCTGCCGGATCGGGACGCGGTCTATCGGGAGATCGACAAAATCAACCAGACCCTGAAGCCCCATGAGCACATCGGCGCGCTGGTTTTGCGCAGCGAGCCTTTTGAAAAAACGGCAACCCAGAAAATCAAACGGTATTAAAGGAGGCACCCGGCATGGAAGAACAGATTCGGCAGATTCTCGCGGAGACGCTGGACATCGACCCCGAGGAGATCACCCCCGAAAAGCGGCTCATTGCGGATCTGGGGCTCACCAGCTTCGATCTGGCGGACGTGGTGCTGCAGGCGCAGGAGGAATTCGGCGTCACGCTGCCCAGCTCCTTCTGGGGTGAGATCGTCACCGTGGCGGACGTGTACCGCGTGGTGGGGGAGGCGGTGAACCAATGAAGCTGGAGCTTCGGCGCGACCTGAAAGAGCTGGACGCGGTCTTTGACCACAGCTTCGTCTTCGACGCCCACAGCCCGGACCGCAGCACCCTGATCACCCGCTATCGCGGCACCGACGTGCGGAAAAGCGACGCCGGCTGGAACGTGGTGGCCTGGCAGAAGAGCGTCTACCACTTCGGCGACCTGAATCGGGAGGTGCCGGTGCTGGCCGTGGTGCTGCTGGACGAGGACGGCGTGGTACGGGGCCTCTCTCTGGACGAAAACTGTCTTGGCAGCCAGGGAAAGCGCTGCGATTTCCGAGCGCTGCAGATCGGCATGAATGAGCTTTTGAAGGGAAAGCCCTTCGCGGATTTCAATTCCTTATGTCCCAACGCGGGGGTTGCCAGATGTCTGCATCTGTTTGAGCTCCTTGGCGGTGCGGCGGGGTTCTTTTCCGAGCTGCGGGCCAGAGAGCTGCAGGAGGGCATCGAACAGGAATTGGTGACGATTACGCCCAACGACAATGGCCTGACGGCGGAGAACACCCACATCATTCTGGACCGGGAGAGCACCACCCGGTACGATCTCCGCTACATCCAGGCCCCGAAGCGCAACGAGCGGGATCTCACCGAGTCCGTTGACGCCACCGTGGTGGTGAACTACAACGGCGAGACCGCCTTCACCGAGCGGCTGACGGCGGAGCAGTTTCAGGACGTCTACGCGGCCCTGAATCTGATGTTCGGCAGAGCCTATCAGTTGGAGAAGAAGTACTTCGGCTTCCACGGCAGAAGACGGGTGCGGTTCACCAACTGCACTGCGCTGGCGGGCCTGTTCCTGCTGACCTTCAGCCACGAGAGCATGCTGGGCGCCGTCAGCAGAGCCATCCGGATCGAGCGAATTTTGCATTTCATCCAGACCGGCGAGGGCCGCACCGGCTGCATCGGCTTCGGCGGCTGAGAACAAACAAAAAGCATCCCCGACCTTGTCCGTCAGGGATGCATTTTTATGGCTTGATTGAGGGTGTTCAGCACCCTTTTTTTGTTTCTGGTCCATTCCGGCGCCATCAGCAGCTTTCCGGGGGCGTCCCCGGTCATCCGGTGGAGCACCGTGTCCTCCGGCAGGATGCGCAGACTCTCTGCGATCAGCTCGGCGTATTCCTCCAGCGTCAGCAGGGGAAAGGGGGCGGCTTCATAGTCCGCGCCCAGCTGCGTGCCCCTGAGAATGTGGAGCATCTGGAGCTTCACCCCGTCGATGGGCGGCTCCAGCGCGGCCAGATACCGCACCGTGTCCAGCATGTCCTCCCGGGTCTCGCCGGGCAGGGAGTAGATCACGTGCACGATCACGGTGATCCCCAGCTGCTTCAAGGCTGCGTAGGCGGTCTCAAAGACCGGGAGGGAATAGCTCCGGTGGAAGGCTTCGGCGGTCTGCTCGTGGATGGTCTGGAGCCCCAGCTCCACCCAGACCGGCTTGATGCGGTTCAAGCGATCCAGCATGGCCAGAACCTCCGGCCCCAGACAGTCCGGGCGGGTGCCCAGGGAGAGGATCACGACCTCCTCCCGGCGGATGGCCTCGGAGTAGAGGGCCTCCAGCCGCTGCAGATCGCCGTAGGTGTTGGTGTAGGACTGAAAATAGGCGATAAACTTTTTGGCGTCCGTCTTGCTCTGAATGCGCCGCTTCGCGTCCTCGATCTGTTCTGACAACGGCGCGAAGTCCGCCGCGAAATCCCCGGAGCCGCCTGCGGAGCAGAAGGTGCAGCCGCCATAGCCCACGGTGCCGTCCCGGTTGGGACAGGTGCATCCGGAGGACAGGGAGAGCTTGTAGACCTTCTCGCCGTATTCCTCCCTCAGAACGTCATTCAGTCTGCGCATTTTTGTCCCAGAAGGGAACCTCGACGGTCTGGGGCTGCAAATCCGGGTCGTGGCTGGTGAAGACGCCGACACAGCTGCCCATGGCGGCCTGCTCCTTGATCCAGCGGACCCCCTTTCGCTGGAGGGTGACGTCAAAGCCCAGCCCGGGGATGATGTCCTCCTGCCAGTTTTTCGGCAGATAGGCCGCGTCGGAGGTGAGCAGCGCAAATTTCCGCTTGTGCTCCAGCAGCTCCCCGTTCTGCACGATCACGGAGCAGAGTCCGTCCGTGTGGCCGGGGATGTTCACGCAGAGGATCGTCTCGTCTCCCAGGACGTCGTAGGCCCAGCGGTTCGTGCCCAGATCCGAGCCCCGGTACCAGAACCGCTCCATGGAAATCCCCTCGAAGAGCTTTTTCGGCTGCCGCGCCTGATAGACGAAGCGGCAGTTCCAGAAGTACTCGTCCTCGGGAACCAGAATCCGCTTTGCGTTTTTCACATGGCGGATGCCGGCCACGTGGTCCGGGTCCAGATGGGTCAGCAGCACCATGTCCAGATCCTCCGGACGGATGCCCCGGGCGGCCAGCTGCTCATGAATGGCCATGCCCTCCGGCACATAGGGCCGATACAGGGAGGCCAGATGACTCGGCAGCACCTGCTTCACCGCCGCCGGATCATAGACCCCTCTGGGACTGATCTCCCGGCACCAGCCGGTGTCCACCAGAATCAGCGCGTCCGGGTGCTCGATCAGAAAGGCGTTCACCGGCAGCGTCACGCGCCGTTCGGCCTTTGCCAGCAGCTGACGGCCTGCGTTCTTCAGGCTCCTGCCGTCGCCCAGGGGCACCGACTCGGAGACCTGCATATAGCCGCAGGTCAGAATGTGGATGCGAATGCTTTTTCCCATGACGATCCCTTCCTTGACCAAGTGGTAAATATAAATATAGCAGATCTGTCCCTGAAAAGCAAGCAGATTGTTCGGAAAACGAAAAAAACCGGAATTCCTCTGTCAGCGGCGGGCCACCTTCACCGGGAAGCGGGGCGGCACGCGCTGGTATTTCACCTTCGGGTAGCCGATGACCATGCAGTTGGTGAGGTGATAGCCCCTGCGGATTTTCAGTAGCTTTTTGAGCTTGGGATTCACCTTGGAGACCACCCGGAAGAAGCCGCTGTACAGAACGCCCAGGCCCAGACTGTTGGCCATGAGCTCCAGATAGCTGGCGGCGAGACCATCATCCATGCCGGCCTTGTTGGTCACGAGGATCACCAGCGGCGCGTTTTTGAAGAAGAAGTGGTCGTCAATGTCCTGATTGCCCAGGGCGGGCACCAGCTTGTCCAGCAACTTCTTCGTCTTGCGCATGCCCTCCACGGCCAGAGCCTCGGCCTCGTCCCGCTTCTCGTCGAGGATGATGTATTCCACCACCTGGTGGTTCTCCGCCGTGGGACAGTAGCGGGCGGCCTCCAGCAGTTGGTCGATGACCTCCTGGGGCACGGGCTTGTCCTGGAACTGTCTGGTGGAGCGGCGGCGCTTCATCAGACCCATGAGGGCCTCGGGAGAGACGGTCTCTTTGCTGGGCTCCTGCACAGGCTCGCCCCAGCCGGTCAGCTCCACGGCGTCCTGAGGACAGATGGCGTAGCAGTGGCCGCAGCCGATGCAGAAGGGCTCGTTGATCTCCGCCTTGCCGTCCTTCAGAGAGATGCACTGGGAGACGCAATCGGATGCGCACAGGCCGCAGCCGATGCACTTGGTCTTGTCGACAATGGTATGTTTTTTCATAGGGTTCCTCCTGATGATTAATTGTGTGTTCTGGCCCCATCATACCATGAATCCCGCCCCAGGGAAAGAGGAAGTTACAGATTTCGGATCCTGTCGGATTGTATCAGAGCGGCGGATATGGTATAGTGGAGGCGGGAAGAAAGCGGGTGGAGAACCATGATGAGAAAAGAGAATGAAGCCGGGCAAACGGCGCCTCCGATCAGGGAAATCGAGGCGCGCGTGGCCTTTTATGACCCCCTGCTGGAGCGGCTGCAGCGGGTGGTCTCCGAGGAAGAACCGACGGGGGAAAACCTCTCCGCCGCCGTGGAGGCCGCCGAGGCGCTGGAGGCCTATTACACCGGCGACTTGTGGAAGCTGGATTTTGCCGCCGATGAGGCCGGTCTGCTGCCAGAGGCGCTGCGGCGCGGGGTTCTGTCAGAGGACGGGATCTACAACGCGCTGGAGGCCTTCCGGGACTGGCGGGAAGACGCTGCGAGAGAACCGGGCTTTACGGTCTCGC
Source organism: uncultured Clostridia bacterium (assembly GCA_946187035.1). GTDB lineage: Bacteria > Bacillota > Clostridia > Oscillospirales > Oscillospiraceae > CAG-103. The sequence continues at coordinate 6,959 of CAMHPQ010000001.1, read as the reverse complement.
TGGCGGCAGCGGACGCCCTGCCGGTGCTGTTTTTCGGCGTGGCGGCGGTGATATTGGGCTTGAAGCTGCATTCGGCGGTGTTTTTCATCGGGGCGCTGGTCTGCCTGCTGGCTGGGGCGGGGAAGGTGCTGTGGAAGCTGCTTCTGGCGCTGTGGGGCAGAGACGTTCCGCTGCTGGGCGCCCAACTCCGGGTTCTGATGCCCGCGGGCTTTGTGCTGATGATCGTCGGGGCGGCCATTGCGGATCGCTCTCTGGTGCGGGCACTGCTCCATCAGGCGGTTCAGATGCCGGCGGCGCTGTTTTTCCTGCTGGGCGTCATCGGTCTCGTCGGGATGATCCTCTGCGCCCGGAAATTTGACCGGCACGACGTCCGCGGCAACTGGATCGAGCAGATCATCAACGCTTTTGCCCAGGGATGCGTGATGATCGGGATGCTGTTATTATAAGAGAGACAAGGAGAAAGAAATATGCTGAACATCCAACATCTGACGAAAACCTACGGAGAGAAAAAAGCGGTGGACGATCTGACCCTGGAGATCCGCCCCGGCGAGATCTTCGGCTTCATCGGCCACAACGGCGCCGGCAAGAGCACGACCCTGAAAAGCGTGGCCGGCATCCTGCAGTTCGACCAGGGAACCATCACCATCGACGGAAAGAACATCCTGACCGATCCGGTGGCCTGCAAGAAAGACCTGGCCTACATCCCGGACAACCCGGATCTCTATGAATTCATGAGCGGCATCAAGTATCTGAACTTCATCGGGGACATCTTCGGCATCCCCGCCGCCCAGCGGCAGGAGCGGATCCGGAAATATGCCGACCTCTTTGAGCTCACCGGCGACCTGGCCCAGCCCATCTCCGCCTATTCCCACGGCATGAAGCAGAAGCTGGCGCTGATCTCCGCCTGGATCCACGATCCGAAGCTCATCGTCATGGACGAGCCCTTCGTGGGTCTGGATCCGAAAGCCTCCCATCTTCTGAAAGAGATGATGCGGGAGCACTGCGACCGGGGCGGCGCGATCTTCTTCTCCACCCACGTGCTGGAGGTGGCGGAGAAGCTCTGCGACAAGGTGGCCATCATCAAGCAGGGCCGGCTGGTCAAGGTGGGCACCATGGAGGAGGTCAAGGGCGACGCCAGCCTGGAGGCGGTCTTTTTGGAACTGGAGGCGGAATAAATGCTGAAGGTACTACTGAAAAAGCAGCTGTCTGAGGTTTTCAAGGGCTATTTCTTCGACGCTAAGAAGAATAAAATGCGCTCCAAAGCCTCCATCGCTGCGTACTTCCTGCTGTTCATTGTGCTCATGGTGGGCATGCTGGGCGGCATGTTCACCATGCTGGCCTTGAGTCTCTGCGACGGTCTCGCGTCCGTGGGCATGGGCTGGCTGTACTTCCTGCTGATGGGCGGCCTCGCCATTTTGCTGGGCGCCTTCGGCAGCGTGTTCAATTCCTATTCCGGCCTGTATCTGGCCAAGGACAACGACCTGCTGCTGAGCCTGCCCATCCCGGTGCGGACCATCATGACCGCCCGACTGATGAATGTCTATCTGATGGGCCTCATGTATTCGGCAACCGTGCTGATCCCCACGCTGGTGGTCTACTGGATCGCGGCGGGGGCCACGGTCTCCAACGTGCTCTGCGGCATCCTGTTTTTCCTGATCGTGACGATCATCATTCTGCTGCTGTCCTGTCTGCTGGGCTGGGTGGTGGCGAGGATCAGCCTGAAACTGAAAAACCGGAGCTTCATCACGGTGCTGATCTCGCTGCTGTTCCTGGGCGCCTATTATTTCTTCTACTTCAAGGCCAACGATTACATCCGGGACATGCTCCTGAACGCGGAGATTTACGGCGAGAAGATCAAGGGCGCGGCCTACGGGCTCTATCTCTTCGGCCGGATCGGCGAGGGCGACTGGATGGCCGCCGGGATCTTCGCCGCCATGCTCGCCGTTCTCTCTGCGCTGCTCTGGCGGGCCATGTCGAGAAGCTTCCTTCGGATCGCCACCGCCGGCGGCGCTGCGAGCAAGGTGCGCTATGTGGAGAAACGGGCCAAAGAGCGCTCCCCCTTCGGGGCGCTGCTGTCCAAGGAATTTGCCCGGTTCACCTCCAGCGCCACCTATATGCTCAACTGCGGTCTGGGAATTCTGTTCCTCCCGATAGCCGGCATCATGCTGCTGATCAAGGGAAAGGAATTCTTCGGCGTTCTGGATCAGGTGTTTTCCGCCAGACCGGACGGCGCGGCGGTGCTGCTCTGCGCCGTGTTCTTCATGATGCTGGCCATGGTGGACGTGGCGGCGCCCTCGGTGTCGCTGGAGGGGAAGAGCATCTGGATCCCCCAGTCTCTGCCGGTGGAGCCGAAAACCGTCCTGCGGGCCAAGCTCTCGGTACAGCTGATCCTGAGCGTCGTTGCCATGCTGGTCGCCGCCCTCTGCGCCGCCATCGTCCTGCCGATGCGCGCGGAGCTCCGGGTGATGCTGGTTGCGGTGTCTCTGGCCGGCGCGGTGTTCGCCAGCGTCTTCAATCTCTTTGTGGGCGTGAAAATGCCGGTGCTGACCTGGACCAACGAGATGACGCCCATCAAGCAGAGCGGCGCTGTGGCCATTTCCCTGTTCGGCGAATGGGGCGTTGCCGTTTTGCTGGGCGGCCTCTACTTCCTGATCGGCTACAAGCTGGGCGCGATGCCCTATCTGCTGATCTGGACGGTGCTCCTGCTGGCGGTGTCCTTCGGCCTGCTCCGATGGCTGGATACCAAAGGCAGCCGGAGCTTCGCCGCGCTCTGAGCGGCGCGGGGATCGGAGAAAAAATGCAAATTTTGATTTTCTTTCTGCTGGCGGCGGTATTCTGGGCGCCCTTTGTCTACGCATTTCATAAGGACAGAAGCCGGTACCGCAACTGCTATCTTTTATTTTTGGGCCTTCTGGGGACGATCCCCTTTGCGCTGAACCTCTTCGGCGACAATATGGGCGTTGCTTTTCTGATTATCTCTCAAGCAGTGCTGATTGCGCTGCTGATCGTCCCCTTTTTCCTGATCCACAACGGCATCGTCATGATCCGAAGAGAGGGGCGGCACCTGTCCCACATGCTCTCCCTGGCGCTGGGCATCGTGATCCTGGTGGGGGAGGCCGTGACCATCGTCCTGATGGTGAAGTACTCCGTCACCTTCGATCTGGACGCGAGTTTTTACCGCTCCTGGTGGTTCGTGCTGGGAAGCCTCGTCAGCATCACGGTGATCTACGGCTCCATGGCGTTTTTGATCTTCATGATCTACACACTGTTTCTGCAGATCATCCCCAGAAAGCGGGATTTTGACTACGTGATTATCCACGGTGCGGGACTGCTCCACGGAGACCAGCTTTCGAAGCTGCTGCGGGACCGGGTGGACAAGGCCATCGAGGTCTATCGCAAGGATCCCACCCCGCCGAAGCTGATCCCCTCCGGCGGTCAAGGCGGGGACGAGACCATCTCCGAGGCGGCGGCCATGAAGGGCTACCTGCTGGAGCAGGGGATCCCGGAGGCGGACATTCTGCTGGAGAACGCCTCCAAAACCACGCTGGAGAATCTCCAGTTCTCCAAGCGGATTCTGGATCGGCAGGCGGGAAGAAAATACACCGCCCTGGTCACCAGCAACTACCACGTCTACCGGGCCCTCCGCTATTGCCGCCGGATCGGCCTGAACTGCACCGGCATCGGCAGCCACGTGGCCTTCTATTACTGGCCCAGCGCCCTGATCCGGGAATTCATCGCCATCCATACGGAAAAGAAGCATGCGGTGCTGTTTTTCCTGGGCTGGCTGGCGTGCATTGGGCTGCTGCTGTGCGTCATTTTCGTCTGAATTGTTCAGAAAGCCGCAGATAACAGCGATGTGTCGCTGAACAACCGCGCGTACCGATGGTTCCGGTATGCGCGGTTTTCCATGAAATTGAATAGAATACGGGAAAGTGGCAACTGCACCTTGCTTTTTTATACATTCAATGATAAAATATCCAAATCAGCAAGTACGGGTCAGAGCAGGGTACCCTGCTGTCTTTTGCTTTGCAAAAGACAATCGGAACTGATCCGAGGAACAGGTGAAGCATGAATACCAAAACATTACTGTATATCCTCAAACGGCTTGCGCTGGCGATCTTCACGATCTGGGTCGTTATCACCATCACCTTCTTCGTCATGCACGCGGTGCCCGGCGGCCCCTTTGCCAGCGAGAAGGCGACGACCCCGGCGGTGAAGGCGGCGCTGGAGGCCAAGTACGGCCTGGACAAGCCGCTGAGCCAGCAATACTGGACGTATTTGAAGGATGTTGTGACCAAATTCGACTTCGGCCCCAGTCTGAAGCAGCGCGGACGCATGGTGGTGGACATCATCGCCGACGGTATGAAGACCTCCGCCAAGCTGGGCGTCATCGCCGCTGTGGGCTCTGCCATCGTGGGCATCGTCCTGGGCGCCGTCGCGGCCATTCGGAGAAACAAGCTCATTGACCGGATCATCATGGTCATCACCACGGCCTTCGTCTCCATGCCGAGCTTTATCATGGGCTCGCTTCTGTTGGCGCTGTTCGCGGTCAAGCTGGCAGTTCTGCCTGCCAACGGCACCACGTCGGCGGGTCTGGTGCTGCCCATCATCACCCTGGCGCTGTACCCCATGGCTTACATTACCCGTCTGACCCGCTCCAGCATGCTGGACGTTCTGGGCCAGGACTACATCCGCACGGCCAAGGCCAAGGGCGTCTCCGGTGGTCGGATCATCTTCGGCCACGCGCTGAAAAACTCGCTGATCCCGGTGCTGACCTACTTCGGCCCCATGCTGGCCTACATCGTCACCGGCTCGCTGGTGGTGGAGCAGATCTTCGCCGTGCCGGGCATCGGCCGCGCCTTCGTCAGCAGCATCACCAACCGCGACTATCCCATGGTCATGGGCACCACCATCGTGCTGGCGGCCCTGATCGTCATTATGAACCTTGTGACCGACATCCTGTATAAGGTCGTCGATCCCCGGATTACCCTGGAATGAGGAGGGAACACAATATGAAAAAGAACCCTCTGAGTCTCCAGGTGGATCTGGAGCAGTTCATCCCCGCCACGGAAGAGGACAAGGCCTATATGGTGCAGATGCGCCCCAGCTCCACCTTCTTCAAGGACGGCGTCAAGCGTCTGGTGAAGAACCGGGTGGCCTTCGTGAGCTTCATCGTCATTGTGGTCATCACCCTCTCCAGCATTCTGATCCCCATGTTCTGGCCCTATTCCTATGACAACCAGCTGGGCGTCACCCCAGGCCGGCCTGTGGACGCCTCTTACAACAACCTCAAGCCCTTTGAGTATGGCCGCACGGAGCTGAAACAGATGGAGGCAGGGGAGAAGGTCTTCCCCCACGTCTTCGGCACCGACGCCGCCGGGCGCGACTACTTCATCCGCGTGATCTACGGCACCCGCGTATCCCTGGCGGTGGGCTTTTTCGCCAGCATCATCGTGCTGGTCATCGGCATGCTGGTGGGCTCCATCTCCGGCTATTGCGGCGGCAAGGTGGACCTGATCATCATGCGCATCGTGGATATCATCTACTCCCTGCCGGATATGCTGATGGTCATTCTGCTGGCCTCGGTGCTGCGCTTGACCCTGGCGCCGAAGATCGAGGGCACCGCTTTGGAATCCATCGGCTCCAACATCATCAGCCTGTTCATCGTCTTCGCGCTGCTCTACTGGGTGAGCATGTCCCGCCTGATCCGCGGCCAGATCCTCTCCCTGCGTGAGCAGGAGTATGTCCTCTCCGCCCAGGCCACCGGCGCCAAGGGCAGCTGGATCATCCGCAAGCATCTGATCCCCAACTGCATCAGCGTCGTGATCATCTCCGCCGCTCTGCAGATCCCCTCCGCCATCTTCACGGAGAGCTACCTCTCCTTCCTGGGCCTGGGCGTCAACGCGCCGATGCCCTCTCTGGGCTCGCTGGCTTCGGACGCCCTCAACGGTCTGACCAGCTATCCCTATCGTCTCGTCATTCCGGCTGTGGTCATTTCGCTGATCGTGCTGAGTCTGAACCTCTTCGGTGACGGCCTGCGCGACGCCTTCGACCCGAAGCTGAACGGTTAAGGGGGTGCAGGAATATGGCATTGCTTGAAGTCAAAGACCTGCGCACCTCCTTCTTTACCGACGCCGGCGAGGTGAAGGCCGTCAACGGCATCTCCTTCAACCTGGAGCGCGGCAAGGTGCTGGGCATCGTGGGCGAGAGCGGCTCCGGCAAGAGCGTCACCGCCTACTCCATCATGCAGATCCTCGCCGGCACCGGCAAGATCGTCGGCGGCAGCGTGAAGCTGGACGGCCAGGAGCTGGTGGGCGCCGGCGAAAAGGTCATGAAGACCGTCCGCGGCAACAAGATCTCCATCATCTTCCAGGACCCCATGACCTCTCTGAACCCCACCTATACCATCGGCCACCAGCTGGTGGAGGCCATCACCCTCCACACCGGGCGCAACCGGAAGGAGGCCTGGGACCGCGCGGTGGAGATGCTCCGGTTGGTGAACATGAACGAGCCGGAAAAGCGCATGAAACAGTACCCCTATGAGTTCTCCGGCGGTATGCGGCAGCGCGTCATGATCGCCATGGCCCTGGCCTGCGAGCCGGACATCCTCATCGCGGACGAGCCCACCACGGCTTTGGACGTGACCATCCAGGCCCAGATCCTGGAGCTCATGGGCTCCCTGCAGGAAGAGCTGGGCATGGCCATCATCATGATCACCCATGACCTGGGCGTCGTGGCGCAGATGTGCGATGAGGTCATCGTCATGTATGCCGGCTCCATCTGCGAGCAGGGCACGGCGGACGAGATTTTCTACAATCCCTGCCACGAATACACCAAGGGCCTCATGCGGTCCATTCCCACGGCGGATACGGCCGGCACCCGGCTGCAGCCCATCACGGGCACGCCCATCGACCTGCTGAACATGCCCAAGGGCTGCCCCTTCGCCCCCCGGTGCGACA